>PKCN01000360.1 GCA_002862205.1 Planctomycetaceae bacterium | reverse complement strand
CGAAATGATTCCCCTGGGGCAATTGGCTTTTACAACAGAAGTCGAAAATTACGCAGGTTTTCCTGCGGGTAATGTGCGTGCATTTGTTGAGTCGGCCGTGGCGAAAGATCGACATTACAACTTGCCACCAGCGCCCGCTGGTCACGAGAAAGATGGTCAGCCTCATTACGCGGTTCAGGGAACTGAGCTGATGGAGTTGATGAAGCAGCAAGCGTTGAATTTTGGAACCGAGGTCATCAGCGATGATATTGAGAGCGTTGATTTCTCGGGAGACGTGCACACGCTGAAACCTGCATCTGGAGAACCCGTTCAAGCTCACACTGTGATCATCGCAACAGGAGCTCGGGCAAACTACCTTGGACTCCCCTCTGAGGAAGAGTACAAGAACAAAGGAGTCAGTGCATGTGCTGTGTGTGATGGTGCATTGCCGATTTACCGTAGCAAGCCACTGGCGGTGGTGGGCGGAGGTGACTCTGCGGTCGAAGAGGCCACCTATCTCGCCAACTTGGCGAACGCGGATACGATTTACATGATTGTTCGCCGTGATCAGATGCGGGCATCCAAAGTGATGCAGGATCGAGCCTTGAGTCACCCAAACATTTCGGTGTTGTGGAACAGCACGGTCGGTGAAGTACGCGGAGATGGTAAACTGGTCAATTGCTTACGTGTTGATAGCACCGTTGATGATTCTTCTCGCGATCTTGAAGTTGGCGGAATGTTCGTTGCGATTGGTCACACACCCAATACCTCATTCCTCAATAATGCTGTTGAAATGAATGGGAAAGGATACATTGAGTGGACCAAACCATTCCGTACCAACACGAGCGTCGAAGGTGTATACGCGGCTGGTGATGTTGCTGACGACTACTATCGGCAAGCGATCACTTCTGCTGGCACCGGCTGCATGGCGGCTTTGGATGCAGAACGGTACCTCGCAGAACGCGAGTGAACTTTGCCGTTTCGTGTTGGCGGTGGATAAACGAATCGTTTTTGAAGCCGCTCACATCACGGATGTTGCAATCAGAGTTGAAGGGTTTGCAGAAGTGAGCCAACAGCGTTTGCCACGACGGAAGGCGTGATGCAGTATCATGCTTCTTGTGCCTACCTGCCCTGCCCTGCCCTACCCTGCCCTACCCTGCCCTACCCTCTCATATTTTCCTTCGTCTCGATGGTTTCCTCATGAACGATGAACAATCCGCTGCTTCCCGTGAAGAAGTCTTACTGGAGTCAGCACAAACGGCTGGACCACTTGGCAAGGCTGCGATTTACACTCGCTTGTCAGGGCCTGGGTGGTTGCAAGGTGCGATTACATTGGGAGGTGGGTCGCTCGCTGGGGCCTTGTACCTTGGTGTGCTGATGGGGACCGAGATGATGTGGCTGCAGCCCGTCGCGATGATTCTTGGTGTCGTGATGTTAAGTGCGATCAGCTACGTCACGCTTTCGACCGGAGAGCGTCCTTTCTATACCATCAAGACCCGGATCAGTCCGGTTCTCGCATGGGGCTGGCTGATCGCAACCATGATGGCGAACATCGTCTGGTGTCTTCCGCAATTTGCCCTGGGCACAGCAGCAGTGCAGCAAAACCTTGTTCCGTCTCTTGGGAGCCCTGATGGCTATGGCAAGATCATTGTTGCCGTGTCCATTCTGTGTGTCGCGTCGGTGGTTGTCTGGTTCTACAACTCAGGCAGTAAAGGAATCAAAGCTTTTGAGCTGATTTTGAAGGGAATGGTAGGCATTGTCGTTTTATCATTCTTCGGTGTTGTGCTTGCCCTCAGTATGAAGGGCGCGATTGATTGGGGCCAGATATTTGCTGGTTTTGTCCCGAATTTGAGTTTCCTTTTTGAACCTGTGCCTGCGCTCGCTGACCAAATTCAACAAACGGGAACATTCAGTGATTGGTGGACCGAAAAGGTTGCTGGCATACAGAAGGATGTGATCATTGCGGCGTTTGCAACCGCGGTCGGTATCAACATGACCTTCCTGCTGCCGTATTCGATGTTGCGTAAGGGTTGGGGCGTTCGCCAGCGTGGTTTGGCAATTTTCGATCTGTCCATCGGTTTGATTGTTCCCTTTGTTCTGGCAACCGGTTGTGTTGTGATTGCCGCAGCCAGTCAGTTTCATGGAAAGACTGAGGATGTGATGGCCAAGGTGCGAGCCGGCGATGAATCCGCTACCGAGGTCAAGGCCTATTACAAATATGTGGATGCCAGGATCAAGCAACAGAGTCCTGACATTGCAGAGGAGGATTTAGCTGCTGCCCGCGAGGCTCTGCCAGAGGCCGACAAAGAAGTGGCCGCAATGTTGGTCAAACGTAACAACAATGCGTTGGCAGCTACGCTCCAACCGCTTGTCGGAGATACCATTGCTCAGACTGTGTTCGGCGTGGGGGTGCTGGGGATGGCCGTATCGACCATCATCATTCTGATGCTTATCAATGGGTTCGCTTTTTGTGAACTTCTGGATGTGCCTGCCGAAGGCACGATGCATCGAATTGGCAGTTTCATTCCAGCTGTCGGAGTCTTAGGTCCTTTCGTTTGGGGTGCCGCGGCGCCAGCACTGGCGGTGCCGACATCGGTCATCGGTGGAGCCATGCTACCGATCGCTTATGTTTCATTCCTGCTTCTCATGAACTCCAGGAGCGTGCTAGGTGATGCGATGCCCACCGGTGCAAAGCGTATTATTTGGAATGCGTTGATGATCCTGGGAACCGTGGTTTCCTCGTTCGCATCTGCTTGGGGACTTTATGGGAAAACAATGTTTGGTTTCCCAATTGGAATTGTCGCGTTGGTATTTTTGGCGATCCTGTTAATCATCGGATTTGTTTCATTCCTGCAAAAACAAGCGAAGGCTGCTTAGTTATGAGCCAATGGATTCCAATCAATGCTGCCCGACAAATTGAGTCCGTGGGGCCTGGGCGTGAAGTTCGCGGCTGGGTGCGCACCCGACGGGACAGCAAGGGTGGATTCAGCTTTCTTGAAGTCAATGACGGAAGCTGTTTTGGAAATCTGCAGGTCGTTGTACCTGGGGAGCTTGAGAATTACGCGGAGGATGTCCAGCGTTTGACTGCTGGATGCAGCGTGGCAATCGATGGTGAGTTGGTGGAGTCACCCGCCAAAGGACAGGCCACTGAAATGCACGCGACCGCTCTACGCGTGGTTGGGTGGGCAGACCCAGAGACCTATCCGCTTCAAAAGAAACGCCATTCTTTTGAAAAGCTGAGGGAATGGGCACACTTGCGACCCAGAACCAACACCTTTGGTGCCGTCACACGTGTCAGGAATCAAATCAGCCAATCGATTCATCAGTTCTTTCACGAGAATGGTTTCTTCTACACCAATACACCCATTATCACTGCCAGTGATTGTGAGGGTGCAGGCGAAATGTTTCGGGTCACTGCGTTGGACCTCGAAATGCTGGCCAAGAGTGGTGGCCCCGTGAACTACTCTTACGACTTTTTTGACAAGCCAACTTTTCTGACGGTCAGTGGACAACTCGAGGCGGAGACTTACGCATGTGCGTTGGGGCGAGTTTATACTTTTGGGCCAACGTTTCGAGCAGAGAACAGCAACACCAGTCGACATCTGGCTGAGTTCTGGATGGTTGAACCTGAAGCAGCTTTCTTTGATTTGGCCGACAACATGAAATTGGCCGAGGATTTCCTGAAACGCGTTTTCAATGATTGCCTGAATGCATGTGAAGAGGATATGCAATTCTTTGATCAACGAATTGAAAAAGGGAAAATAGCACAACTACAGTCGGTGGTGGAAAAGCCGTTCTCGCATATGACATACACTGAGGCGATTGATGTTTTGACGTCGTGCGATGAAAAATTTGAGTACCCGATTAGCTGGGGAACCGACTTGCAGGCAGAGCATGAACGCTACCTGACTGAAAAACACGTTGATGGGCCTCTCATACTTACGGATTATCCATCCTCCATAAAGCCGTTTTATATGCGGGTCAGTGACGATGGGAAAACGGTGGCTGCCATGGATGTGCTGGTGCCCGGAGTGGGCGAAATCATCGGTGGAAGTCAGCGTGAAGAGAGACTTGATGTATTGCAAGGTCGCATGGCCGAGGCTGATCTCGACCAAGGCGAGTACGACTGGTATATCGACTTGAGACGGTATGGGACGGTTCCCCATGCTGGATTTGGACTGGGGTTGGAGAGAGTGGTTCAGTATGTCAGCGGAATGGGAAACATTCGTGACGTCATCCCCTTTCCCAGAACGCCAGGCAACGCTGACTTCTAGTTGTGGGTGGATTTTGGTCATGTGTCATGCGCGATCTTGATGCGTTGGAAATATGACAGGCTTTCTCGCTTCCTCCAGTTTGTGGCGAATCATCCTTTCCCAGGAAAACTGATTTTTGGAGAGTTTTG
The DNA here is from genome assembly GCA_002862205.1 of Planctomycetaceae bacterium. Classification (GTDB taxonomy): domain Bacteria; phylum Planctomycetota; class Planctomycetia; order Pirellulales; family Pirellulaceae; genus Rubripirellula. Next base: position 61,790 of record PKCN01000360.1, on the reverse strand, counting down.
AAAATGCCCACAATTGAATTCGTATGAGCGCAGGTCGATTCGCACCATCGCCGACGGGTGCCCAGCATCTGGGCAATGCCAGAACCTATTTACTTGCCTATTGGTCGGCAAGGAAAGCAAAATCAAAGTTGGTTTTGCGAATTGAAGATGTAGATTCGCCCCGTGTAAAACCATGGGCTTCACAGCAGGCCATTGATGATCTGAGTTGGTTGGGGGTCAGTTGGGAAGAAGGACCGGATGTAGGTGGTTCGAATGGTCCCTATTTGCAGTCCCAACGCATGCCTTTGTACCGGGATGCGTTGCAAACTTTGATCAGAACGGACCGGGTTTTTCCCTGTGCCTGCACCCGTAAAGATATTCAGGAGGCGGGTTCCGCACCGCATTTTGATCATGAGCCAGCGGTCTATCCGGGGTTCTGTGCTGGCTGGAAGCAAGGCGATGCACTCCCTGCTGAAGGGACCTATTGCTGGCGATTCAGAGCTGGCGATCAATCGCGGGAATTTACCGATCTGGTTTTGGGATCTCGTGAATGTGTTCCTGCAGTTGCCTTGGGAGCATTTCCTGTCACCCAGAAGAACGGGGAACCTTCCTACCAACTCGCTGTCGTCGTTGATGATGCTGCGATGGGGATTACTGAGGTTGTGCGGGGCAATGATCTGATTGCCAGTACGTTCCGACAGATTGAACTCTATTCAGCACTTGGATTACAGGTCCCGCGTTTTGCGCACGTGCCGTTGGTTTGTGGTCCCGACGGCAGGCGGCTTGCCAAGAGACATGGTGACACGCGTTTGAGCTTGTACCGTGAACGGGGTGTTTCACCAGCGAAAATTATCACATGGGCTGCAAGGTCGGCAGGGTTGATTGACGAGCACACCCATGTTGAAAACATCGAATCTGCCATCGAGCATTTTGATTGGAGCAAAATCCCCGAGCGGGATACCCGCGTCGAGACAGATGGTTTTCAATGACTGGATGGATTCGCTGTCCGTAATGCGTTGAGAACGGCTCAGTTGACATCTCCACACGTCCAGCTGCCATCGATCATCCGCCACGTTTTCCCTGTTGGGTTCTTGTCTCCCAGCAGGTTTGGCAGTCGATGAGGTCGGATGTTGTCAAAGCTTGTGAGCTTTCCAAACCGGATCAGTGATGCGGGCACGCCAACAGCAGTGAAGCCAGGATGGCCTGTTGCCGGATAGGGACCCCCATGGTTCATGGCTGGGCTGACTGCCACGCCTGTGGGCATTTTGTCATTCAGCAGTCGGCCCACCTTGGGAGTCAGTTCGCCTGCCAAGGCTTGACTGGCTTCATCGTCACTGCCATTGGATGCACTGTAAATACAGCCTGTTAAGTTGCCTTCCAGGTGGCGAATTGCGTTACACAGCTCGGCGATATCGTCACCGATGACAATGAGGGCTGCGTTGCCAAAGGCTTCGGTTTGAAAACCTTCCGGATTTTTCAGAAAAGCTGCGGCGGTCGTCACCATCAGCGTGTTGGCATAGGCACACCGGTCGCTTTCTGGTTCACCACCTCCGGTGACCAGGTCAGCTCCAAAATCACATAGTTTTTGAACACTTGCTGAGAGGCTTTTTGCGACGGCGGGTGACAGCAGGGTGCCAGCAGGTGTGGTGTTGAATTTTTCTGTGACCGCTTTGACAAAGGCGTCAGAACGATCTGATTTTTGCAGCATCACCAAACCAGGGTTGGTGCAGAATTGACCGGTTCCCATCAAAACGCTGGTGGTGAATTCGGTCACGATTTCATCACAGCGTTCTTCCAAGGCGTTGTCAGTGATGACAACGGGATTGACGCTTGATAGTTCCAGATAGATGGGTTTGCCCGCGCGATCTGCGGCTGTTTTTAGTTGCAGTCCGGCATTCCGACTTCCTGTATAACCCGTTGCCCCGATTCGGGGATCAGCGACCATTCGCTCTCCGTCTGCATGGTTCGTTCGGTAGATCAGCTGGACGGTCGCTTCTGGAAGTCCGGTTTGCTTTGCAGCCTCAAGAGCCTCTTTGGCAAATAGATAAGTGGTTTCTGGATGAGAGCTGTTTGCTTTTCCAATCACGGGATTGCCCGCTGCGATGGCTGCCGCAAAATCACCACCCGAGACGCTTCCAAATGCAAACGGAAAATTATTGGGTCCAAAGATGCAAATCGGTCCCAACGCTTCGTAGCAGGATCGAATTCCGGCCTTGGTATCGATGGTGGGCATCGCCCAGTTTCCTGTGCGACAGGCCTCGGCTGCTGCACGTAATTGATTGCTGGTGCGAGGCAGTTCAACATCGGCTAAACGGGGACTCTTCGCCAAGCCAGTTTCAGCGTATGCAGCGTCAACCAGTGCGTCTTTGGCAGCTTCAATACGGTCAGCATAGCAGTCCAGGAAATCGGCAATTTTTTCCGCAGGAAGTTGACGCAGTTCGTGGGCAGCTTGTGCGGCAGCTGCAAGTGCTGCATCGCAGTCTTCCCAATGACTGACGGGGAACTCTACCGGAAGCAACTCGTTTTTATTGGGGTTTGATGCCTTGAATGTGTGTTCGTGTTTGGCTTGCCGCCATTCCCCAGCGATCAGAACAGGGCGGATGGCTTTTTCAGCAGTCGACATAACGAGAATTCCTTGCGGTCCGTAGATACAGTGTGTGCGGGTAAGTGGTTTTTTGGGGGGGGCTAGGCTTCCGAGACTAGGCTTGGACGAGTCGAGGCTTGAACGAGTCTAGGCTTGAACGAGTCTAGGCTTGAACAATCGGATTCGACAATGTGCCAATGCCGGCGATCGAAATGTGAACAAGATCAGCGGCGTGAAGAGTAAATTCGTTGCTTGGCACAATCCCAGTGCCGGTCATCAAAAAAGCACCCGATGGCATCGAGTTGTCACGACTGAGCCAGCTGACGAGATCTTCGAAGGAACGTGCCATTTCCGCTCCAGATGTCTGTTGATCGAAAACCACTTGGCCATCACGCTCAATCTTCAGATCAACTCGAAGTTCGCTCATTTCAGGCAATGTGTCAAAGAGCGTGATCCAGGGGCCAAGTCCGGCGCACTGGTCGTAGCATTTGGCTTGCGGTAGATAGAGCGGGTTTTCGCCTTCAATGTCGCGTGAACTCATGTCGTTACCAACCGTGAGCCCGACGATTCGGAATTGCGGACTGAGGACGAGAGTGATTTCTGGTTCGGGCACATTCCAAGTCGCATCACTGCGGATACGAAGCGGCTGTTTGTGGCCACTGACCCGGTGCGGCGTCGCTTTGAAGAACAGCTCAGGGCGATCCGCTTGGTAGACTCGGTCGTAACACGAAGCAGCAGCTTCTGACTCTTCCATTCGGGCCGTTTGGCTGCGTTTGTAGGTCACGCCAGCAGCCCATACCTCCTGGTCATCAATCGGTGGCAGCCAGCGAATCGAGTCATCAATTGGCAGGGAGGCGTCTGTTCCCAGACTTTGGATCGTGGCAGTCGGGTTTTCTGTCGCCAAAAGCTCCGCGAGTGACGAATATCGCTCGCCAAGCTGCAGTGGCATCAATTGGCCACTTTCCACAATTCCGACCCGAATCGAGTCGGCCTGATCTAAAAATTTTGTTACGTTCATGCAGCAAAGGATATCGAAAAAACAGCCCCGTGGGGAGCATTCATGAGTGATCTTGGCCCAACAAGTAGCAAAAGCTCGAACACCGAAACATCGGCCGACCGTAGCCGGATGGTATTACTGCTGGTTGGGGGCACAGTTGTGCTGTTGTGCGTTGCGGCTGGCTTCTGGATGCTGGCCGAAAATAAAGCTGGCCCAGGGGCAGGTGGGCTTGATCCGGTGATCAGCCAGAATCTCGATCTGACTCGAACTGCATTGGCAGCGACTGAAAATCTTGAGGTGGTTCAAGCAGATAAATTATGGAGCAAGTTGTACAGCGAAGCGGTATCTGATGAGTCAATCGCTCTCAACCGTGCGATCAATCGAGTGCTTCGGGTTGATGCCTTGTCGGCAAAAGCGACCAATGCGTCGCTTGATGATCAGGAAAAACAGAATGCCCGCAGGCAAGTGCCCGATGCCATTTCCGCGGCCAGGCAGGCGATTGAGGATTTTCAAAAAGCGGCGGAGGACGAAGTTCTTGCCATGTGGCTGGCGACTCGTGTCGATTTGCATCAGGCAGCCTTGTTGCCCGGTTCTGTCACGAAATTGGAACGTAATAAAGTTTACAAGCGTGTTGCTGCCGCCATTCGCGGTGAGGCCGGTAAATCAGCGAAGGTTCGGATTCTGGGCGGATCACTGATTCAGGTCGTCGAACAATTGGAGGATCCGATTGATGGACTCCCGGCGGACTTGTTGACGGATGCTGCTGATGCGATCGGGCAGCTTTCTGACAAACAGCCTGATAATCTTTTCTTCGCGCTGCGAGCGTCGCGACTCAACATTGCGACGCATGATCAGAAAGCGATTGCGTTCGTGGAACGTGCTAATCGGTTGGCTAAGGCAATCGAACCTTCGATCAGACGTGAGACCCAGCCCATTGGAGTCACTCCTGATGAATTGGTTGCCCAGATCGTAGCCGCTATCAACGAGGAAAATTGGTCAGAGGCCGAAAATCGCATGTTGCTGTGGTTCAATGTGCTGAACAGTACTGAAATCGTGAAGACGGATCGTCGCAGAGCTTCTCCGCACCCTCTGGATCTGTTGAGTTTTGATTCACTCCGCCGATTATCCGCACAGGCGGTAGAAGATCAGCCGTTGGATCCGAACAGCAGTGAATTCAAATTTGAAAATCAGATCATTAGCCCGGTCCAGGGCAAGCAGACTGTGCTTTCACTTGACTACGATCTCGATCTGGATAGGGACCTGGTTAGTGCTGACCAGGACGGTTTACTGGAATTGTGGAGTAATGAGGGCGGTGGGCAATTCACCTTGGTCGGACAGTTGCAATTAGATATTGCTCCAGCGGGAATCGTGGCTGCGGATTTGTTTCTCGTCGATAGCAGTGATCCAAGGCGTTTGCGAGCCGATCGTAAAACAGTTGTCGAAAGTGATCAGGACTACTCTTCTGCGGCCCGCCACAATACCTTCCAAAGTCTTGTTGTTTATGGCGCTAATGGCGTTCGGTTTGTGCAGTTGGACGGTCGTTCAGAAGTTGAGGAAGGATCACGGTTGTCCTTGGCAGAATCCGACAGTGGTCTCGAGGATGTCCGCAACGTGACCGCCGCGGTGACGGGTGATCTGGAGGCAGACGGTGACTTGGATTTGGTTTTAGCGACAGCGACGGACGGCATTCGCTTGTTTGCCAACCGCGGAAATCGGAGCTTCTTCGAAATTGGACAGTCTGAGAACGCATTCGCAGGTGACGATCCGGTATCGGATATGTCGCTGATTGATCTGGATCGGGATTTGGATCTTGATGTGGTGACGGTGCATCGTGCCAGCGGAAAAGTTGGCATGCTGGAAAATCTTTTACATCTTCAGTTCCGTAGCCGGTTTTTCGATGAGATTCCGCCCGTCGAGGGTGCTGAATTCATTACGGTTGAAGACATCGATGGCAATGTTTCCTGGGATCTGGTCGTTGCTGGTAAAGGTGGAGTTTCCATCGTCTACTCGCAGACCGCTGCTGCAAATGCATGGACTGTCGATCACGTGGAACAGAACGAACATGCAGCCGATGCGGCTGTTGTGGCGGACCTGGACAACGACTCATGGATGGAAGTCGTTGCATTGAATGAACGGGGAGTTGCGATCACAAGGATTGGTCCTTGGGGATTTCGTGATTGGCAAGCGGTCGCGTCAACCGAGTCAGCCCGGGATCTGGTTGTGGCGGAATTTGACGGAGATGGCGTGCTGGATCTTGTCGGTCTGACATCGCAGGGAATCAGCCTGCTCAAGAATAAGACGGTCCCAATTGGTCATTACATGGATGTGAGGTTCAAGGGCATTGATGACAATGCCAGCGGGAGAGTCAATCATTATGCCGTAGGAAGCGTGCTCGAGATGCGTTTTGGGGCGCACTATCGGGCAAGGATTGTACGCTCACCTTCAACTCATTTTGGGCTTGATGGTTTCGATTCCGCAAGCAGCGTGCGTGCAATCTTCCCCAATGGTTTGACTCAAACGGTTCGCGATCCGAAAGTTGATTCGCTTGTTGAAGAGGAGCAGACACTGAAGGGTTCATGCCCTTATCTCTACGCCTGGGATGGTGAAAAGTATGTATTTCAAACGGACTGCTTGTGGGCTGCACCGCTTGGACTGCAGGTGGCGCGTGGTATCGTTGCAAAAGACCGGCCATGGGAATATCTGAAAATCAACGGCGATCGGATTCGTCCTCGTGGAGATCGTTATGATTTTCGAATCACCGAAGAGTTGTGGGAGGTGGCGTACTTCGACAAGGTAGCCTTGCAGGTAGTCGACCATCCTGCCGACATCGATATTTGGACGAATGAAAAAGTGGGGCCCGGGCAGATTGCGACTCCTACCATCTTTGCTTTTTCCAGCAATGATCGGCACGCGCTCGTTCACGGCAGCGATACGTTTGGGCGAGACGTGACCACGAAGTTATCAGAGGTTGATCGGGACTTTGTGAAGGGGTTTGATCGCCGTTATCGACAAGGCCTGTGCGAGCCGCATTGGATCGACCTCGATTTTGGTAAGGCGTTGGCTGTTAAGACGCTGGCTGGTAAGTCTCAGGGAAGTATCGGCGGTGTTGTGAATGGCTGCAAAGTCTACCTTGTGCTGACTGGCTGGATCTTGCCCACTGATACTTCACTGAACATCCAGATCGATCAGAATCCGTCACTTGGACCATTGGAATTTCCATCCGTCTGGGTGCCTGATTCGACATCTGATTCTGGCTGGAAAAAAGCCATTGAATACATGGGTTTCCCCGGAGGAAAAACAAAAACCATTGTCGTTGATGTGACTGATATCGTGAACTCTGAGGATCCTCGATTTCGAATTCGCACATCCGCGCAGATCTATTGGGACTGTGCTGAGGTTGCTGTCCAAGAGCAGCCGGCAGAATTTCGAGTCGAAAATGTTGATTTGCTGCAGGCAGAGGTCGCTTTCCATGGATTCTCTGAGCGATTGCGGGATGGTTTGTCTCGGCCCGAAACTTACGACTATCAACAGGCAGAATTGGCTCCGAGATGGCCACCGCTGACTGGCGAGCTTTCCCAGTTTGGTGATTGCACTGGCCTGATTCGGGAGTGGGATGACGAAATGGTGGTCATGAGTTCCGGAGATGAAATCCGACTTCAGTTTTCGTTGCCGCAAGCTGATCTGCCAGAGGGCTGGAAGCGGGATTTCATTTTTCACAGCATTGGGTGGGATAAAGACGCTGATTTGAATACGCTCACCGGGCAATCCACGTTACCTTTGCCCTATCGCGACATGAGCCGGTATCCTCCCCCAGCAGAAGACGCGACAAAGCGTCAGGCGTTATGGGAATTGAACGCTCACCACCTCAAGCGTCGTCAATCCTTCCGATCTTTCTGGGCAAGGCCAGGAATGGCCACCGAGATGAGTTTTGAGAGTCCCTGATTCGCGGTCATGCCCTATAGCGAGGGGTTAATGGGCTTAAATGTTCGTTTTGCCCCTTTTGTTTTGTCTTTCACGCTGGTTTGGCAAACAATTTTGGTCCTCGCTACGTCTACAGAATGTGACCCCCTTCTCTGACCTGAAAAGCCCGCATGGCCACAAGTAATGCCGCTCCTGACGGATCCCCGTCTGAACAGGCGCCGCCGGTGCTCAAGAAGAAAGCTCCCATTCGGCCGGTAACACCCCGGCTTCGGGTAGTGCTCTATATCGTCTTGACGCTCTTTGGCGTGCTTGCGGCAAATGGTCTCTACCTGACCTCCATTACCTGGCTCCAGAAATTTACGGGTGAAGTCTACGAGACCCACTTCTATCAATTGATGTTTTTGATGCATTTGGGTCTGGGGTTGCTGTTGATATCGCCCGTGGTCGGGTTCGGATTTCTTCACATGTGGCGATCGCGGAAACGGCGGAACCGGCGTGCCGTCAGGATCGGGTATGCGCTGCTCGCAATCTCGTTGGTGATCCTTGTCAGTGGGTTGCTGCTGATGCGTGTTGGATCGTTTTCCATTGTTAATCCCACGACCAGAAATATCGTTTATTGGATGCATTTTCTGGCACCGTTGGCTGCGATTTGGCTGTATTGGCTGCATCGTCTCGTCGGCCCCCGGATCAAGTGGCATATTGGCCGCCGAGTCGCGTTGGCGATTGGGTGCATTGTGATCGTGATGGTTGGCTTTCAGGCCTCCGATCCGAGGATCAGCGGAGACGAGGGTCCCATTGACGGAAAGAAGTATTTCGAGCCGTCTCTGGCACAAACCGCCACCGGCAAGTTCATTTCCGCCAAGACACTTATGAATGATGAGTATTGTCTGAAGTGTCATCAGGATATCTACGACTCTGCACTGCATAGCGCACACAAACTCAGCAGTTTCAACAATCCTGCTTACCGGGCTTCTGTGCGAGAGACGCGAAAGGTTGCAACAGAACGGGCGGGGACTGTGCAGGCTTCACGTTGGTGTGCTGGCTGCCATGATCCGGTTCCCTTCTTTTCCGGCCGCTTCGACGATCCCAACTACGACGACGTCAACGACCCAACGGCGCATGCCGGAATTTCGTGTGCCGTTTGCCATGCGATTCAATCTGTTGACAGCCACGTCGGCAACGCTGATTACACGATTGATGAGCCCAAGCACTATCCCTTCGCTTACAGCGACAATCCGATTCTGTCAGAGCTTAATTCGCTCATGGTCAAAGCGAAGCCCGCTTTTCACAAGCATGAGATGCTGAAGCCATTGCACAAGACTTCGGAGTTCTGTGGTACCTGCCACAAGGTATCTTTGCCGGGAGACGTGACTGCGTATAAAGACTTCTTGCGGGGACAGAACCACTACGACAGCTATCTGCTCAGCGGTGTATCCGGGCATGGCGCCAGAAGTTTTTATTACCCACCCAAGGCAGAGAAGAACTGCAATGAATGCCACATGCCAGCGGTTGCGAGTGATGAGTTTGGTGCAAAGTACATGGAGCAACTTGGTGGCTTGGGGGTTCATACCCATTCATTCCCGAGTGCCAATTCTGCGTTAGGACATTGGATGGGTGACCAGGAGCAAGTCGAGTTGCATCGGAAGTATCTCGAAGGCACGCTCCGTGTCGATCTGTTTGGATTGAAGGAAGACGGTGCGATCGATGGCGTCTTGCAGGCACCGTTGTCTGATTCAGCAAAGGTTGAAAAAGGCAAAACCTATCTGCTCGAAACGGTGCTCCGGACGATGAAGCTTGGGCACCACTTCAGTCAGGGAACATCAGATTCCAATCAGATTTGGATAGAGATGACGGCCATGCAGGGCGATCGCTTGATCGGACAAAGTGGCCACCGTGACCAAAGTGAAGTGGTTGATTCGTGGGCTCACTTTGTCAACACCTTCATGCTGGATCGGGAAGGGAATCGGATCAATCGGAGGAATGCACAGAATATCTTTACGCCGTTGTACAGCCATCAGATGCCACCGGGCGCCGGGCAGACCGTGCATTACAAGTTGAACGTACCCGAGACGTCGGATGAACCGATTGTGGTAACTGCGAAACTGTTGTACCGGAAGTTTGATACGGAGTATCTCGATTACATTCGTGCGGATCGTGACCCGGAGGTTGACCCGCTCGATTTGGGTAAGGTCGGTGACCCCAATGACTTGCCAATTATCGAGATTGCAAGTGATCGCGTCAGTCTGCATGTCGTCGACCATATCGAAGCGGATGGTGAAGATTCAAACTCTGGTTCTGTTCCAGCAACCATTGCTGAGTGGCAGAGGTGGAATGATTACGGAATCGGTTTATTGCTCAAAGGCAAGGCTGAACTGAAGCAAGCAGGAGAGGCATTTGCCAGAGTCGAGGCTTTGGGCAGGTTTGATGGACCACTGAATATGGCGCGTGTGCAGTTTGCTGAAGGTGATCTGGATGGAGCAACCGAATCGCTCAGGCGAGCTGCACAGATGGACCCGCCGCCGCCATCGTGGACGCATGGGTGGTTGAGTGGAGTCGTTAATCGACAGCAGGGGAACCTTGAAGCGGCGGCCGATTCTTTAAGAGCTGTGCTGCAGACCAAGGTGCCGGAAAGAGGCTTTGACTTTTCACTCGATTATGCAGTCCGAAACCAACTGGGTTTAACTCTGGTTGATTTGGCTCAACGCGCAGAAGTGATGGGAGATGATGCGGGATTTGAAGCAATGGTTCAGGATGCAATCAAACAGTTCAAACTGGTACTCGATGTCGACTCTGAGAACGTAACCGCCCATGCCAATCTGGCTGAGATCTATGGTTTGATTGATGATGCTGAACAGGAACAGTTTCACCGTGCACTTCACACTCGTTATAAACCCGATGATAACGCTGCGGAAGTTGCGACCCCCGCCGCGCGACGCAAGTATCCGGCGGCAAATCATGCGGCTGAAGCGCTTGTGATCTATGACTTGCAACGCGTTGATGTGGAAGCGGATGAAGAACCAGATGTGGCCGCAGCAAATTGACATGGAAACACATGAATAACACCACAGATGATCAGGCTGATGATGATGAGGACGTACAGAACGATGCTGTGATCGCCAGTGCGTTTCGTGCGTCACTGCTTGTGATCATGCTACTGTGCCTGCCATTGATCGGTATTCTGGTCTATGTGAATTTCAATAAAGACGAAGAAGTCTCGACGGAAGTTGAAAGCACGCCTCCTGACGAGAGGCCAGCAAACGAGAAAAAAATTCCGTCATTGGTGATGACGAGCATGGCTGGCTCATGCGGTATCGAATTCACTCACGAGTCTGGTCGCGAAGGGCAGAAATTGCTTCCAGAGACAATGGGCAGTGGTGCTGCTGTATTTGATTACAACGGTGATGGTCATCTTGATGTACTGCTGGTGAACTCGAGTCGTTGGCCCTGGGACAACCGTGGAGAACAGGATTCTTCGAGTCGGCTGTACGCTGGCGATGGAGCATTTCAATTCACTGATGTCACTGAAAAAGCAGGACTGGGTTTCACGCTTTACGGCATGGGAGCAGCCGTTGGTGATTATGACAACGATGGGGACACCGACATCTTCCTGTCGGCCGTGGGAAAAAATCGTCTTCTGAGGAATGAGGGTGGCGTTTTCCAGGATGTCACAGACGCAGCGGGCGTTGGCGGTACAGATGACACCTGGGGCACAAGTTGTGGTTTTTTTGACTACGACAACGACGGTTTGTTGGATCTGTTCGTCTGCAATTATGTGTCTTGGAGCAAAGACGCGGATCTCAGCCAGAAATTCACGTTGGATGGGCAGTCCCGTGCTTACGGGCCCCCCAAGGCTTTTTCTGGGTCGTTCTCCTATCTGTATCACAACGACGGTGATGGCAGTTTCACTGATGTGTCGGAAACTGCCGGGATTCAGATCAGAAATGATGATACGGGGGTGCCACTTGGCAAAGCCATGGGGCTGGCCCCGGTGGACTTCAATGGGGATGGATGGCTGGACATTGTTGTGGCAAACGACACCGTCAGGAATTTCTTGTTCGAAAATCAGCGAGACGGGACGTTCACCGAAGTGGGACGCATCTGTGGAATAGCCTTTGATCGCAACACGGGGAATGCTCGCGGCGCAATGGGCATTGACACGGCACAGTTTCGCGGTGATGGGACGCTCGCCATTGGCATTGGGAACTTCGCCAACGAGGCCAGTGCTCTCTACATGGCGCGGGCTGGAAAGACGCAGTTTATCGATGCTGCGATGTACACCGGTCTAGGACCCCCGACACGGCAGGGTTTGACATTTGGATTGTTTTTCTTCGATGTGGACCTCGACGGGCGGTTTGATCTGCTTGGTGCCAACGGGCATTTGGAAGAAGAGATCTCCAAGGTTCAGGCCACACAAAGGTATGCTCAGCCACCGCAACTTTTTTGGAATGCTGGTCGAGAAGCGAAGAGCGAACTGGTGCTGGTGCCCGAATCTTCAACGGGAAAAGACTTCTACCAGCCAGTCGTCGGCCGTGGCGCGGCATTTGGAGATTTTGATGAGGACGGGGATCAGGATGTTGTCATCTCCGTCAGTGATGGAAAGCCGGTCCTGTTCCGGAATGATCAGGAATTGGGGCACCACTGGCTACGGGTTGCCTTGGAAGGCACAAGCGGTAACAGAGAGGGGATCGGCGCGGTTGTTGAGCTTGAATTGGGCGATCGTTTGCAAAGTCAGTGTGTGATGCCGACTCGCAGTTATCTCAGTCAGTCTGAGAGAGTGGTTACTTTTGGCTTGGGACAGCAACAAGCGGTGGATTCCATCACGGTTGTCTGGCCGGGTGGTGAGCGGGAGGTATTTGAAGTGCCCGCTATCGACAGAACCATTCGTTTGCAGCAGGGAGCTGGCAAGATCGAATCGAAGAACGTAGAAGAGAGTAAATAGAACGTTGCTGCCACGTTGCCAAGGTCGAGGGGTTCCAGGGTCGAGGGAGCCCAAGGTCGAGGGGTCCCAGGGTCGAGGGGTCCCAGGGTCGAGGGGTCCCAGGGTCGAGGGAGCCCCAGGGTCGAGGGGGCAAGTGTCATTCTCGTCCGGACAGTCTATTTCCTGACGTGCCTGTGTGTTCAGGCGATATGATCCAATTCGGGTTTCAATCGGTAGCGTATTTCGCCAGCGACGATTGTGTGAGTTGCCCGACCTTGCAGTGTGTGACCATCGAGAGGGCTACTGTTACAGTGTGAGCGGAAGCGATTGCCATCGACTTGCCAGCTCTCGTTTGGATCAATGATGACGATGTCTGCTATGGCACCGGGTCTCAGCGAGCCGCCGTCGACTCCTGCAATACGTGCCGGTGCCGTTGAAAGCCGGTTGATGGCTGTTTTCCAGTCAATCAGCTGCTCGTTGATCATGTACGTGATTGTGGTTGCCAGGGTTGTTTCCAGCGCTGACCCACCAAAGGGTGAGAGGTCAAGATCGTCCATCTTTTTCTCGCGACTACGTGGCATGTGGCCGCTTTGGATAGCGTCGATGGTCCCATCTGCGAGAGCGTTTCGAAGTGTTTCCACATGTTTTTCGCTTCGCAAAGGCGGGTGAACTTTGTACTTGGAGTCAAAAGATCGCAGTTTGATATCGGAGAGGCACAGATTGTGGGGGCAAACCGATGCAGTGACGTCAATGCCACGCGATTTGACCCTTCGTATCATATCCACGGCACCCATGGTGCTGACCGGGCCTACATGCAGACGTCCCGAGGTGGCTTCGGCCAGTCGCACGTCTCGAGCGACTGCCAAGTCTTCTGCCTCTGTGGGGAGTCCTTTGAGGCCAAGTACAAGAGAGGTTTGGCCGTCGTGCATCATGCCCCCCTCGGCCAATTCTGGGACTTCGGGCCGATCAAAGATGGGAAGATCGAACATGCGACAATACTCAAGGGCCCGTTTGAGTAATGCGTTGTTGGGCATTGATTTGGGAGCATCACTGAAGGCGACTGCTCCCGCAACAGAAAGCAAGCCAAGTTCGGCCATCTGCTCTCCCTCACGCCCTTTGCTGAGGCAACCAATCACATGGACACGTGCACCGCGCGCTTTGGTGGCTTTCTGCCGTACAAATTCGACCGCACCGGGGGAATCAATGCATGGACGAGTACTGCTGCAGCAAAGTACAGATGTGAAACCACCGGCCAAGGCTGCGTGGCAGCCTGATTCGATTGTTTCGTCTTCTTCATAGCCAGGTTCACGTAACTCGGCACCCAAATCCACCAGACCCGGTGCAACGATCCTGCCTCTTGCATCAAGGCGTTCGCAAGTCTCAGGAATTTCTTGATCCGTGGGGTCAATTTTTGACACATATCCATGGATGACCAGAAGGTTTGCCGAACAATCCAGATCCTGACTGGGGTCTACCAGTCGGGCATTTTCAATGAGCAGATCTCTCTTGACTGTTTTGTTCATGGAGTTGTGTTGCTTAGCTCGGCTTTGACACATGTTCGAGCAATCAGGCGTGATGCGTCGATCACTCAGCGGGTGAACTGGTTGCGTTGGCTTTGGCTCTTTCGTTAGCACCAGAGAGCAGCCAAAGTGCTGCCATACGGACAGCGATACCATTGGTGACTTGTTCGAGGATCACGGAGTGTGGTCCATCAGCGACCTCGGGCGTGATTTCCACTCCACGATTGATTGGACCGGGCGCCATGATCAGGATGTTGTCTTTCGCTTTTTGCATCCTTACCCCATTCATGGCGTAGAGAGCAGCGTACTCATGGACGCTTGGAAATGGTCGGGCACGCTGTCTTTCAAACTGAATACGCAGCAGGTTGAGAACATCGCAACGAGGAAGGATGTCATCCAAGTGATGGGCGACTTCGAAGCCCAATTCTTTCCATCTTGGACTGACGAGGGTAGGAGGACCACAAATGATGACATGGGCTCCCAGTTTACTGAGCCCCCAGATGTTACTCCGTGCCGTGCGACTGTGGGCGATGTCGCCAACCAATGCCACGGTAAGTCCTTTGATGTCGCCTCGATGCTGCCTGATCGTCAGCATGTCGAGCAAGCCTTGTGTCGGATGACCATGTGGCCCATCACCCGCATTGAGCACGCAGCAATCCAGCTCGCGTGACAGCAAGTGGGGTGTGCCCGGGGTACCGTGCCGCGTAACCACCCACTCGACCCCCATCGCCTCGATGGTCTTGGCGGTGTCCACAAAGGTCTCACCCTTGGCAACACTGCTGCCGACACTGCTGAATTCGACGGTGTCAGCGCCAAGGCGTTTGGCTGCAAGTGAAAAGCTGTTTCGAGTACGTGTGCTGTTTTCAAAAAACAGATTTGCACATGTTTTTCCAGCAAGCAGGGAGATCTTGTGACGGCACCCCTGAGTCATTTCCTTGAGTCTTTGCGCCACATCAAGAATGGTGGAGATTTCTTCCGGTGACAGGCTTTCCAAATCAAGTAAGTGGCGGCGGTGCCAATTCTTGGGAAACTCGATTTCTGGTGGAACCGCAGTGGACATCGGCGGAAATTGCAAGAGCTAGAGCAATGAAGATTGAGCCGCCAACACGGTAAGCGATTCCAGCGTTGACGGCGAGGACCCGAGGATCGTTTTCTGGGAGAATGCATCCGTGCAGATGTCATTCATCGCCTGATTTCCAGCACATCGGCAGCAGCATTAACCAGGAAAAAATAAGGCACACGCCACCTAACGGGGTAATCGCCCCCAATTTTGGTGTGTTCGTGAGGACCAGCAGGTAGAGGCTACCACAGAATAGCGTTTGTCCTATTAAGCTCATTCGCATCGACCATCGGCGCCATCGTTGTGAACCCCATGGGATGGCAGCCAACGCTAATAGCATGGCAGATTGCAGCAAGTGATAGCGAACACCCACCTCAAACTGATTCGACCGTTTGGCAGCAAAAGCGGCATCATAGCCACGACTCTCGAAGAGTGATTCCAAACCGTGGGCAGCGAAGGCTCCGATGGCGATCCCTAGAGCTCCCGTGATTGCTGCCGCGATCACGATGTGTCGTGAAAGGTGCTGTACTTCTTTATTGTCAGCGACGGGATTCATGATCCGATCAGTTTATCGACTGCGGAGATCAACCGTTCCATCGGAAATGGCTTGCGTATGTAGTCACTCACACCTAGCAGTTCCGCATAAGCTTTGTGGCGACTGCCTTCATTTCCGGTAATCATGATTACCGGGAGGGGGTCCGTTCGAAGGCGGCGCAGTTTTTCAAGGACGAGGAAGCCACTACGTTTCGGCATCATCATGTCCAGCACGATCAAGTCTGGATTCTCGCGTTCCGCAAGTGCCAGCCCCTGATTACCGTCGCGGGCTACGACCACGTTATGACCAGCCCCTTCGAGTGCGTAACGCACGGCTTCGACGATTTCAACGTCGTCGTCTACGAGCAAGACAGTCTTGCCGTTTGTGGCAGCAGTTTGTGGATCTGGCTCCGTTTGATCACCATCGTGTAAATCATCGGATGAAGGCATGGCGTGGTCGGGCGTATTCTTGGAGTGACTTCTTCCTTCCAGCGTCGTGGATTGACGCTGCACCACTAAATCGAGTGGGTCAGAAACACACATCAGTCTACCCCATGGCCGACGATTCGGCATCACTTGTGGCCGCGAAACTGATCAAACGGGGGTTAGTTGTCTGATTCCCGCCCTTCAACGCGCTGGCCAGGAAGATTAATTACTCGAATACAGTGTAGGACTGGACGCCCAACGATCAGAGTTCTGAATCGAAGATTCCGCGACGACATGTCGCATGATCCATTCGTCGAGGTCATGTAACGCGATCGTGGTCATTTCATCGTCACCGGGGTATTGTCGCACCTCAACCCGGCTGCCAATCGCCATCGATGTCTGGCAATCCACTTTTAGATTTTGATTATTGTACTGCTTATTATCTGTGCCCCATTGCCAGAGCATGGGCAGGCGGCGTTGGCGCAGTTGGTGAAAATTGCGAATGGAACCGTTGGGCATGCGGCCACCGAGCGAAATGACCCCCGCGAAACGCTGAGGCTCTCTCATGGCGGTTCGCAATGCCATCGTTCCTCCCTCGCGATAGCCAGCCAAAACCACGCGTGTCGTGTTAATCGAAAAACGATCCGCAGCAGCTTCAATTGCCTCCATCACGGCTTCCTGAGTCGTTGCAATGCCCGCAGGGCTGTGGTGCCAACCAAAGCGATGACCGATCGAATCGGCTGCTTTGGTTCCTCGGATTCCCACACCAACATAATTTCGCAGGCTGATGTGCGGCATCACCTGGTCGATTTGATGTTCGTTAAAACCGTTACTGTGAAACCAAACCAACAGAGGATATTGGTGGTTTTCAGCGTAGTGCAATGGAAGGAAAAAACTGCGGTGTGCAGTATTGTGTGACCAAGTGTGAGCGAGGCCAAACGAAGCGTTCGAATCAGCTTCGTCACTGTCCCACGGATAGTTGTGGGAGTTTTGCTTGTCGGATTCCGATTCCGTAGGTTGGCTCCATGACATCGACTTGTGTAAACGATCCATGGCTTTCGCGAAAAGAAAGGCGATTTTAAAACGAGCGCAACAAAAAAAAGGGTGTTGCGCAAATGATCGACCCAGAAACTAAGGCCGCGCTTGGACCGATGTCAACGCTGATGAGATTCCAAGGCGGCGAAAAAGTCGATTTCGTTCTTTTGCAAAAAGAAATATTCCGTTGAGGCTTACGCTGATAGCAATTGATCCATCGTTGCTACCAATTGCTTGACAGCCTCAACACTATTTTGGAAGGCAGAAGTTTCATTTTCGGTAAGGTCCAGCTCGATGATTTTTTCTACTCCGCCACTGCCCATGACGACAGGAACGCCGACGTAGTAACCACCAACCGAATACTGGTCATCGCACAATGCAGCGACTGGAATAACCCGCTTTTTGTCGCGTACAACGGCTTCAACCATTTGAGCACATGCTGCCGCGGGAGCGTAGTAAGCACTTCCTGTTTTCAGCAGTGAAACAATTTCAGCACCACCTTTTCGAGTCCTGTCGACGATTTCTTCAAGCCGAGAAGATTCAATCAGTTGTGTGATTGGGATGCCTCCAACACTGGTGCAGCTTGGAATTGGTACCATTGTGTCTCCGTGACCACCCATAAGGAGTGCACTGATGTCTTCGACGCTAACTCCCAGTTCCATTGCCAAGAACGTTCGGTATCGCGCTGTGTCGAGAACACCTGCTTGTCCACATACGCGAGTGGAGTCGAAGCCCGTGACTTTCCACATTTGTTGAACCATGGCGTCCAGTGGATTGCTGACGACAATGACAACGGCATTTGGACTGGTCGCTTTGATTTGTTCACCAACGCTTGTGACGATTTTGGCATTTGTACTGAGCAAGTCGTCACGGCTCATGCCGGGCTTACGAGGGATACCAGCGGTAACGACAATCACGTCACTATCGACAGTGTCGTCGTAGGAAGTGGTTCCGACGATGTTGGAGTCAAATCCGAAGATTGGTGAGGCTTGCATCAAGTCGAGTGCTTTGCCACGCGGCATATCTTCTGTACGGGGGATATCCAGCAGCACGACATCGCCGAGTTCGGCGGCAGCGCACCAATGTGCACAGGTTGCT
Source organism: Planctomycetaceae bacterium (assembly GCA_002862205.1). Taxonomy (GTDB): domain Bacteria; phylum Planctomycetota; class Planctomycetia; order Pirellulales; family Pirellulaceae; genus Rubripirellula. The sequence goes on along the minus strand of PKCN01000360.1, from coordinate 43,718 downwards.
CCTACGTTTCCGGCTCCGATGACAGTAATTTTGGCGCGGCGCATGTTGTCGGCCTCTCTTAAAAATTGCGTGATTGTTTTTGTGATGGATCTTAAGCGACTGATATCCTGCCCGTTGTGACGTTTTGGTCAAGTAGTCGACGCGTTTGATTGTGGTGTGCGAGCCTGCATTCAGGGGATTCGCAGGGTTTCTGCTTCCTTTTCTTTTTTCCTTTCGCGCACAGCACGGTCACGAGAATCGATCCGGCGTTGCCAGACCCAGACTCCGAAAATTCCGAGAATCACCACAAATGCGGCAACGCTACCGATCAAATGAACTCCAACTGGATCAGCCGAATTGGGCTCAATGTTTCGAATGACAGCTGCGATCAGCAGTGGGCTGAATTGATCACCACCACCATTTTGGGCCATGAAGTCCGTTTCATAGCTCCAGAGGCGGAAGAAAAATCCATCCATCTGGATCATCGTCTTGAGCTCGGAAATGACCGCATCTCCACCCTCCTGCTGAGAGATTCGATTTTCGAGAAACGCGGGTAAATGTCGTGTAACTACCGAGACCGGATAGCGATTTTGAAATGTCGCTGGGGCACCATCGTCACCTGCCGGGCGTTCGATTTGTACAACAACTTTGCCAAGGTCACCCACGGCATCGATCTGGTAGTAGTGATCACTGCCCAGTTCTGTCTGTCGCTGTGGTTCTGTCACCGAGATGCGCGTGATCAGTACCGTTTCAAGATTCATTTGAATCCATTGGCCTGTTAGCTCCGAAGAGCCTTGAAGCAATGTGACGGGCGCGATCTCGCTTGGCCTTGGATTTTCTGTTTCGCTTTGCCCCAAGTCAGACGCCGCCGCCATCATCGAATAAAAGGCATCACCATCTTTGGCGAGCAGCGGTTGCCGGTTTCTGGAACCCAAGTCGGACAGCAGACTGATGTCCACGCCCTTGTTTCGCAATAACTGCCAGCCCACGATGGATGATGATGATGGGAGCCAACGCAGGCGATTGCAGGCGATCGCTGAGACTGTGGGGGTCGCGTGGTTGGGTGCTTGGTCAAGATGCAACGCCAAGCCCGCACCTTCCACGTGGTCGCCGACTTGGGCACCTTGAGGCAGCGGGAAAGTGATGATCTTGATGTCGTTTCCATCCGTTGCTTCAACGGTCAGTACGTGCAATTGCTTGAAATCAAGGAACTCAATCAGCTTTGTTGGGATCGGCACCAGCTGCATCGACTTGATTGTGCCTTTGATCGATGCGGCATCACCCACTGTCAGGGGAGACGCTTCTTGGCCCTCGGGCACGCTTGTGTCCTGGTTTGCCATCGCCTGTAGCTTGGCGGGGTCGACGGGGCGTAACCGGTACATCAGCTTCGCAAGCTCACCCATCTTTTTCTGGTCTGTGGGTGGGTAAGTGGCCTCAACTCGTTCAGCATCAAACCCACTGAGCAGCGGGATGACGGATTCACCTGTGTGTCCCAACTTGCAGCAGCAAGTGCAGAGCAACAAAGCAAATGTCAGTACAGATCGACGATGAAAACGATATGCAAGCTGCGGCAGAAAGCCAGTTGCAAACAGTGTCAGAGCGTGTGCGATGTGGTTGAAAGGTCGTCTGATCGTCTTGCCCCAAATTTTCATGGATGCTCCTGACCTGCTTCGGAAGGTTCGTTGGGAGATTGTTGGCCCAAGCTTTTTAGGAATTCATCCGGTTCCTGACGGTTAGCTGTGCGAAGGTTACGTGATTCTCTGGCCAGCACACTGGTCCGCCACATCAAGAGCATTGCCAATGCGACACCGCCAATGCACGAAATAGAGGTCAAGAGCCAAAATTTGCTCGTTGAAACCGTTGTTGTATCAGTGTTCGGTAGGGTTGGTTGCTCGCCCTCGGCATACGGAGCATAGGTGATCCTTCCAACGACCACAGGTGCCAAATCTGCTCCCGCGCCGGATCGATACGCTAGGCGTTTCAGGAATCGTCCCACCACCGTGATTGGTAGACCCTCTGCGGCCGATTTTTCAGCTCCGGTTTTACCCGCTTGCTCCACAACCGACCGGGGAACATCGGGGACACACACCACAATCGGACGATCCGCACCCTCGGCTGGCTTGATCCACAACTGCCAGTAATCTTTGATTCCGTAGGGGTTTTCGGATGCGTTCAGCTTTTCTGCCAACGCCACGTTACCGTGAATGGCCACCCTCTGGTTTAGAAAAACATCCGGTTGTTGCAATAAAGGCAGGGCACCGACAGCGGCGATTCCCGTAGCTGGGAGTTGGCTAGCAGCATCCAGGGTCCGGTAAAAGCTGTCGAAATCTGCGGATCGCCAAACGCTTCCGTCAATCACACGGTTCGCTGCCGCTTCGTCCAAGGCATCCAGCAAAGCATGTTTTTGCTCCAAGCCGTGTTGGGGATCTGCATCGGACAACAGCACGGGCTTGTCGAGGTTGTCGATGGCATCTTCCCAAACGTCGCGCTGAGTTGGGATCAGCTCAGGAACGAATATGAGGTCTTCAAGGGTTGTAGTGGTTGTGTCGGGAACTTGCTCGATTTTCAGGCCTCGCAGGGCCCGCGAAAGTGTAACTGTCCAGCGCACTTGCTCTTCACGCGACAATTGCGAAACCAATTGGCTGGCAATTTGGTGATCCTTGGGGGAATACATAGTTGATGTGTCCGCCGAATTACTGCTGCCGAAAACACGCGTTTTCCCGGCCTTGGCAGAAGGCAAATTCACGGCAGCACCACCAGATTTCGCTGGCAAGTGTCCAAAGAAAGGCCTGTAAAATCCGGGTTTTGCGGCTTCCAGCATCACCACGATGACAAGAGCTAAGCCTAACGCCAACCGAATCAGCTTGCGAAACGTCTTGATCGACTCGCTACGAGGTAATTTTTTCCGGTAAAGACTTTGATCGTCGAACTGTGAAGGAATCCGCATCGAATGGCCTGCTGAATGGGCTATGCTTGAAGAGGGCGTCTGCCCCTCTTAATCTAGTGTTTGTGGGCGGGCTTGCATTCAGCTTTTAAAAAAACCGTTTGCTCTGATATCTCCGTGACACCTTTTCTCCTCTAGACAGACAAAATCCTATGCCACTCTATTCCGGATTCCGTGGGATACCGCGATCGCTGTTCATGCCCCTGCTTCTGGCAGTGGCAGCGGTAGTCACGACCACACCGCTTGTTGTTGGGGGTGAGCCCGCGAACAATTTTGTCAAGCAACTTCGTGCGGCTGGATATTTTGACACAGCTTTGACCTACTTGGATCGGATCGGCGATTATCCCGGTGTTCCGGACGACTTTTTGAAGGCGATTCCTCTTGAGAAGGCCCAGACGCACATCGATCTGGCGATCAGTTCACGCAACAGTGACAGGCGAAGTGAGAATTTTCGTTTGGCTGAGGCAGAAATCACGGAATTCCTGAAACAAAAAGAACACCCTCGTCTTTCTGAAGCGCGTTTGAAACTAGGAAAATTGCAATTGGTTCGTGCGACCCAGTTGATGGGAAGTGAACCTGATGAAAAGACGCGTTCCGAGGCCGCGAAATCCTACTTGGGGGCATCCAAAACATTTGATGCAATTGTTGAGGACTTGCGTGGAAAACTGAAAGAAATGGCGACTGCCAAGGCACCAGATCCAGCATTGAAATCACTTCGGGATCGATATCGAGGTGAATTTCTTCAGGCGATGAATAGTGCGGCTGAATCGCGGCGTTTAGCTGCAGGCACCTATCCTGATCCGGTGAAAGATGGCAAGGAATTGCTCGAACAGGCGCTCAAATCTTTCACTGAGTTAAGTGAAAGTTATGGTCGTTATGCTCAGGGTGCCATCGCTACGCTGCAGCGTGGGCAGGTCGAGGAACAGCTTGGCAGCAAAGGAAAAGCATTGGACAGTTACCTGCGGATGCTTGAGCAACCCGACGCAGATGCTTTGCGTGATGCAAAGTATCAAGCCGTGAGCGGCATCATTCGTTTGGGTCTGGAAAAGTCTCCACCGAACTACCAGATGGGCATTGACCGGGGAGCCCCGCTGATACAAGACATCAGGCCCAATGAACGCACTGCCACCAACGTACAGAATTTGCGGATCGCGTTGGCAAAAGCTTACCTTGTACGATCAAAGGACACTGACAAGGTAAAGAAGCCTGTAGAGCGTAAAAGAGCCGAAGGAAGTGCAAGAGATTTATTGAACAAGGCCAGCAGGATTCCAAGTCCACAAGCCGATGAGGCGATCGAACTCTTGGCTGATCTTGGTATTGATCGGGAAGCACCGGCGGAAATGCCTGAGGCTGAACAGCCTGAAAGTTTGGAGGCTGCATTCCAAAGTGCCAGTGATTTGCAGCCTGCGATGAACTCCTTGGAGAAAGCCATTGAGCAGTTGGAGAAAAATCCAAACGCGAATGAAGACGAGAAGAAGCAATTGGACGAACTGACCAAGAGTTTGTTCGAAAACCGTATGCTTGCGATTCAGTACTTGCAACGTGGCTTGAGTCTGGTCGAAATCGGCTCAGATTCTGCAGTCATGAATCAATCAAGGCAGTATCTTGCATATTTACTTCTCAGGGCGAAGCAGTATCGCGATGCGACAGTGGTGGGACTCTTCCTGGCGCGTAATTCGCGAGGATCAGACGTTGGTCTCAGTGGTGGTCTGGTCGCGTTAAACGCTCTCCAGCGTTTGTTGGTCGAGGACTCCGGGAACAAAACTGTATCGGGTCAGTTGGAATCGCTCGCTGACTTCCTGCTCAAGGCTTGGCCGAAAAACGAAAAAGCGGCGCGGGCCCAAGGCATGATTATCAAAATCGCATTAAGAGATGGCAAATGGGTCGAGGCGGAAACACGAATCCTGGCGATGCCAGAAGGTGCCGAACGTAGTTATTTTATGCGGTTGCTTGGGGTTATCCTTTGGAATGAGTACGTCACAGCACAAGACGAAGCAAAGGCTCGCGAGTATCTCGAAAAAGCTGCGATTCATACTGCAGATGGCCTGTCAGCCATCAAAGGAAAGCTCGTTGATAGAGATGCAGGAAACGCAGCGCTAGTGCTGATGAAGATCCACCTGAGAATGAATGATATCGAGGCAGCCTCGGGTGTCATGGAAAATGAAACCTATGGCCCCAGAGCGATCATCGATCGACTTGGTGACGCGGACCAGAAGTTTGCAAGCGATACCTACAGTACCGAGCTTCTGGTGCTCGTTCAACAAATGGCAAATTCGCCGGATCAGGCCGATGCACTTTTGAAACGTGCAATAAGTGTGATGGATGATTTGCGCAAAAGCGTGAATGGCCCCGATGCTGAGAAAAAGCTCACCGCGATTTACGTGCGTGCGTCGCGCGAGATTCAGGAATCATTGAATGCTGCCACGGGACCCGAAAAGCAGGCTCTGATTTCTGCGTTTCGGGTCTTCATGGAGAAAGTTGCCAAAAACGCGAAAAATGTTGCCACCTTGCAGTGGGTAGCGCAAACCCTGATGGCTTTGGCTGAAACTTCAATGTCACCTGGATCGAGTAAAGCTACTGGTGAAACGGTTGAGTTGTTGGGATCGGCTGTCAGTATATTCCAGATGATCAAGAAAGCGAATCCAGATGCTTCGTTAACGGTGGAGTTCCAGCTTGCGAAAGCACAGCAATTGTTGGGCAGTTACAGTGCGGCGATCACGGAGTATGCGGGAATTTTGAAGAAAAAACCGATGATGTTGGACGCGCAGGTTGCCGCTGCTCTCACTTATGAACAATGGGCACAAGTTGTGCCCGCAAAATTTACAGTGGCGGCCTATGATAAAGCACTCCTTGGCGGCAAGCCGGATGCCCAGGGGAAAAATCTCATCTGGGGCTGGGGGAAAGTGAGCCGGTTAACAGGGCGTGATCCGAAGTATAAAGACATGTTCTTTAATGCTCGTTATCACGTTGCCCTTTGCCGTTATCTTTCTGGTAAGAAGTCCGATAGCAAGCTGTTCATTGAAAAAGCAAAGAGTGACATCACCACGGTGCATGCACTGTATCCCGCGATGGGGGGTGACGATCACTTTCTTAAGTTCAATAAGCTGCTCAAGCAGATTGAAGGTGACTTGGGTCAACCAGTGAAAGGTTTGTCAAAAGCCACTAAGAAGTAGGCCTTCCGTGTTCTGCTGGATTGTCTGCTCTTTTCCGTTTTTAGAATTCTCCTGTCTCTCAAGAAAACAATTACTTCTATGAAACGCATTTTCTTTAAGGCTCGTGTGCTCGTTTTTGCTTGCACTTGGATGCTCGCTATCCCTTCCGCTCAGGCACAAATCGACCGCGTTTATGACATGAAGGGAGATAATATCAGCGGCGCGGTGATTGGACGGAGTAAAGATGGGGTGAAGCTGGACAAGGCTGGAGTTACCAAAAACTTCAAGGCCGGAGAGATCACGAAGATCATGTTTGAGGGCGACCCCCCACAACTGACCAAGGCAAGAGGCTTTGCATTGGATGGGCAGTACGATCAAGCCTTGCAAGAACTGAAGAAGTTGAAGGTCAACAACATCAATCGGGACATCATCAAGGAGGAAGTTGCCTTCTACATCGCCCTGTGCAAAGCGGAGTTAGCCTTGTCCGGTCAAGGGAAAATCGATGACGCGGCTCGAGGAATGATCGAATTTGCTGGCCAAAATCGGGACTCATGGCACTTTTATGAGGCGGGGAAGTTGTTGGGTGACTTGGCGTTGGCATCGAACAAAAGTGATCAGGCCCTGAAATACTACAGGTCCTTGGAAAACGCCCCAGCAGAAGCAACCAAGATAGAGGCACGTTACCTTCAAGGGCTTGTGCAATTGAAAATGAAGCAAGGTGCGGCCGCGGTCGCTGATTTTGATAAAATTCTCGGCCTCAAGCCTCAAACAACGCATATTGTCCGCCTTCAAACCTTGAGCAAGGCTGGCAAGGCTGTGGCACTGGCGCTGCAAGGTGACGGTGATCAGGCCGATGAGTTGACCAATACGTTGATTGCCGAGCTGAATCCTGAGGATGTGGAAATTGCGGCGAGGATCTATAACGCTCGCGGGGCAAGTTGTGAGTCTCGTGATGATATTGAGGGCGCGATCATGGCCTATTTGCATACGCATCTGATGTTCTCGGTACAGCCAGATGCGCATGCTGAGGCTCTCAAACGATTGGTGGAGTTGTGGCCGAGAGTCGGCAAACCCGAACGAGCAGCTCAGGCGCGACAGGAATTGCAGAGTCGTTATCCGGGATTCTGACCTCTTTTTGCCTCCTGCTTACCACTACCACTTGGTCATTCCCCCCAACCTTACTTTTTTTTATTCGATGGATTAACTGTCATGGGGTCCATGCTGTTAAATGAAGTTTGCTAGACTACGGTGAAGCCAAAGGGCTGTTACAGGACGCGACCTGCGTTCAGCTTCGCCTCCCAACCACTACTATTCTCCCGGAGCGCCTCGTTGATGTTCGATGCTTGCGGAATGCTTCCCAGTTTTGCGTCTTTTCACCAGCTGCCATATTCGCATTTATTGACGCGATCGATAACGATCCCAGTCTTCTTGCTTGCAGCTATGTTCACTTTCACACCTGCGTTCGCGCAGGATGAGGGCGCGGAAGCCGAGTTCGGTGCTGTCGAAGAAGAAGTTGTTGTTGATCCAGCTCCACCGGCGGCTGATGCTGATGCTGATGCGGGTGACGGTGGCGGCAGCAAGGCAGATCAAAATCTGCTGAGTTGGACGATTAGCTCACTCGGCTGGGGATATCTGCTGGTATTCCTCGCTCTCTCTGTGACCCTCGTTTCACTGTTTGTCATGAATGTGTTGGCCGCACGACGAGACACATTGTGTCCTCAGGAATTGGTCGATGCCTTCGAAGAACGTCTCAACGAAAAAGACTTCCAAGGTGCCTATGATATGGCTCGTACGGATGAGTCTGTTTTGGGGCAGGTGCTTTCGGCAGGCCTGGCCAAGTTGTCACGCGGTTACGGCAAGGCAATCGAAGGGATGCAAGAAGTGGGTGAAGAGGAAAGTATGAAACTGGAGCATCGGCTCAGTTACATGGCTTTGATCGGCAACCTCAGTCCCATGATTGGATTGTTTGGAACGGTTCAGGGAATGATTGCGTCGTTTCAAGTGATTGCCCTTGGTGGTGCCTCGCCTAAGCCCGCTGAGCTTGCCGAGGGTATTTCAACCGCGTTGTTCACAACGCTTGTCGGTCTCGCTGTGGCCATTCCAGCGATTGCTGCCTACAACATTTTACGTAACCGAGTGTCGCGGTTGCTCCTCGAAGTTGGTGTCACAAGTGAGAACCTGATGAGTCGGTTCGAAGATGTCCAGCCTCAGGGGGGAAAGAACTAAATGAGGGTCAAGTCTAAGAAAGTCGACTTGGCTGAAGGCGATCTGACGCCGATGATCGACATGGTGTTTCAGCTGATTGCGTTCTTCATGGTCCTGATCAATTTCGCTCAGACTGAGTCAAATGATCGTGTCAAGCTTCCCAGTAGCCAACTGGTGAAACCGCCTGAAGTTCCCTTGGAGTTTCCCATCATCCTACACGTAGCGCAGGATGGTGAGATCATTCTTGGGGGTGATGACTACACCGCTGAGACGCTGAGTGTTGGGTTACGAAAAGAGTTGGCAGTCATCAAAGCGGAAGGCAAGACTGTGGCCGATGCCAATGTCGTGATCCGGGCTCACAAGGACACCTCTGCAGGAGACGTGCAGGAGGTGATTCGAGTTGCGCAGGATCAGAAGCTTGAGAACTTTGCTCTGCGTGTGAAGGAGGATAACTCGTGAAAATCCGGAATCGCGGGGAAGCTGAGAAAAGTGGCTTGAACATGACCAGCATGATTGACGTTGTCTTTCTGCTGCTCATTTTCTTTGTCATGACATTCAAGATTGTTGAGCTCGAAGGCGACTTCAGTGTCCGCATGCCGTTGGCCGGGAATGAAAGCATGACGACGGATCCGACTGATTTGCCCCTGAAATTGAGGCTTCAGGCCGATGAGAACGGCAAACTGACCACGATGGCGCTCAACGAAATCAATCTGGGGACCGATTTTGACCAACTGCGTGCAAATGTGGTTGAGTTGATCGGGACGACCGCCCCGGTTGAGGGCGAGGATGGCCCAGAGATAGAGATTGATACGGACTACAATCTTCGCTACGAGTACGTCATTCGCTCAATTACTGCGGTAAGCGGGTACAAACAGGGCAACGAAGTTGTCAAACTGATTGAAAAGATCAAGTTTGCCAAACCACGTCGATAATCTGTGATTCTGCTCCTCGATAATTACGATTCATTCGTCCACAATCTCGCCCGCTATTTAAGGCGTTTGGGGGCGCATACGCTGGTTGTCCGCAGCGACGAGATTGATTGCCGCGAATGCCAGCGTCTGGCTCCTGCGGCAGTCGTTTTGTCACCGGGGCCCAAAGGTCCGTTTGAAGCCGGATGTTCCGTGGATGTGATTCGGAACCTTGCCCCCCAAATCCCAATCCTTGGCGTTTGCCTTGGGCACCAGGCCATTGCGGCTGCGTTTGGTGCAACTGTCAGTCCCTGTCCCCCCAGACATGGGATGACTAGCCCGATCACACATGATGCGTCTGGGTTGTTTGCCGGTCTGCCTGCTACCATCAATGTGGGCAGATACCATTCTCTGGCAGTGGACGAAGGAAGCTTGCCAGCTGAGTTGGTCGTGACAGCTCGTAGTCAGGATGATGGTGTGATCATGGGGATTCGGCATGTCACACGACCGGTACAGGGAGTTCAGTTTCATCCAGAATCCGTCCTGACAGACGATGGGATGGCGTTGCTTGGAAATTTTGTCGCTGGAGCGAGGCATCGCGAGGTTCATCATGCTCAGCACGAATCAAAGGAACTTCGGCCCAAGGCACCATGTGATTCGACGCGTGAGGAATTGGCCTCGTGATCCTTGAAGCGATCGTGACCTCAACTGATAAGAATGGAAATGTCAATCTGGCACCCATGGGGCCAGTGGTTGCTGACGATTTCGGTGAGCAGAAGGCTCCTGATCGTTTGACCCTCAAACCGTTCAATTCGTCGCTGACCTACCGGAATTTGATTGCCACGGGCAAGGCGGTGGTGCATGTCACGGACGATGTCAGCTTGATTGCTCGGACTGCGGTAGGAGAACTCAGTGCGAACGAGATTTCCAGTTTGGTGCAACAGTGGGAAGATACCGCTTGGTGGCGTTTGCGAACTTGCCATCGCTGGATGGCGGTACAAGTCGTGGCGGTTTCAGATGATCAGCCTCGCGTTGAGATGGATTGTCGAGTTGTTCATTGCGAAATAGAGAAACCGTTTTTTGGTTTCAATCGTGCAAAGTTCGCAGTGATCGAAGCTGCTATTCTGGCAACGAGGACGCATCTGCTGTCTGCTGATCAAATTCGGGAAGAATTGGATCGTTTGCGACCTTTGATCGAGAAGACTGGCGGCGAGACGGAACAGACAGCGTTCGATTTTCTTAGAAAGACAATAGATGAACGCATCACGAACCATTGATTCAACGGCCTGTGTTGGTGATGGCTCAATCGTGCGAATCTGTACCGGTTCACGCTTGCATTTCGGGTTGTTGGATACCGTGCGGCCTTTTGGTGGAGTTGGGGTGATGTTGAACACGCCGCTTACCGAGGTCATGTTGTCATCAGCTGACCGGTTCCACTGCCCTGAAAAATTTCAGCCTCGAATCGTGTCAATTGCTGAGCGAATCCGCCAGTTCAGCGGTCAAATGGAATTACCTGCATGCCGTGTTCAAGTTCTGCGGACAGCGCCATCACATTGTGGGCTTGGTAGTGGTACCCAGTTGGCCTTGGCGGTGACTGAAGGTCTTTGTCTCCACCAAGCTCTTGAAGTTGAGCGAGGGACAATCGCCAATGCCTTGGCTGACCGTGGGCAGCGATCCGTTGTTGGCACTCATGGTTACTGGCAGGGGGGAATTATCTACGAAGCGGGTGAAAGTGAAGCAGGTGAAAATTCTCCTGGCGAAAATAGCAATGTCGTTCAGGAGGGGATTTGTTTACCGGAAGATTGGCGCGTCGCAGTATTGAGGCCGTTGGACCATGATCTTGCTGTCAGTGGCCAGCGAGAACGTGATAAATTTGCACGTTTGTTACCAGCATCCAAACAGGCTGGCAATGAATTACGGCGACTAGTGATCGAAGAAATCATGCCAGCAGCCAGGCAGGGACAGTTCACGAATTTTGCAAATGGCACGCGGACTTACAATGAAAGAAGCGGACATTTGTTTGCTAGTGTCCAAGGTGGACCCTACAACGGTTCTGCTGTCACACGCGTGATTGACTGGTTGAGTGATCGTGGCGTGCACGGGCATGGACAGAGCAGTTGGGGGCCAGGGGTATTCGCCTGGTTTGAGTCGCAGAAAGTAGCCGAGGAGTGCTTGGCAGCGTTGCCTGAGGACATCGAGTTGGTGACACTGACATCCGTCCGTAACGAGCCGCGATCAGTTCAGATTCATGGCAGCAGATAAAAATCTGCTTGTTCGTCCTGCATCAATGACCGCCTCATGAATGGGAGGCGGTTTCAGGATCATGTTCGTCGGGGACGTGCGAGCTGATATCGGATCTCAGTGACCATACTGCCAGCAGGATTGCGCAGGCGAAGTAACCAGCAACGTATTCAAGGACTGGCGCTCGGTTGGTTGCATCGAGAACAATGTTACCCCAGCTTTCGGGACCATACAGCACAAACAGCTGATTGCCTGGTAGGGGGGAATGAATGATTCCAAAGGCAGTCAGGACGCCAGCCAAGGTCATTACAATGCCTGCCTGCTTGACTTCGCGATCCACAATTTTCGCCAATGCCCAAGCCCATAAAAGGCTGGTGATGATGAAGCCACTGCTGAGCATGCCTACTGTTTTGAGATTCGCTTTCAGTAAACCGTTCTGCAAACTCGCGATCTCGATACCAGCATCGCGCAGTGCGGCGTCCCCCAACATCTGATTCGGGAAACTGAGGGCAAGAAATGCCAAGGCTGGCAGACAGGCTAGTGCAACAGCTGCATAGTGTCTTCGCGGCGTTGCCAAAAAACTCTGGGCAGTGATTTCCAAGCCAACAAAGACCAGAATGGGGTATACCGTAGCAGCAGGGATATACGCGTTGATCCATCCAAAATAGCCGACTAAACCTGCTGAGCCAATGAGCAAAGCGGTTCCCAGCGTGTACGCGGCGCGACCACCCATGGCCTTGTAGGCGGGATGACCAATGTAAGGTGTCGTTTGGATAACACCTCCGGAGAAACCTGCGAGCAGGGTGGCAAACGCCTCCACACCGATGACTGTTCTTGTGTCGTATTTGTCACCGGCTGCTGCGGCACTCTCAGTGCAATCAATGCCTCCAACTACCGTTCCAATGGCAAACGGCAACGCGATTGGCAAGTAAGGAAGCGCATCGTCAAAGTTTGCGAGCCAATTAAATTGCCAAGCCTCCAGCCATTGGGTAGGGAACCACTGAATTCCAGCGGGAGCTTGTGGGAACTCGTAGTGGGTGCCCGGGATGAGGCACATGACATAGAACACAATGCTGGCGACCAGCAAAGCACCCAGGGTGCCGGGGGTCCTGCCAGGAAGTGGAATTCGTCCGACCAAGGTGCTCAGCACGATGACGAGAGCGAGCATTCCGGGCAACGGATGTCGAAATATCTCCATCAACGGAATGAAGCTGATTAAAACCAGCGCGATCGCCGCCAAGGAGCCCAAGAGTCCGGCTCGGGGAATCGCTCGCCGGACGATTTCTGTAAAGGGTGCGAGCGCAAACTTCAGAATGCCGCTGAGCACAATGCACCAAATTCCAATGTGCCACGTCCGGTAGGCTGCCTCCTGCTCGCTCAATTGCATGCCGATTCCTTGCAGGTAAGACGGGCCAAGAATGAACAGGATGATTCCAAAGGTGCTGGGCGTATCGAGGCCCAGCGGCATCGCAGTGACATCGTCCCTGCCGGTTCGTTTGGCCAGCCAGAATGCCAAGGCGAAAAATGCCAGATCACCAATCAGCACGCCCAATGCCGTACCAGGGATCATTGCAGAGACCACAAACTCGACGGGAAAGCCAAATCCGCTCAGCAACGCGACCATTAAAATCAGGCCAGCGATATTATCGAGCATTAGCCCGAAAAATGCATTGATATCGCCTGAGCGGGCCCAACGGTAGCCAAGTCGGCTGTTTTCTTGTGTGTTCAAGGCGATTCGTCTCGATAGATGAAATTCAAAAACGATGTTGTAATAGCCACACCTTTCCTTATCCATATAGCTCTACAGGGTGGTTTGCCACAAATAGCGGATTCATTTTTGACTTTACAGAGATTTTGGGGATACTAAACCTGTGCTTTTCGGTAACAGCTTTGCGGTCTTCAACATTATTCTCCGCGTAGCTCAATGTGTCCGTTAACAAGGCACACCCTTTTTGTGCGTCATGCACGCCCTTATTTTTGTTTTACTTGTCTATTCCCTAACGATGGTGGGTCATTCGATGAATGCATTAGCACCAGTCGCTTCCTTGAACTTGCAGGGTGACGTCTCAGACGAGAGCCTGATCGCCCAGTATCGAGAAAGTGGAGATCGGGGTCTCTTCGAGGCTCTGATGCGACGCTACGAGCGTGAAATGTACAGTTATCTCCGACGTTACATTGGCAATGCCGAGATGGCGGAGGATGCTTTTCAGGGGACGTTTTTGCAGGTCCACCTGAAGTGTCACCAATTCGATCCGGCTCGCCGTTTTCGTCCTTGGTTGTACGCGATTGCCACAAATCAGGCGATTGACGTCCAGCGGCGAAACAAAAGACACCGAATGGTCAGCCTCGATCGCTCTTCTTCGAGTGAAAAGGACGAAAGGGGCAACAGCTGGTCGGAGAAACTGGTTGGGGATTCTCCGGATCCGCACCGTGCGGCCTCAGATCAGGAAAATAGCCGTTGGGTGCATGATTCCGTTGATTCGCTGACCGAGTCGATGCAGCAGGTCATTCATCTGGTTTACTACCAGGGCCTGAAGTACCGCGAAGCCGCGGATGCTCTCGGGATTCCTGTGGGCACCGTCAAAAGTCGCTTGCACGCTGCTGTGCAGCGTCTCGGTCTGCTTTGGGACGAAACCCGGTATGGCACGGACGAGTAGTCGCTGATTTCCCGGGAAATGATGAACCCGGAGCGAGTTGTGCGCATAGGACTAACCGTTGCAAGTGCTGCGGTTCTGGCCTCGGCACGCTAATTCTTTACTCCATGCGTTGATCCTCTGGTGATGCACGAAGACCTTATCGGTTACCTGCTGGGCGCCCTTGAGCCGCATCAAATGCGCCGAGTAGCGCAATGGCTGGAGGACGATCCTGAGGCTCGCAAGCAGCTTGATGAGATCGAGCGGTCACTCAGGCCCTTGGAAGAATTTTATGAACCTCCCGAACCGCCTCCGCAAGATCTGATTGCGAAGACCCTCGCCTCACTGCCCCCGATGCCAACTGCTGGGGAGAGCCAACCGGAGAAGGGGGAGAGCCAGCCGGAGAACATCGAAGAACATGACTTGGTGAATCTGCCCAAGCTTGAGCCCAGCATTGAGAACACACCTGGAAGCGGGTACGGGTGGATGGATTGGTTGGGTGCCGCAGCCGCAGCGATCGTCATGCTGACGGTGATCATTCCTGCTCTTGCGGCAGGTCGTTTGGAAGCCAGGAAAACGGCGTGTCAGGATCAATTGCGTCAATTTGGAACGGCGATCACGCAATACGTCAACCACAGTCCACAGGAGCGAATGCCGGCGGTTGCTGAAACTGGCCGTGAGGCGTTTGCTGGTGTCTTCATGATCCGGTTGAACGAAGCTGGTTTATTGGCAGATCCAGATATCCGCTGGTGTCCATCGCTGGACCAGCCCCCAGCGATGGAGGCAGCTTTGACTGATTTGGCGAGTGTTCCAACTCTCGAAGATCTTCATGGTGCGACGGTCGACCAGTTGCGGCAGATTCAGCAATTCGCTGGTGGACATTATGCTTACAACCTCGGTGTCATGGAGGAGGACAGGCTGAAATCACCACGCTTTGAGGCACGTTCTTCCTTTGCCATCATGTCCGATGCTCCGTTGTCTGGGATCACGGACTCCACTCAGCACGGCAAGGTGGTAGGGCACAACGCCACTGGTATCAACGTTCTCTATGAAGATGGTCGGGTGCGTTTCATTCAGCTCCCAAGTTTGGAGGCGATGCCCGATCATCCGCTGCTAAACCACCGCGGTGAGGTGGAGGCAGGGGTGAGTGTTGATGACGCTGCTTTGGGACCCAGTTGGCGTCCTCCATTCGTGAACGTGCGTCAGCGATAGACAGGCCTCCAACTGACACCGTATCCACATGGCTCGAAGATGGCCTGCACGGGTTTCGCACCATGGCAACGCTCGAGAAGACGCGGCGTATGAGGCCATCGGGATTTTGGGTCCGCTGGGCCAGTCACTTACGATCGTTCAATTGAAGTCGCGTGAACTTGTTTTTTGAGCTGTCGGGAAATCATCAGGCACATCTGTCAGTGTGACGTTTCCTGTCGCGGCCCATTCGGTGCCCCGCAGTAAGGTTGTAATGAAGCCTACGCATTCGACTGAGTAGTCAGCGTGCCCCATGGGTGTGTGGTAAACGCGGCCTTTGCCATATTCGATGGTCATCATCATCGGTTCATTGCGGCCTGTTCCCTTGAAGTTCCTGTCGGAGAAAGCTGTTGCCAGAATCGTCATGTTGTCCGCTGGACCACGTAGTTGTTGATAGAGTTCGTCTTTGGCGTGAAGCCACGTTCGTGGTAATCCCTTGGTGATGGGGTGCTCTGGATTACGAATTACGATTTTGAACTCATGTTGTGGCCCGTGCGATCCGCCATTGCCAGGTGTGGTGTCACGGATCGTTTTGCCAGTCTCATCAATGTAGACATAGGGACCTGATTTTTCGTTGCGGCCACCCCATCCGCCGAGGCCAATCATTTTGTTGTACGCGGGCCAGTCACCGAACGAGTTGTCGGCTGCGTGAACAATGACGAGACCACCACCCTCGCGAACAAAGTTGTCAAAAGCCTGATTGGTTACATCAGGCCAGGCAGCGGCATTCCAGCCAAAGTTGTTGATCACGACGTCATAGTTATCAAATTTTGGTTTGAACTCGGGGTCTGGTTTTGGCTGGGGAAGATCTTCGTATGGTTCGCCATCATCGAGCGAAAACTCTTTGAGTAGTGCTCCACCTTTCCATGTGTATCGGGTGCGTTCCACATCGACTGTGAAGCGTCCCGATTCTTCCAGATACTTTTTCATCATGGCCGTTGTTTTTGGCCATGCACCATGGTTGTTTTGACCGTCAATGATGAGCGCTTTGAGTTTTTCCTCTGCATTCGCGTTGACTGTTGCCATTGCGAGAAGAGCAGCAGTCAAAAGAATTGCTAATGTACGTTGCATTTCAGGTTTTCCAGTGAGTGACTTGGGAAACTTCTGGGTCATCTAAAGGTGGATGTTTGAACTTTATAAGTCGTTTGGCACAAGATTCACGGTTGGTCGTCAGCTCTGTGAACCCTGATACTCCGAAATTCTGGCCATCGATTCCTTCAGCTGGCCATAGAGATCACGGTAGATGGGAAATAGTTGGTTATATCGTTTTGCTGCAGATCGGTTGATGGGCGTTTCGTCTGCGACTTTGATTGTTGCTTTGCACGCAGATTCGATGGACCGATATGCTCCGTCACCGACGGCCGCTAGTAGTGCAACTCCGAACGCGGGGCCCTGCTCAACTTCCAGTGTTGTGATTTTTTTGCCAAACACATCCGCCTGCATCTGACGCCATAAGGGATTCGTGCTGCCACCACCCGAAGCCCGAATCTGACGGACAGGAACATCCATTGACTGGATGATGTCCAGACTGTCGCGAAGCGCAAACGTGATCCCTTCCATCACGCTGCGTGTCATGTGACCTCGAGTGTGTGTGAGATTCATGCCAACAAAACTGCCTCGTGCGTTGGGGTCCGCATGAGGTGTTCTCTCTCCGTTGAGATAGGGCAGGAAAAGTAAACCATTGCTGCCTGCGGCTATGGCGGCGGCTTCTTTCGTGGCTGCTGAGTAACGATTTTTGGCAGTCACTCCAGCTAGTCCTTGCAGGACGGAATCAACCCACCATTGAAGAGATCCACCGCTTGTGAGATTGACACCCATCATGTGCCATTTGCCGTTGACTGCGTGGCAAAAAGTATGAAGCCGTCCAGCTGCATCGTATTGGGGTTCGTCGCTATGAACGAACATCACACCACTGGTGCCGATAGAAGTACTGAGGACTCCTTTGCGTACGACTCCATTTCCAACGGCGCCGGCGGCACAGTCACCTGCTCCACCAACAACCTTGCATTGGGGTGTCAGTCCCAGTGCTTTGGCCGCTTCTCGGGTGAGAGTCCCAGTGACCTCATCACTTTCAACCACACGCGGTAGAATTTGCTCATCAAGTTCGAGCTTGCTGAGCAAGCGTTTTGACCAGCGGCGTTTCACGACGTCAAGTAACAGTGTTCCACTGGCATCACTCACTTCCGTAACGAAATCTCCTGTCAAACGTCGACGAATGTCATCTTTCGGGAGGAGGACTTTTGCCAGCTTGTCGTAGTTTCTTTTTTCCTTGTTTCGCAGCCAAAGTATCTTGGGCGCTTGGAAACCGGTTAAGGCAGGGTTGGCGACCATTTTGATCAGGTTGCTGCGGCCACCGGCCGCTGCGGTGATTTGTTCACACTCTGCGGCGGTTCTTTGATCGTTCCACAACAAAGCCCTGCGAATGACCTGGTTTTTGCTGTCAAGAAAAACCGAACCATGCATCTGTCCGCTCAGCCCAATTGCTTTGACTGAATCAGGTTTTAATTTGGCTTTCCGCATTACTGCGCGGACGGTTTTTATGGTCGCCTTCCACCAATCTTCGGGATCCTGTTCGGTCCAGCCGGGTCGGGGTTGATGAAGTGGATATTCAGCGACAGATTCGGCAAGAACTTTTCCTGATGCGTCTATTGCGAGTGTCTTGGTTCCGCTTGTGCCAATGTCAATTCCAAGGTAACAATTCATCTGTCTTTTTCTCCTGCTTCGTTCTGCGAAAGACTGTTTGAACTTCGAGCCACTATAGTGCGTAACAGCGCTGGACTTAACCCTCGCGGCAATGGAATGCATGCGTTGTTAGCCAAATCGACCGATTCCTGACGCGATTCTTCTGCTATCAAGAGCCCAACCTGTGACACACGCTGATTTCACCACTGGCCGACGGCGATTTTTGGTCGGAGCAGCCGCCGTCGCCGCAGGGTTTGAGTTGGGCTGCAGCAAGACGGAGCCGGTTGCAGCGCCCGCTGCTAGAAGCAGCAAAGTTGTGCCATTACGAGTTCTGTTGGTTGGTGAGAAGGGTGATAAGGATTTTATTTCTCGAGGGTGGCAGGCTGTTTCCGAGCAGGGACTTGAGGTCAACGTGTTGCCTTTGGAAAGAGCGGATCCAAGCGGGATAGGTGATGCGTTTCTTGCAGCGGCGAAGAAAGCAGATGTGGTGATCTATCCACTGGCCCTCGTGGGCGAGGCGGCTCGCAGCGAAGCAGTGGTTGAAATGACGACTGACGAGGTGAAGCGAATCGAATCCAAGTTCGGCGGCCTACCGCCCACCGCTCGTAATGGTGCAGCTCGTTACGGAAAATCCACCTACGCATTACCGCTAGGCTGTACCCTGCCTGCCCTGATCGCTCAGGCTAGACTTGAACCGCTCGATTCATGGGAAGATTATGACGCGCTGGTTCAAGGTGAATGGGAAGGTCTGGCGGCGGAGCCGACCGCCTCGGGTTGGGCTGGGACGATGTTTCTGTGGCGTAGTCGTAACGCGAAAAGTTGGTTGTTCGAGCGAAAGGATCTGACACCATTGATTCATACTGAGCCCTACGTGAAGTCACTCGAACTTATGCTGCAAACCAACTCACGATACGTGGAAAAAGATCAGACACCCGATCAAATTTGGGCACGGGTGGGAGAGGGAAAGCTCCGCGGTGGGATCGGTTTTCCTGAACGAAGGTCAGGACCTGTGGTCGAGATGCAGTTATCTGCTCTGCCGGGTACTGTGGCATTGTCCAAGGTCGTGCTGGACCCATTTGCTCCCGTTGTTTCGCTGTCGGCAGACTGCCGGCAGACCAGTGCATCCAAGCGTTTCATCGAATGGATGTGTGGTGGGGAAGGCAGTCGCTCGGTTCGTCGTCAGGTTGCTGGCATGAACGACCTGCGTGATGGCGCCTCTTGGAGCGGGGATTCGGCCCCGTACGATCGTTGGTTGGCCGAGCAGTTGCAGGCACCGCTCATCGCACCTTGTCCTCAATTGAATGATGCGATGGATTACTTAATGGTTTTGGATCAGCAGATACGCCGTGCGTTGGTTGGAGATGCTGCGCCACAGGAAGCTCTCGATGTGGTGGCAGAAAAATGGACGGACCTGACCTCTTCGTCTGGAGTAGATGAGCAGATCCGGGCATGGCGGATGGCGCAGGGAATGAGGGCTTAGCAGATGTCTTGCCGGCATTGATGTGTTGAAACGTTCAGCGGCATGGGTGTTGTCTGACTCGTCGGCGCAAAAAAAAAGAACACGTGTTATCCACGTGCTCTTTTTGATTTGGTCTGAAAAAATTCGGTTCAAGACGAGTTTGGTTTACTCGTCCCCTGCCTCTTCGGAAGTGGCTGCTGCGGTTGTTTCAACTTCCTCGTCTGCGTCCTCGTCATCTTCGAAAGCAGGTCTCTCGGCTTTGACGTTATCGCGATCATTCTTCCCAACCAGTTCCAGGATGGCTCGTTGACCAGCGTCGCCAAGCCGCGGGGTCGCGAGCCTCATGATTCGGGTGTACCCACCTGGGCGATCGACGTACCGCTCTGCGATAGAATCGAAGAGGATTTTTGCTGCTTGTTTGTCGCCAATGAGCTGAATGACTCGCCGGCGTGCGGCCACGACTGGAGCACGAGCATTGGCCCATTTTTGCCAGTCATCACTTTGTCGCCATCTTTTCCATTCGTCGCTACCACGTTCTGCGGATGTAGCCAGTTTTTCGGCCGCCTCTGCAGATGGAATGGTCTTTTTGGCAATGGTGATACACTTCTCTATCAGAGGGCGGACCTCCTTTGCCTTATGCAGCGTGGTCGTGATCCGACCTGCGACTTTCGGTGCATTGTCATCGAGGGTCGCATCTCGTTCAGTCAAAAATAGCGCGCTAGCAAGGTTCTTGAGCATCGCTTTGCGATGGCTCGGGCTTCGTCCCAGTGTGCGGCCTCGTCTTCGGTGACGCATGGCATCAAGTCCGTCAAAATATGTCGTTAAGGAATGGGGTGACTGCGATTCACTAACCGCTCTCTAGAAGAGAGGTTGGTTGGGAACTCGCATTCCAAGGTGTAGACCGTACTGTGAAAGCTTTTCACGAACCTCGTTCAAGGTTGTGTCGCCAAAATTGCGTACTTCCAACAACGTGTCTTCAGTTCTCTGAACCAAGTCACGCACGGTCTGAATGTTTTCGCTCTCCAAGCAGTTGTTGGCACGAACCGACAATCGTAAGTCAGCAAGTGTCATGTTCAGCTTCGCTTCCAGCTGGGCTTCCGGCGATCCAGCACCACCTCGGGCGGCCGAGAAAATGCTCGGTCCGAGTTCTCGGTACTGTACGAAAGGATTGAGATGCTTTCGCAGAATTTTCGCTGATTCCACCAAAGCCATTTCCGGATTGACTGAACCATCGGTCCAGATTTCCAGATTCAGCTTATCGTAGTTTGTTTTCTGGCCGACACGTGTTTCTTCAACCTCGTATCGAACCCGTGTGATAGGGCTGTAGACAGCATCCACAGGGATGATGCCAATTTCGTGGTCCACGGAACTGTGTTCCGTACTCGGAACGTAGCCACGTCCGTTCTCAACCACCATTTCCATCATGAATGGAACATCATCGGTAAGCGTAGCGATGACGTGATCTTTATTGATCACTTCCACGTCTGAATCGGTTTGAACATCGGCGCCCGTAATCACTCCAGCCTTGTCGCTTTCGACTGTGATGACGCGTGTTGCTTCGCTGTGATTGCGAACCACGATACTCTTGACGTTCAGCACGATTTCCGTGACGTCTTCCAGTACGCCCGGGATCGTCGTGAACTCATGCTGGGCGCCGCGGATTTTAATTTGAGTCACAGCACTGCCCATGAGGCTGCTTAGCAGTACTCGGCGGAGGCTATTACCCACGCTCGCACCAAAACCTCGCTCAAATGGTTCAGCGGAAAATTTGCCATAAGTTTCAGTCAGTGATTCGCGGTCTACTTCCAAGGCGCTTGGAAGTTCCATACCACGCCAACGAATGTGCATCGTGATGATTACCTCAGTTCTGAATAACAGATGTGGGAGGTGAAGCTGCTGGGTTTAAATGGGTTTTCACACCCGTCATCAAACGGATCGAGTGATGATTTGTTTTGCTAGTCGAACGTGCCGTGAAGCCGGCATTCTGAAACTAAACGCGACGTTTCTTGCGAGGCCGGCATCCGTTGTGCGGAATCGGGGTCACGTCTTCAATCAATTTCACATTCAAGCCGGCGGCCTGGAGCGACGTGATAGCGCTTTCCCGACCAGAGCCCGGCCCCTTCACTCGAACCTCGACGTCCCGCATTCCAAACTTGCTGGCCTTCTCGGCTGCTTGCTGTGCAGCACATTGGCCCGCGAATGGAGTGCTTTTGCGACTTCCCTTGAAGCCACTGGTGCCAGCGCTGGCCCAGCAAAGCGTGTCGCCTTTTGGGTCCGTGATGGTCACTGTCGTGTTGTTGAAGGTCGCGTGAATGTGGGCGATGCCGTTGGAGACATTGCGGCGAACACGTTTCTTTTTGTTTGACTTTGCCACGGCAAAGAATCTCTTGAAAATTGGAGTGCGGGAGGAGGAATACAGCGGCGTCGTGGACTAACGCAAGTCCTTGACACCTTTCTTGCCGGCAACCGTCTTACGCGGCCCCTTGCGGGTGCGGGCATTGGTCTTGGTACGCTGCCCTCGGACAGGCAAGCCGTTACGATGGCGAAGCCCACGATAAGCCTTGATCTCACGCAAACGCCCGACGTTTTGGGCTAATTGACGGCGGAGTGGACCCTCGACCGTGTAATCGCGTTCCAACACAGCAGCGATCCGGCCCAGCTCATCCTCCTGGATTTCACTTGCAGCCCTCGCGGGGTCAATTCCCAATTTCTCGCATACCTCCCGCGCACTGTGTAAGCCAATGCCATAAAGGTAAGTGAGAGAGTATTGAATTTGTTTGTCGTTGGGGATATCGACGCCCATCAAGCGGGGCATAACCGGACTCCGGAGAAAGGTCTAATAGTGATCAGGGCAAGGGGAACCGAGTCTGGACCGCGAAAATCGCAGCTTGTTCGACTGAGTCGTCCCGAAATATACCGACCGGCCCCCTATTTGCTCAATGGGGACAGGGCATCATTTTTTGCAAGAATTTTGCCGAATCATTCTGAGAAACTCGGTTGGGACATCGTCCCGTGCACTTGCTGGCACACGAGTTTGTTCGATGACCCTGAAATGCGATAGGTCAATCGACAATTTTGTGTCCCCTTCCACCGTGGACCAGACCCGTGTTAGCCACAATTCACAGCAATGAGGTAACATTTGTCGGTAAATTTCTGCTCCGCCGACCACAAAACAGCGGTCCTGACCTGCCATTTCCATCGCTTTTTCCGGATTCAATGCCGAATCGACCCCCGCAGATGCCCAGTCAGGGTTCCGCGTGACGACAATCGTCCGTCGTCCTGGCAGCGGGCGACCAATGGAATCATACGTCCGTCGTCCCATTATCAGGACTCCCCCCATTGTCAGTTGTTTGAATCGACGAAGGTCGCTGCTCAACCGCCATGGCATGTCGCCATCGAGACCAATCACTCCGGTCGGTGTCATCGCTACGACGGCAGTTAAACTGGCCTTCCCCCCGAAAGAGTGGTTTTTCTCGCTCAAACCGCCACCGGTGCCTTGATCCGAGGGTGGGGATCGTAGCCAGTGAGGGTGAAGTCCTCGAAGGCAAATTCACTCACTGACTCAGGAGTCGAGTGGATTTGCATGTTCGGAAGCGGTCTGGGGTGCCTTGAAAGTTGCTCGTGGGCCTGATCAAAATGATTTTTATACAGGTGTACATCGCCCAAGGTGTGGACAAATTCACCAGGCTGCAGGCCGGTCACCTTGGCCATCATCATGGTCAGCAGAGCGTAGCTTGCGATATTGAAAGGGACGCCGAGGAACAGATCAGCACTGCGTTGATAGAGTTGGCAGGATAGTCGACCACCTGCGACGTAGAACTGGAACAACAGATGGCACGGGGGCAGCGCCATATCGGCCACGTCGGCGACATTCCAGGCAGAGACGATCAATCTTCTTGATTGGGGATTGTTTCGTATTTCATTTTCGACCTGTGCGATCTGGTCAATCGTTGTCCCGTCAGGGCTCTGCCACGATCGCCACTGGTGCCCGTAAACAGGTCCCAGATTCCCTGCTTCGTCGGCCCATTCGTCCCAAATCGTGACGCCATTGTCTGTAAGCCACTTGATATTGGTGTCCCCTTTGAGGAACCACAGTAATTCGTAGATTACCGACCGAATGTGTACTTTTTTGGTGGTTAGTAGCGGAAAACCTTGAGAAAGATCGAATCGCATTTGCCGACCGAAAAGTCCACGTGTTCCAACGCCGGTCCTGTCATCCCGGTCAATTCCGTGGCTGAGAACTTCGTCAAGCAGTTGAAGATAATTGCGCATGAATCACACCAGATGCGGTTTTTCTGTTTGTTCGTCTCATCTCATCTTTCTTGCCGTCACCAGTCATGCTGGACGGCACCAGTCAATCGTCCAATGACGGTCACTGGACATTTGAACGTGATCTTCCGAGATTCCAAGGCCCCTCGCAATGGACCTGATTTCGTTCAAGGTAAGGGCGGCGTGAAGGGATTGGCGAAACAGTTGTTGACCATTCTCGCTTTCGTTGCCGCTGTAAGTTTGGACCAAGGTTTCGATTGCTTCCGCACTGTCGGGGCGGGATAAATCACGAATGAAGATACGGCCGCCAGCTCGAGTCAAGCGAACTGCCGTTTCGAGGCCCAAGCGTGGTTCCTCCAGATGGTGCAGCAAGCTGTTGCTGATGACTGTGTCTGCCATTCCGTCCTCGAATAGCTCCATCGACTCGACGACCACGTGGTCAAGCGAGATCTGTCCAAGGCAACCAGCAATATCGATCTCCTGTTTGGCGATTTCGAGCATTTCAACTTCGCCATCAGTTGCGATTACCTGATAGTCGTTGGATCGCTGGCACAGCTCGATCGGGATTCCCGCAGGTCCGCAGCCCAGGTCGACGACCAATGGCCCTGTGGGCCTTTTCAGTAATTCGTCCACGAATTCACGATTGACCGCGGAGTGGTCCATGGTGTGGTATTCCACAGCTTCATCGCTGGGGCTGAAAGTGTCGGGTTCGGGGATCCTATCCATTTGCTTTTTCTACCAGCTGATCGAGGAAATAAAGGTGCCACGCTTCAAATGCGTATCGGCATGCCCGGGAATGAAAGGCGGCTCAAGGGTCGAGGATACAAATGGTTCATGGTATCTGCTCGTTCAACCGCTTCATGCAAACGGTTCAACAGCTTTCTGTAGAGGCGTGAGCGTATCAGATCGTAACATCGTCGGCCATGAGAAGAACTTTCTAATTGAGCACGCCAGTGCTCCTTGGAACTTGATTCTCTCTGTTAGAGGTTGGGAGGCCGGGTTCAGGCAGGGAGGGATGTCCTGTTCCGGACTCGGGGCTGGATGTCTGGATTCCTGGTTGGCGAGAATTCTGCCAATTTGGAAGAGAAAGATGGGGTGCATGTGTATTTACAACGCATCGTTCGATTAGACTTTTGGACCCCCCACGCGATTGCCAGCGATGAATGATTCTGGCGATTGTTGAACACTCTTACCGTTCTATCTTTCATCTTCCATTGGGATTTTCAAGTCATGCGTTTTGCTCGTACTGCTTTGTTTGCCTGTGCTCTGCTTGGGTGCGTCGTCCTTGCTGGCTGGAAAGTTGCTGATCCTCCGGGCAAGCAGCTGCAGACGTTTGCTGATTCCTTCCTTTCAACTCTCACGGACGATCAGAAGTCCGTTGCTGTGCTGCCTTATGGATCACCAAAACGAGTTGATTGGCACTTCATTCCCAAGAAAAGTCGCAAGGGTCTGGTGCTCAGCGACATGAACGCAGCGCAGCGGACAGCCGCGTTGCGTCTGGTCCGGGCGGCGTTGAGTGAGGCGGGTTACGACAAGGCGAGCAAAATCATGTTGTTGGAAGCCGTGCTTCGTGAGCTTGAAGGGGAGAAGAGAAACTGGGCTCGTGATCCGGAAAAGTATTTCGTGACGATCTTCGGGGCACCCAGCAACACGGAAGCATGGGCGTTGAGTTTCGAAGGACATCACCTCTCGTTGAACTTCGCTTGCCGCGGCGGAAAAATCGTTGACAGCACTCCTCAATTCTTTGCAGCGAATCCAGGCACGATCATGAATGATGTCTCTGGGCCTTTAGGGAAAGGGACACGTGTCTTGCGTCAGGAGGAAGATCTTGCATTCGAGCTTGTCAACTCTCTCGATAAAGCCCAAAGCAAGCAGGCGATCATCAGCCCCAAAGCTCTCAAGGAGATTCGTTTTGCGGGGGACGTTCACGCTGTCGTGGGTGAGCCTGAGGGCATCCCTTTGGCTGAACTCAGTGATAAACAAAAAACAGTTCTGAAAGAGCTGGTCGGCACTTATGTTGATGCGGTCACCGATGACGTTGCCAAGCAACGGCGAGCATTGATTGAAGAAGATGGTTGGGAAAATGTTCACTTCGCGTGGGCTGGAGCCACTGAGCCGGGAGTGGGCCACTACTATCGGATTCGTGGTCAGAGATTTCTGATCGAGTTGGCAAATACCCAAGCTGATGCCGCAGGGAATCCAGCCAACCATATTCACTGCGTCTGGAGAGATCTTACCGGTGATTTCGATTTGCCGATTAAATAGGTAGTCGAAATTCATTCCCCATCAGCAAGAGCTAAGCGGTTTGCCAAGTCATCTGGTCGTTTGTTCCCCGGTGGAGACGCGGGGGGGATTCCACTGGTCACGATTCTGCGAGCATCAGGGTGGGGTATCAGGTTTCAGCAAGCCTGAGCCCCAACAGGCAATACGTCGATTTTTTCGTTCAATGTAGCGATATGTCGGTTGCCTGTTTTCAGCAAAGCAATGTCTTCGATTGCGAATGTGTGTGTGGATCATGTGAGGGTCTGTGCGAGTTCCTAAACTATCGTGAGGACAAAAGTTTCCGCACATAGACGCAGGTTGACCCATGCTGGCATTTGTAAAACATCTTCGTAAACGATGGGAAGATTGGTGTGGCGATCATGAAATGGAAGTCACGATTCGAAAACACTTGACGGAGAATGGATTCTTTGGCGGAACGGCGCGGCTGCGGAATGTGCGCCTGGTAGCCGTTCAGCGGCCCGGATGGCTTCAGGTTTTCCGATTCGACGCTACCGTTCGGGTCAGGCCAGAAATTGATGAGGACGCGGGGGTGGATCCGGCGCCCGAGTACCGCGAGGTATTTGGGCTCGTCAAGGACGATATTCGCCATAAAGTCAGTACAGTGCGGTTCTTTGAGCAGGAGCAGGAGCGGATCGAGCTGTTCGCTAGGTGGAGTGATGGGCTGATCTGCCTGCGTGGTGCTCACGGGCTCTCTGTGCGGTGAGGGTTTTGGCGTTAAAATTGCGGCTGCCCGCAATGCGTGTCCATAACTGATAACGTTCGATCCAACTACTGAATCGAGCGTAGAAACTTGAGCGTTCCCGATGGTGTCGTGGTCCGATTCGTCTGAATTGCAAACGACAAGATCTCGGGGTACCACCGTCAATCAAAAAGAAATTTGCATGCGTAACGTAATGATCCCGCACCAGTTCACGGTCTTGTTGCTTGTCCTATTCAGCCCTCTGGCCGTGGTGTGGGGGCAGGGAGAATCCACAGACAAACCGCAGCCTGAAAATGAGGCGGATGTGTCATCCGATGTCAAGGTTGCTGATGTCAAGGTTGCTGATGTCAAGGTTGCTGGAGTTGAGGGGAAGAGTAACGAAGCCCTGTTGCTGTCCAAAACTCGACAGCTGACCTTTGAGGGGAGACGTGCCGGTGAGGGTTACTTTAGTGCTGATGGTTCCCGCATGGTCTTTCAGAGCGAGCGTGATGCGGCAAACCCTTTCTACCAAATTTACGTTACTGATCTCGAGACAGGCGACATCGAGAAGGTTTCCCCAGGGCATGGCAAGACGAGTTGTGCATGGATTCACCCGACGGGCGAGCGAGTTCTTTTTGCGAGTACCCAGCATGATCCTGCAGCACGCGATAAACAGAAACAGGAAATCGAGCTGCGAGAAAGCGGAAAACAACGTCGATACGCTTGGGATTATGACAATCAGTATGAACTCTATTCGAAAGAGCTTTCTGATGGAACGTATCAGCGTTTGACCCATGCGAAGGGTTATGACGCTGAGGGAAGTTACAGTCCTGATGGGACTCTGATCGCATTTGCATCAAACCGGAATGCTTTTGCACGTACGTTGTCTGAACGGGAAAAGGAGCTTTTCGAAATCGATCCGGCTTCGATGATTGATATTTTTATCATGAATGCAGATGGGTCGAACGTTCGGCAGTTGACAGACGTGTTTGGCTACGACGGTGGCCCGTTTTTTTCCCCAGACGGCAAGCGGATCTGTTGGCGGCGGTTCTCTGAGAATGGTGCGACAGCCGAGGTCTACTCGATGGATATCAACGGTGGTGATGTCAGACGCTTGACCAACCTTGGGGCGATGAGTTGGGCGCCTTATTATCACCCCAGTGGTGACTACTTGATCTTCACGACAAACAAACACGGTTTCGCGAATTTCGAACTCTATCTGGTACGCGCAGATGGTAAGGGTGAGCCTGTTCGCGTGACAGACACAGATGGATTCGACGGGTTGCCCGTGTTTCTGCCAGATGGAAAAAGGCTTTCTTGGACATCCACGCGTACTGCAGCCAAGCAGTCCCAAATCTTCATGGCGGATTGGGATGACGCTGAGGCTCGCAATTTTCTCAAACTCGATGCAAATACGACGGACGAAGACAAGTCAGCAGCACTGGCGGCGGCGGAATCGTCTGTGCCTGGCTTCGTGCCAACCGACGCGATGCGACATGTCGACTTTCTTGCGCGACCAGATTTGGGTGGACGGTTGACTGGTACTGCCGGTGAGCGACGTGCGACCGCTTACGTCGCTGCCTATTTGGAAAGTCTTGGTTTTCAGCCTGCTGGTGAGAATGGCACCTTCTTCCATGCTTTCGATTTCCCCGCTGGCTCGTCCCTGACTGACGCCAATCAAATGATGGTTGCTGGGAAAAATTTGGAGCTCAATAAGGACTGGCAACCCTTGGCGTTCTCGAAAGATGGTGAAACCGGTGAGACGGGAGTTGTTTTCGCCGGCTATGGAATGCAGATCCCCGCCAGCGACGGGACTCCCGAGTATGACAGCTACGTCCACCTTGCTGTTGGTGGCCAATGGGTCATGGTGCTGAGAGATATGCCTCAGGAGATCACTGCCGAGCAACGCCAGAAGATGGCGCGGTATAGCTCGCCACGACGGAAGGCATCGATTGCACGAGATTTAGGAGCCAAGGGCATCATCTTCGTGACGGGGCCCACCAGTAAGGTAAAGAACCAGTTGATTCGGTTTGATCAGGCCGCATCGCAGGCAAGTGTCAGTATTGCTGCCGTCTCTGTAACGAATGCTGTGGCACAGCGGATCTTTCGTGCTGCAGAGCAGGATCTGGAAAAGAGCCAGAAGCAACTCGATGACGGTTCGTTGCATCTTGGGTTCCCGCTGCAAAATGCCAAAGTGTCTGCCACCGTCGGAATTGAACGCAAACGAGGCACAGGGCGGAATGTTATTGCTCGGATGACTGCTGCTGCCCAACCCGATAACCAGTCACCTGCTCTGATGGTAGGGGCCCACATCGATCATCTGGGCACCGGAGGGGGTGGAGGAAGTCTCGCAAAGGATGATGAACGTGGTCAGGTTCATGTGGGCGCTGACGATAACGCCAGTGGTGTTGCTGCTATGTTGGAAATTGCCCAATACCTTGCTGCTGAGAAAAAAGCGGGACGTCTCAAGCCAAAGCGTGACTTGCTGGTTGCTGCGTGGAGCGGCGAGGAGTTGGGCCTGTTCGGATCTCAGGCGTTTGCGGATGACTTTTACCGACTGTATCCGCATGCACCCAAACCAGCCAAGATGGAGGATGAGCCGGGAGATGCTGTTGCTCATGCACATGGCACGACGACCGACGCCAAGCCATTGACCGCAGCAATCGCAGCCTACATCAATCTTGATATGGTTGGTCGGTTGCGGGAAAAATTGGTGATTCAAGGGATTGGATCTTCTCCGGGATTTGCAAGTGAAGTCCAGAGACGAAACTTGCCTGTCGGTCTTGAGCTGACGCTCGACAAGACCAGTACAAGATTGCCCACGGACGCCTCTGCATTTGTGGCCCGTGATGTTCCTGTCTTGTCCGCTTTTACCGGCGCTCATGAGGATTACCATACTCCTCGTGACACTCCCGATAAATTGAATTACGAAGGTGTTGCAGACATTGCACGACTGTTCGCCCTGATCGGCCGTGGATTCTTAACAAGCTCAAAGGCTCCCGAGTTCAAGCTTGAGGAAGGCGAGGCACAAAAGGACGCCCCTCGAGCGCGGCTGACCGCCTACTTGGGAACCATTCCAGACTACGTGGCCGGTGATGTCAAAGGACTCAAATTGAGTGGTGTTGCGGCTGATGGTCCGGCGGCAAAAGCTGGGGTTCGTGGGGGTGACATCATCGTGCAGCTTGCTGGTCGCAAAATCGAAGATATTTATGACTACACCTATGCAATTGAGGCGCTGAAAATAGGTGGAGAAGTTCAAATCGTTGTGCAGCGGGGAGCGAAAACAGTGACCATGAAGATAACTCCCGGCTCACGCGATTGAGTTTGCCAACGGTTGAGAAAGATCATCAATCCGATTGCCAAGTGTGGATGGCGTCAAACGATTGGATTGAGTGCGTCGAAACGCAGATCGGCGGTTTTTCGGAAAAATGGTCTGGCAATTGCAGGGTGTGAATGCGGTCCTCGAGAACTGCCATTCTTGCGATTGAGATTTGTTTTCATGCCTTTTAGCAGGTAGCACCATGTTTTTCTTTGATCCTGTCTACTTCCTTTTTGTCTTGCCACCCCTGTTGTTGGGTTTTTACGCCCAGCGGAAAGTGAAATCTACATTTGAGTCGATGAGTAAGGTACCCGCTCGCATGAGTGGAGCTCAGGCTGCTCGTCGGATGTTGGACAGCGCCGGTTTGTCGGATGTGGAAATCGAAGAAGTGGGTGGGCACTTGAGTGACCACTATGATCCCAGGCACAAGGTGCTGAGGCTAAGTCCGGATGTCTACCACGGTCAATCCATGGCTGCTGTGGGTGTCGCTTGCCACGAGGCTGGGCACGCTTTTCAGGATGCCAAAGGATATGCTCCGCTTGCCATTCGAAATTTGGCGGTCCCAGCTGCCAACTTTGGCTCAAATGCTGGACTCGTTCTCCTGTTCATCGGCTTGATCTTCAGCCTTTCTCCGCTGGCGGTGATCGGACTGTTGCTCTTTGCGTGTGTGGTATTTTTTCAGCTCGTGAATCTGCCCGTAGAATTCAATGCCAGCTCGCGAGCTCGCGAAGAACTCGTGTCACAGGGAATCATTGCTGGAAACGAAGAGCAGTATGTGGCAAAGGTTCTCAATGCTGCAGCTTTGACCTATGTAGCGGGGACTCTGCAGTCCATCATGACACTGCTTTATTACGGAATGCGAGTTTTTGGCAATCAAAGGTAGTGAAAAGAAACTGGAGGACTGGCAACGCGATTTGGGGGGGTAGAAACGCAGCCTTGTTTTGGCCCACCTGACAGCCTGCCTCGTAGTTTGCTGGGGTTTGCTTGCTGGGGTTTGCTTGCTGGGGTTTGCTTGCTGAGGTTTGTTGAGTTGCTTTCCGATTGCCGAGCGTCATAAGAAGTTGTCAGGACAAGTTGCTGTCAAACCAGTCGAGGCCTAGGTCCAGTGACGTCGCTTGGTGGGTCAGTGCACCACTGCTGATACGGTCGACGCCGGTTGCGGCAATGGCGGGTAGAGTATCAATGCGAACATTGCCGGATGCTTCAAGTTCGACTGGTGATTTTCTCTCGTTCCGGATTGCGACTGCTTCACGGAGTTGGTTGATGGAGAAGTTGTCGAGCAGGATGATGTCGGGTTTGCTTGGCAAAACTTCCGCGAACTGTTCCAGACTGTCGACTTCGATTTCAACGATATCAGGAGCGGTCAGACGCTCGATCTGTGAACCACGCCATTGGAGTGCTTTTGTTGTCGCGGTGCTCGCGGGGATGGGACCTTGGCTGTCGCCCGCCAAGGCCAGATGGTTGTCCTTGATCAGGAAGCCGTCGTGAAGTCCGCTGCGATGGTTGTGGGCACCGCCGCAGTGGACCGCATATTTTTCAAGCAGACGCCAGCCAGGTGTCGTCTTGCGAGTGTCATACAAACGTGCGGCAGATTCTCCGATGGCAGCGACATAGTTGGCTGTAAGGCTTGCAATGCCACACAAGCGACCGACGATATTCAGAATGGTACGCTCGCTTGTTAGCAGGTCGCGAACACTGCCTCGCAGGCAGGCAATGGGTTCGCCCGGTGTCAGAGTTTGGCCATCGGTGAGTATCAATTCAAGATCAAGGTCAGCATCGAATTCATCCACAATCCATGCCAAGGTGGCGAGTCCTGCACAGATACCCTCTTCGCGGGGAACGATTTGGCATCCTCCTCGCCGCTCTGGCTCAATCAGGCACACTGTCGTCCAGTCAAGTGAGTCACGTAGATCTTCGGCAATTGACAGTCGAACGAGTGATCGGACATCAGCCTCAAGCAGGGAGTCAGCCGTCACCGTTTGATAATCTTTGACGGGTTTGCGTGACATTTCGTCGCTCATGAAAATGCAAAATGGTGATGAGAGATGGGAGCCACGCAGGTTCGATGGGCGAATTTGACGTGGTTGAGTGATGCGTCGTTGTGACCGAGATAATAACCCAGAAGAATGAATTCTGTGGGCAGTCGTCTTGCAATGATTGCAAATTACCGACCTGTGGTTTCTATGCTTTTTTCGTTTTTTGAGTTTGATGCGATGAAGTGCAGGTCGCAAAAAATCGAAAATCATGCCGAATATCCGGAAATTGATTTCCAGACAGCCTGTAGATTGGTTGATCCGCTGGTCGTGCGGTTTGAGAGGTTTGATCAGAAACTCGAGTGGAGGGTTGGAGCATGGCCGAGTCAAACGTCGAGTTCGAGTTCGTTTTTGCCAGGCGGCCAGTGCAGTGGATCATTGTCTGTACGATTGCGATTTTAATGCTGGGCATCATGCCTGCAAGATTTGAAGTTCTGCCAACAACTGCAGGCTTGAGCAAACAAAGGCCCCATGATCCGCCAAGGATCGGTACCCGTGCCGGAAAATTGGTGACTGCAAGACTCGCGGGGGTGCCCTTGGGTAAGAGACGAGACGGTGCGAACAGAAATGATGCACTGGCATCAGGTTGGGGCACACAGCAAAGACGTTGGATCATTCAGATCAATTTAAATTCTGCGAATGCACCGGAATTGTCTCTTCTGCCTGGTGTTGGCCCTGTGTTAGCGAAACGAATTGTGTCGGATCGTGTCTCGATTGGGAGCTTTGAAACCGTGGATGACTTGCAGCGCGTTCGTGGCATTGGTCCGAGGAAGATGGCAGAGATTCGCGAGATGGCGATCGTGACTCATTAGGACGGTTGTGTTTTTAAGCGAGTCGTTTGATCTGGACCTGCAATCGGGGACAGGAATGAGGATTGTATTGTGAGCCTCCTACGTGTTGACTCGTCACTTCGCTAGGATGAAGTGCTTGAAGTGAGGAGATGACCTGTTTCAATGTTCTGTTTCAATAGTGAGTGGATCGCCCTTGATACCCGAACCAGATAATAGCGAGAGGCAGATGGACGCAGCAGAGGGAATTGAGCCTGCCCCATTTCATTTGCAGCGACCATTTGAGCCGGCTGGCGATCAACCTCAGGCCATTGAATCCCTCACTCGCGGCTTCGAAAGTGGGCGTAGTACTCAGGTTCTGCTGGGCGCAACGGGAACGGGAAAGACATTCACGATGGCAAATGTCATTGCCAATCTGAAACGACCCGCGTTGGTGCTAAGTCACAACAAAACTTTGGCAGCTCAGCTCTACAGTGAATTCAAGGGTTTTTTCCCTGAGAATGCGGTTCATTATTTTGTTAGCTATTACGACTATTATCAGCCTGAGGCTTACATACCCCAACGCGATGTTTACATCGAAAAAGACTCTTCGATTAACGAAGAGATTGATCGACTGCGTCTGGCGACTACCAGTTCGCTGGTGAGTCGTCGGGATGTTGTGATCGTTGCTTCTGTGAGCAGTATCTATGGTTTGGGTTCACCAAAAGATTACAAAGAGTTGATTGTGCCACTGCATCGTGGCGAAAAAACCCGGCGAGATCATCTGCTGTTGAAACTTGTCGATGTTCTTTACGAGCGGAATGATGTTGCGTTTGAGCGGGGCAAGTTCCGTGTGCGTGGTGATTCGATTGAGTTATGGCCGACTTACGAAGAATTTGCTTATCGCATTGAAATGTGGGGTGACGAGATCGAGCAGATTTCGATTATCAAGCCCGTATCGGGAGAGACAATTCGGACACTGGACCATGTTTACATTTACCCTGCTCGACACTTTGTCATGCCCGAGGATCGCATTCAGAATGCTTTGCGGGTCATTCGCGAAGAGTTGTCGCAACAATTGGAGCTGTTTCAGTCACAGGGAAAACTGCTCGAGGCACAGCGATTGTCAGCACGAACCCGGTTTGATCTGGAGATGATGGCTGAGGTTGGCCATTGCCCAGGAATCGAGAATTACAGTCGTCCGCTATCAGGCAAGCCGCCTGGTGCAACGCCAGACACGCTTTACGACTTCTTTCCCGACGATTTCATTACTTTCGTCGACGAGTCGCATGTCACCGTGCCTCAGGTTCGTGCGATGTATGCAGGAGACAGGAGTCGTAAAGAGACATTGGTCAGTCATGGCTTTCGATTGCCTAGTGCGATGGATAATCGCCCGCTGAAGTTTGATGAATGGGAACAACGCACTTCACAAATATGTTTCGTGAGCGCCACACCAAGTGACTACGAATTGGAACGGACCAAAGGTGAAGTGGTCGAGCAGATTATCAGGCCAACGGGTTTGTTGGATCCTGTTGTGGAGGTTGTGTCGGCAAGAGGGCAAGTCAAGCACTTGCTGGAACAGATTCGTGAGCGGGCGGAGAGGAATGAACGTGTGTTGGTGACCGCGCTGACCAAGCGGCTTGCTGAAGATCTTTCGACATATTTTCAGGAACAGAATGTTCGGTGCCGTTGGCTTCACAGTGAATTGGATGCTTTTGCACGTGTTGATTTATTGCAGGAGTTGAGAGCGGGGCGATTCGATTGTCTGGTAGGAGTGAACTTGCTCCGAGAGGGCTTGGATCTGCCGGAAGTTTCGCTCGTTGCAATTCTTGACGCTGACAAAGAAGGTTTTCTAAGAAGTGAAACCAGCCTGGTCCAGACCATTGGACGTGCTGCCAGAAATGCTAATTCCAAAGTGTTTCTTTATGCAGACAAAGTAACTGATTCCATGAAGCTTGCGATTGACGAGACCGAGCGGCGACGGGCGATTCAACAAGCGTACAACGAAGCACACGGGATCACTCCTGAAACAGTGCGGAAAAAAATCAGCGCTGGTATCGAATTGGAAGCCGCGAAGCGACAGAAAAATATTGCAGCGGCCAAGGATGAATCTGAAACCGTTTATATCACTGTTGAATACGTCGATACTTTGGAGCGGGAAATGCTCGCCGCAGCGGAGGCATTGGAGTTTGAGCGGGCGGCATCATTGCGTGATCGTGTTTTGCAACTCAAAGACAACATTGGAAAGCCGTTAGCTGAAATCGAAATTGAAAAACCATCCGGAAAGGCGGCAGGGAATCAGCGCAAACGCCGCAAGGGTATCAAGGCAGGAGGAAGAACCAAAGTTCCGAGGCCAAAGCGGGGTTGAGTCCGAGGCAGGGAGATCAGGCGGCTTTGTTTTGGCGTTTGAGTTGCTTGCGAAGTCGCCTTCGCTGGGCTTTGCTCATTGAATTCCAATCAATCGCCTCGGCTTCATCCGAATCGTCTCCCTTTTCGTTTTGAGACTGGGGAGCGGAAGACTTGTTTC
Source organism: Planctomycetaceae bacterium (assembly GCA_002862205.1). Classification (GTDB taxonomy): domain Bacteria; phylum Planctomycetota; class Planctomycetia; order Pirellulales; family Pirellulaceae; genus Rubripirellula. The sequence continues at coordinate 8,390 of PKCN01000360.1, read as the reverse complement.
GAGTCGTGGTTGGTTGCTCCTTGCTCCCGGATTGCGTTGAATCCGTCGAGTCGGTCGTTTCTGCCTGTTGAAGTTCTTTTTTTCGACGCCAGCCCATGAGCCCTTTTCGCTCGGGCTTGTCCCCTGTCAAATCCAGTTCGGTATCGGGTCTGTTCGGGGCTTTCTGCTGCTGACTCGTCACCGACTTTGATTTTGATCGAGATGCTGAATTTGTGCGTTTCGTTTCAGACGTTTTGGATTTCGGGTCTGTTGCCGAACTCGTTGCTGCACCCGAGTCTGTTCCCGTTGCATTTGCAGAAGCGTTCGGTTTGCGAAGCCCGAACCAACGCCGCTTGCCCATGCCAGGATCCATCTCTTGTATTTGCTCGTCGTCTTCGTGGGCTTCATCCCGTGCAGGAACCGAGGACTTCGTTTGCTTCTTGGTAGCAGTGGTTTTTGGGCGACTCTGTTGACTGGTACGGACTTCTGACGGATCATCATTTGATGTTGATTCGCTGGTCTCCCCGCCTTGCCACCATCGCCGCTTCGCTCTGGTTTTGGCAGGTTTGTCAAGCTTGGTGGACGATGCTTCCTCTGCATTCTCTCCGGATTGGAACAGGTTCACTTTGTATTGCCGAACCCGGTCGATGATGGAAATGTCCTCAACCTGCTTGACTTCCCTGTAAAGCATCCGGAGGTAGGTGAGCATCGCGATCAAAAGCGTCGTGCAGCCAAGCATTGGGGCTGTGGTTGCCAGTGTCCAGTATCCTGCCGATTCAATTTTTAGAATGTTCCATTGAACTGCTTCCGGAATCACGAAAAGAATGCTACTTGTGAGCATCAGGACCAAAGCAGTTCGACAATGCCAGAGTTCAGCAACCATTCTCAACGCAAGAACTGCTCCACCGAATGTGACGACAATTCTTACCCAGTCGCTCCCCGCCAAGGCGACGCGTTTGCCAAAGCCGGCATCGATGATGGCGCCGCTCCAGTCGATTAGCGATGCAAGCGTGTTAATGCTTGCCAGTACGCTCACGAGAATAACAACACGCCAGAGTCGGTAATGTCCACCGAAATCGTTATTGCGATAACGGCGAAGTTGGTAAGTCATTAAGGCAATGCCGGCTGTGATGCTTAGCATTGCCACCATGCACCAACTCCCGAAACTGTCGGGGCGATCCAAACGCAAGGGGCGAGCGATCATGGGTCGGCTGGAAAGAGGCACCCATGTGACTGCAGCATAGTGTGCGGTGCACAAAAGCATTGCAAGCAGCACGATGCTGACAGTGACCAATGCCATGGATCTTAAGCGGACGGGCACCAGCGAGAACCAACGCCCTCGAATGCGGCGATGCACACGCGAACCATATGCCATTTGTGGACAGCGCGCCTCACGAAGCTTTTCTGCTTGGCGGCGACTGGCAGCAGAAGCAGGTTCATGGTCGGCTTGGTGTGCCGAGTACAGAACGCGTCGTCTTCGGTCGTTCGTCCGGCGTCCTTGTTGCATGGTGCGATGGCATTTCTTTGCGTGGTGTAGATCGCTCGCGTTGGTACTTCGGTCCCAGAATGGGAACATGCTGATCAGGGCATGGCGAAGGCTTTGCAGTACACTAGGAAAATGCCGGCGTTAAAGTCAATTGAGCTCCTGTTGCTATCAATGTGTGCTGAGTCTGCTCCTGACGGCATCTGTTGTGTAGGCCAGATCTCCTGATAGACCGCGGGAAACTCAAACTGCAACACTGATCATGGCGATCACGACAATCACTGCTCCGGCTGCGACTTTCCCCAGAGTGCCGATCGTTCGTCCCCAGAAGGCTGCATGGCCGATGGGCAGGCTTTCACGCCAGGAACTCCCGTTGGACCACTCGCCCAGCATGGCGCCCAGAGTAGCCCCGAGCCCGCCGAACAAGATCGCGGCGAGAACTTGGCCCACGATGGGAACCGGCAATCCGACAATGGCACCAAAAATGGCACCTGCCATTGAGCCAACCATTGCCAGTAGCGTCGCTTTACGGCTGGCACCTGCTTTTTGAGCACCCAGCGCTGCAGCGATGAACTCGAATGCTTCTCCCAGTGCCGCGAAGCAAAACGCCGCGACGACAGGGAGATACCCAATGGAAGCATTGCCGGCTTCTGGCCCCACGAATGCATAGCCAAGCAGAATCAACACGGCGGCCCAGTTTCCGGGCAATGCAATTAGGTTGCCGGCCCAAGCGATCATGCAAAGTAGCACCAACATGATCGCTGCAAGCACGGTGCCGGTTGGCTCGAGCCAACCGGCCCAGCTAGTGGATTCAGCGATCAAGGGAGTCAGGGGTGGCATGGAAATGGTCAAGACAGCCGTTTCAAGGCCCAGTGAACCTACCGTTGGGATGTCAGAAATCATGGAATATTGCATTCAGGGTGAGTTAAGTGTGGTCATGACGAGCGGGTTCGCCTGACAGGCTGGGGTACCGTATCCCCAGAATATGGGTTTTACAGTGATTTTTCATATTGCTCGCCATTTTCAGCCGGCATGCGGTGAACCCCCATGGGTAGCGGGTGCGTCGACAATGGTATTCCCAGCGGGTGAACACTGCTCAGTCGTTTACAATTTGGCGATCTTGGCACTCAAAGGCCGGAGATTGATATTTGTAAACTGTAACCAGCTTGTTCAGCGTTTTCACCAATCACGCGGGTTCGTTGATTGTCATCCGTTTTTTTACCACTGGTAACGAGGGATCAAAGCGACCATGTCACAGAGTGTGTTAGAAACAAACGTGCTGGTATTGAATCGTTTTTACATGGCGGTTCGGGTGATCAATGTGCGCCGTACTTTTACTTTACTGTACCGCAACTGCGCCGAGGTGATTGAGAATGAGAATGGTCAGTATGCCAGTTACGACTTTGAGAGTTGGTGCGAGCTTAGTCAGTTGACATGTCTTGAAAAACATGCGGGCGAAGATTATGTGCAGACGGTGAATTTTGAGTTGCGCGTCCCCCGAATCATTCGACTCACAAGGTTCGACAGAATGCCAATTCAATCCGTGCGATTCAACCGCAAGAACTTGTTTGCGCGCGATGACCATACTTGCCAATATTGTGGGCAGAGTCAGCCAGCCCACAAGCTGAGCTTGGATCATGTGGTGCCGCGCTCTCATGGTGGGCCGACGACGTGGGAAAACATTGTTTGCTGTTGCTTGCGGTGCAACAGCCGCAAAGGTGGTCGAACTCCAAAAGAAGCTCGGATGAAGTTGTTGTCACGACCTGAGAAGCCTCGTGTCAATCCGATATTAGCACAATCGGCAGAGGACCCGCGTTATGAATGTTGGAAGACATTTCTCCCTGCCGCGGGGTAAGGAAGAGAAGCGATCCGGTCATGACTTCAAGAGTCTGCCCGGTCGACATACTTGCCGATTCACAAATCAACGCGTCTAGGCGGACGTGGAGGCGTATTGGCCAGGAGATACTGACCGAACTCTTCCTGATAGCTCATTTAGCCCGAACATGATGTCGCTACAGAAATTTTGGTGACGATCAGCAATCCAAGCACTGGATTGTTCGCCTGCAGAGACGGCCGCTTATTGGATCTTACCGCTGACGGTTCAGCGTTGAGCGGTTGATTCATTCAGCCGAAGCATTTCCGCAGCGAGTCGAAGATCAATTGTCCACCAAAGGTTCTTTCTTTTCGGTCAGGACATCGCACTCACCCGAGTCAGATTTGGTGGCGTTCAGCTCAAGGTAGCTTTTCCATTCATCGGGGAGATTATCCTCGTGAAAAATGGCCTCTACCGGACACTCCGGAACGCACGCTTCACAGTCTATGCACTCCTCGGGATGAATGTAGAGCATTTGCTCGCCTTCGTAGAAGCATTCCACGGGGCATACGACCACGCAATCGGTGTATTTGCATCCTGAGCAGGGCTCAGCTACGACGTGAGTCATGAATCAGACCTTTCTTATCTATTCAAATCTGGCGAATGGACACCTGCCATCGATCCGGACGGTGGACCTCGATCAATATATCGTCTGGGCAAGCGTAGGACTCTACCTCAAACCGCCCATTGTGACGAGTTGGCAGCATTCTTGCGAATGGGTTGCCTATGTGACCAGACCGATTTACGGCAACGGGCATCCCACGCTTGAAAATCGACGACTTATGCTGGCGAGTATATTTTGTCACCATTCTAAGTTGTGTGGTTTTTCTTTTGACAAGAACAAGATTTGAGAGCTTTGCCGTGACGGTTTCTGAGCAGCCAATCCCTCTTCGGCTAAAGCCGACGCGGCAATTTCCCTTTCTGGCACGCCATCCGTGGGTACACGCCCACGCTCTTGCCGAGGATGGCCGCGATTTGGACTGTGGTCAGATTGTGGATTTATTGGATCACGATGGAAACTGGATTGCCCGTGGCATTCTCAATCCAGCCAGTCGCTTGAGGATCAGACTGTACGCTTTCGACTCGGCAACAGCCATTGATGAGACGCTTTGGCGGGAACGAATCGATGGCGCTGTTCGACGACGACGTATGACCGGGCCGCTTGATGAACAGGCGGCAGAAAGACTCGTTTTTAGTGAATCCGACCTGATTAGTGGCTTGATTGTCGATCGTTACGCCGACTGCCTTGGAGTTCAATTCACATCGGCCGCCTTGCTCAGGTGGAGAGATCCTATTCTGGATTATCTGCAGCAATCCTTGGGGGCACGCTCGATCGTTGCTCGGATTGACCCCAGAACGGCCAAGCATGAGGGAGTCGAAGAAATCGAAACTTGTCTTGGGGAGGCCATTTCGTCCCCGGTTCAATATCGCCAAAATGGTTTGGATCTGGTTGTGGACCTTCAAAGTGGACAGAAAACGGGAGGTTTTCTCGACCAAAGATGGAACCATCAGGCTGTCGCTCGTTATCTCAAAGATCGTCGTGTCCTCGATGTTTGTTGCTACACCGGCGGCTTCGGATTGGTAGCCGCGAAGCAGGGAGCAGCACAGGTAGTGGGGGTTGATTCGAGCCAGGTTGCGCTCGATGCAGCTAGGTTGGCTTCCGAACGAAACGGTCTGGATTCGATCAGTTTTGAGAAGGGTGATTGCTTCGACACGCTAAAAAAATATGCGAAGGAGGGGCGGGAGTATGAAGCTGTGATCTTGGATCCGCCTCGCTTCGCGGGATCGCGCCATCAAATCGACAGCGCTTTGAGGGCATACGGGAGGTTAAATTCCTTGGCACTGGACATTCTTTCACCTGGTGGGATTCTCGTGACCTGTAGTTGCTCGGGTCGCGTTTCTAGGGCGGATTTCCTGAACATGTTGCTCGATGTAGGGCGTCGGCGGCGTCGAGATCTGGTGGTGATGGAGAATCGAGGTCCTTCTCCGGACCATCCGGTCGCTATTTCATGCCCAGAGAGCGACTATCTAAAGTGTTTGATTGCGGAAATTCGTTAATCGAGTCATTTTTCGGGGGTATAATGTAGATAGGATTCATAAGTACACGAATGACTAGAGTATTAATCGTGATTATAATGGATCGGATTCTTTTCAAGCCTTGTCGAAGACTTTCCCAACTGTGGAGTGCCCTATGCCGGGCGTAACGCTCAAAATCCTTCATGGAGCCGACCGCGGCAAGATCTACGAAGATCTTGCTCCGCCTCTGACGATAGGTCGCGAGGAAGGGAATGAGATTCAGCTGAACGATGAGCGAGTGAGCCGTTGTCATTTCAAAGTGCAGCGTGATAATGACAGGCTTGTTTTGACTGATCTCGACAGTACCAATGGAACCAAGGTCAATGGCGTTGAGTGCCAACTCAAAATTTTGCGTCACGGGGATCTTATTTCTGTTGGACGCAGTTTGATGCTGGTTGGGTCGGAGACTCAAATCGCGGCTCGTCTTGCTGCGATGGGAAATGAGAATCCAACGGTCAGTCGAGATGAACAAAACAGTGAAGGTTCGATTGCACTGAATCTCGGTGCTGAGCCCAAGTCGCCGCATCCTGCGGAAATCATTCAGGTTCAGGAAGTGCCAGATATTCCTGCGGACTTATCACCTGGGCAGAAGGCGCAGCTTTGTGAAATCCTTGACTATTTGCAGTCTCGACTGAAGCGTTTAATTGAAGCAGCGAGAACAGATGAAAATAGTCAGGAAGTGGTGTTGAAAATGGCGTCTTGGCAGCGAATGTTGGATACCCAGTCCAAACTTGCAAACATGGCCCGCCAAATTGCTGATCCCGATTGGCCCGATGCATAACGTGTTTTTCAGGTCCTGCATCACGATGTTGAGAACATGAAAGGCTGGCACCCCGAGTTAAGGCTGGCACCCTGAAATAAGGCAGATGCAATGAGACGCATCATCAGACGTTGAGTGGGTTAATGAATCGTGTGATATCTCCGGCCAACAGAGTTTGCGATTAGTAACATGGCTCGCTGTCTTAACTCGAACGCCTACGTGTGAAGAAAAATTTCCAAGGCTATCGTTCACTCAACATCGGCTTTATGCCTCCCCGAAGTCTTTGCTCTTCCCTGCCCTGATAACCTAAAAGGAAGGCCTTCCGATAACTTGTGAAAAGTTATTGGGCCAAGCGACCAACTTATGCACGGATCCATCTGTTGTATTGTCAAGAAATTCGTAGACACGAATCACGGGCCTGAAGCATGGGATGCTATTTTGAAACAGGCGGGTTACGAGGGCTTGGTGCTTTCCCCGATCGGTACCTATCCCGACGAGGCGGTGTTTGCTCTTTTGGGGGCTGGCTGTGAGTTGTTGAAGGTGGAATTGGATGACTTGCTGCGGGTTTTGGGACGTTTTGCCGGACCAGAGTTGATTGGTTTTGCGAGCAACATGTTGCACCCGGAGTGGAAAACGTTTGAGTTACTTGCGAACGTCGAGTCATTGATTCACCGCACCATTCGAATGCAGAATCCGACTGCACAACCAGCCAATATCCAGGCCTTTCGCCTGAGTGAAGATGAGGCTCAAGTCGTCTACTCATCGCGGCGTGGGCTTTGTACTCTCGCTCACGGGATCATTGAGGGCATCGCTGATTTTTATCAGGAGGATATCAGCATTAGAGAAGTCACATGTTCAAAGCAGGGACACCCCTTTTGCACATTTGAGGCGAAACGAGTTGTCGCTGAAAATGATGTGTCTGAAGTCAAGATTGTCAGCATGGAATCGACTGCTACAGCTGAGAGTTTTGAGGAAACGTTCGTTGCTTCTGAAAGTGTAGGTGATTCGCAGGCGGCATCAGATGCGGCAAGTTTCGACTGGTTTCCCTCCAACAGTGGCAGTCGGGCGGGTTCGGGAATGCAGGATTCCCAGAAGAATGTGATCCCATTTCCTAAACGCCTCGGCCGGTATGCGATTAACGAGATCATCGGTGTGGGGGGAATGGGTGTTGTCTATCGTGGGACGGACGACATTCTCAACCGGGTAGTCGCGATCAAAACGCTCAAGTCGGTCAAAGTTGGTCGAGAATTAGCGGACCCGTTTATCGAAGAAGCACGAGCGATGGCGCGGTTGTCCCACGAGAATGTTGTACGTGTTTACGATGTTGGTGAAATTGATGAACGCCCATTCTTTGTCATGGAATATCTGACCGGACAGTCGCTTTCAAAGCGTATTCGACAGGGCCAGGTTTCACTGCAGTTGGGAACGGAGCTATTCAAGAAAATCTTGCAGGGTGTTCAGGCTGTTCACAAGATTGGACTCGTGCATCGGGATATCAAGCCGGACAACATCATGTTGAGCCTTGATTCAAGGAAATGTCATCTTCTTGATTTTGGTTTGGCTGATGAGTTGTGTGTCAAACGGGATGTCAGTAAGCATCTGAGCGGTACGCCGGGCTTCATTGCACCGGAACGATTGCGTGGATACCCAGCTGACTACAGGAGTGATTTCTTCAGCCTTGGATGTGTGGCCTACGAAATTTTTAGCGGCAGGCGTGCATTCGAGAGTGAAAGTACAAAGGCGATTATCAGTTCCATGCAGCGTTTTGAACCTAAGGAATCAGATTGGCGAGGCACGCCCAAGCCGTTGCAGGATTTAGTCGTCAGCATGATGCACGCCGACGCAGCAGAACGCATGACAGACTATGCAACCATTGACCGTATTCTTGATACGGTGTTGATACAACTGTCCAACTGAATTCTGTCGGGCGAAGCCCTCTCTGATTTGGTGTGATTGGGGGCTGGGTGGGCTGCTTGAAACCTTCAAGCCTACGGTAACCCGATCAGAAAGTGGACCTTGATCTGGTGTCTTCAGTCCAACCCGTCGAATATTGCGTTGGGACTGGTTGCTCGCGTTTTGAATGACTTCACCGGAATTGTAGCGTCACATTTCTGCTCTTGCGGCTGGTCGTAAATGTCAACAAAAAGACTTGGTTGCGTCTGTGGAACGCAACTCTCGAGTTGACATTCTTTGAGTGTCATGTTGGCTCTGCGGAAGGC
>PKCN01000076.1 GCA_002862205.1 Planctomycetaceae bacterium | reverse complement strand
CAGCTCGATCGCGGCTCGATAATTATTTCAAATGCACGTACATTCTTTGCAGCTTGCCGCCTGAACGATGGTTCTTCTTCGGGTCAGCGTTGACTTCAATGTAAAGAACCTGCAAAGACACGTTTCCTCTGAGTTTTCCATGGCTTCCTGGTACGATTACCCGCAGTACTTCGATATGGTGTTTCGCGATGAGACGGCTGCCGAGGTGCATTTCTTTGAAAAGGCGTTCTCTCGCTTTGCGCAGGGGCAGGTTCAGCGAGTGCTTGAACCCGGTTGTGGCAGCGGGCGTTTGGTTGCTGAAATGGCTGCCAAGGGCTATCAGCTCACTGGGGTGGACCTGAGCCAACCTATGCTTGATTATCTGGCGCGTCGCCTGCGTCGAAGGGGGCTAAATGCTGAGCTGCGGTGTGAAGATATGACTCGCATGGATTTTGAGTCACCATTTGATGCGGCATTTTGCACCTTCAATACTTTTCGACATCTCACAGACGAAAAAACAGCGCTGAAACACCTCCGAAATGTGGCTTCCCATCTGCGAACGGGTGGTTTGTACATCCTGGGATTCCACCTGATCCCCATGGATGCAGATCCCGAATGTACTGAGCGTTGGACCGCAAAGCACGCAGGGACGACCGTTCATGTCACACTCAAAGTGATTGACTTTGATCGTAAAAAACGCCGGGAAATGCTAAGAGTATCAGTCAAAGCCCAGAAGAGGTCAGGCGATATTGAACGCATTCGCAGTGAATTCCCACTACGAATCTATACCCCGGCCCAGGCAAAGAGTTTGTTGGGCAAAGTGTCGGATTTGTATGAGATCGCCGGAATTTATGACTTCGATTATGATATCGAGGAAGAACGTACATTTGATAACGATCTGACCGACGCGCTGTTTGTTCTGAAACGCCGATAATGAATCGGAAACATTAGCAGGCTCGGTCGGTTGTTTGATTTCGGGAACGGCAGCCGTTGGTATCAGCAGGGCATGTTCGTAAGGTGTCCCAAGGCCATGAGGCCTCGAAAACGAGGTTTGTCTTAAATCCATGCCGCCGTTTTCTGTCGTTTCAAGAGTTTGCAGATAAAAGTCATTCAGCAAGTTAGTGATCAGGAGCAAGTTGTGACGAACCGAAAAGAGAAGTCTGGTATTGCCTCAGACGTGATGATGTTGGGTATCGCATTTGTGTTGGCGGCAGCGTGGATGCCGGTCAAACTTCATGCGGACCCGGCAACAGACGATTCAAGCGATTCGCCGAAGCCGAATATCATTGTGGTGTTGGTTGACGACATGGGGTTCTCTGACATCGGTTGTTACGGAAGCGAAATCGAAACCCCCCATCTTGATCAACTTGCGGCTGGGGGATTGAGGTTCACTCAGTTCTATAACTCCGGGCGTTGTTGTCCAACACGGGCCAGTTTGATGACAGGGCTGCAGCCACATCAGGTTGGGATCGGGCACATGACTGAACCGCCCGAGCAATCGTTGGGATTCGAGGGGCCCTATCAGGGCTACCTGAATAACCAATGCACCACGCTTGCCGAGGTGTTGCGGTCAGCTGGCTATCACACCTTGATGACCGGTAAATGGCACCTGGGAATGCAACGCAAAGAGTGTTGGCCTCTGCAGCGGGGATTTGATCGCTTTTACGGAGGACTTTCCGGCGCGTTCAACTACTTCAAGCCAGGCGGTGGTCGAGGAATGTCACTGGGAAATGATCCAGTGGAAACGGACGGCGATTATTATGCGACGGACAAGTTTACGGATGTGGCCTGTGAGTTCATTTCGGATGCATGTGACGCCGACGATCGTCCTTTCTTTCTGTATCTCGCTTACAATGCACCGCACTGGCCGCTCAACGCCAAGGTAAAGGATTTCGAGAAATACAAAGGTAAATACACAGGCGGTTGGGATGAGTTGATGGCGAACCGTCTTGCCAAGCAAGTCGAAATCGGCATGTTTCCCGCAGACACTGCGGCCGCCCCGCATCAGGGGCCGCTCTGGGAAGGCTTGGCCGACAAGAAAAGAGAAGACCTCGACTCAATCATGGCTGCTTATGCCGGGTGCATTGATTCCATTGATCAAAATGTTGGCAAACTATGCGACCATCTGAGGTCGATTGATCAATACGAAAATACACTGATCTTGTTCCTGTCCGACAACGGAGCGTGCCAGGAAGGCGGTATTCTTGGGCAAGGGTCCGAGCAGATGGTGAAAAACCCGCCGCTGGAAACCGTTGCAGGTGTCCGTCTTGGCCAGGCTTGGGCGAATGCGTGCAACACACCCTTTCGACTCTACAAGCATTTTGTTCACGAAGGCGGGGCATGCACGCCCATGATTGCTTCGTGGCCTGCCGCGATGCAGCAGGTCAAACGCGGTGGCTTTGTGCGACAGCCCGCCTATTTGCCAGATATCATGGCGACCTGTCTTGAATTGTCCGGAGCAAAATATTCGGGTGACTTACCAGCATGTGTCGGCCAATCAATGTTGGACACAATCACTGGCGGGCAGAAGGCGATTCACGTTGAACCCATTTATTGGGAGCATGAGGGAAATGCTGCCATGCGTTGGGGAAACTGGAAACTGGTTCGCGAGTACAACAAGCCGTGGGAACTCTATGACATCTCACAAGATCGAACGGAATTGAGAGACCTTAGTGGAGTCAAGAGAGGCAAAAGAAATGAGATGGTGAGCATGTGGGAAACATGGGCTACTCAAAATCAGGTTGCGTTTCCCGAACGCTTCAATATGTATGAGTTTCTGCGAAAAAAACGAAACGAAAGTAAGAAGAAAAAGCAGTGAGTCACCACCGCAGGGCGTGGCTCCCAGGTGAACCGGGGGATCCAGTCGCCCACGCGTTTGCAGTGCGGCGGGTGGATCATTCTTCTGTATCGCAGTAGTCGCTCATGGGTGGGCAACTGCAGATTAGATTTCGGTCACCATAAGTGTTATCGATTCGTCCCACAGCAGGCCAGAACTTGGAACTCCGCAGCCAGTTTGCTGGCCAGGCGGCCTGAGCTCTGGAATAGGGGTGATTCCAGTCGTCGCTCCCGATCTCCTGCATCGTGTGCGGGGCGTTGCTTAACGGGTTGTCATTGCGATCCATTTCTCCGTTTTCGATCGCCCGGATCTCGCTTCTGATGGACAGCATTGCATCACAGAAGCGGTCAAGCTCAGCTTTGGATTCACTTTCGGTTGGCTCAATCATCAGCGTGCCGGGAACAGGCCACGACATTGTTGGCCCGTGGAATCCGTAGTCAATCAGACGTTTGGCAATGTCGTCGATGCTGACACCCGCGGATTTTTCGAATCCACGGCAGTCAACAATGAACTCGTGAGCGACATAACCTTGGCTATCGGTGTACAGAATGTCGTACTCACCTTGGAGTCGCTTAGCCATGTAGTTGGCGTTGAGGATCGCTACTTGGGTGGCCTGTTTCAGTCCGACACCACCCATCAAGCCGATGTAAACATAGCTGATGGTGAGAATGCTGGGACTGCCGTAAGGAGCGGCTGAAACCGGACCGATGGCAAACTCACCAGCGGTATCGGGTCGTTCCACTGGGTGTGCAGGCAGGAACGGTACCAACTGTGGTGCGACCCCGATGGGGCCCATGCCTGGACCGCCGCCGCCGTGAGGGATACAGAACGTTTTATGCAGATTCAAATGGCAGACATCGGCGCCGCAGCGGCCCGGACTGGTCAGACCCACCTGAGCATTCATGTTGGCCCCGTCCATGTAGACTTGACCGCCATTGTCGTGAATGATCTCGCATACTTCGCGTATGGTGGACTCGAACACGCCATGCGTTGATGGGTAGGTGATCATCAACGCCGATAGGTGTTCGGCGTGGGTGGAAGCCTTCTGACGCAGGTCGTCCATATCGATGTCACCGCGTTCATCGCACTTGATCGCGACTACCTTCATGCCTGCCATCACTGCAGAAGCTGGGTTGGTTCCGTGTGCGGACGTAGGAATCAGACAGATGTCTCGAGCATTCTCGCGTCCTTCGGTGCGCGCCACATGTTCATGGTATGCCCGAATCACAAGTAGGCCAGCGTACTCGCCCTGTGCTCCAGCGTTGGGTTGCAGGCTGACCGCCGCGAAGCCGGTTACCTCACAAAGCCATGCTTCAAGCTCTCGGAAAATGTGCGTGTATCCACGCCACTGAGTGTCAGGTGCGAACGGGTGAATATTGGAAAACTCTGGCCAAGTGACGGGAATCATTTCACTTGTCGCATTGAGCTTCATGGTGCACGATCCCAGAGGGATCATGGAGTGCGCCAGCGAAAGGTCGCGGCCCATCAGTCTGAAAATGTACCTCAGTAGTTCGGTCTCACTGTGGTACGAGTTGAACACCTCATGGGTCATGAAGGAACTGGTTCGTTCGAACTGGTCCAAGTCCAGCATGCCCTCGTCTTGTGCTTCGGCAAGCAGCTGATCGACATCAAAACTGGTGAAATGTCCAAAATTGAACGCGGCCAGTAAATCCGCAATCAAGCTTCGGTCCGCCGTCTCATCGAGGGTCACGCCCAGCGTTCCATCTGCGTACTCGCGGAGGTTGATGCCCCGCTCACGCGCAGCATCGGAAACCTGACGTGCTGCATGAGTCCGGCCTTTTCCCAACCGGATCCGCAATGTGTCAAAGACCGGGCCGGAACTAAGTGTGTGGTGGCCCAAACGCGCTAACCCGCGAATCAATGCACATGTGTAGGCCTGTGTCCGCTGGGCAATGGCTGTCAATCCTTTGGGACCGTGATAGACACCATAAAAGGAGTTGATGATCGCCAGTAAGGCCTGTGCTGTGCAAATGTTGCTGGTGGCTTTGTCACGGCGTATGTGTTGTTCACGCGTTTGCATGGCCATGCGAAGTGCAGGGTTTCCATGCGAATCTTTCGAGACACCGATGATCCGGCCCGGTAGTTTGCGAGCGTGTTTCTGATCAGTTGCAATGAACGCGGCGTGCGGTCCCCCTAAGCCCATCGGAACACCAAATCGTTGTGCACTGCCTACACAAACATCCGCTCCCCATTCACCGGGCGGCTTCAGTAGGGTTAGTGACAGCAGGTCGGTTGCCACAACTGTCATGCATTTGTGTTGCTTCGCTTCCTGTGTCAATGCTGAATAGTCATGGATGCTGCCATCAGTGGTGGGGTATTGCAGCAGGATCCCACAAAGACCACCTTCACCGTATGAAAAGTCGATTTCGCTGGTGGGACCAACCCGTAGATCGATACCCAAGCCGTCCGCGCGGGTTTGTAGTAATGCAAGCGTTTGAGGGTGACAAGCGTCGCTGGCATAAAATGCTTTTTTGCGGTGTCCCGAAACAGCGCTGCACATGGTCATTGCTTCGGCTGCAGCAGTCGACTCATCAAGCAGGCTTGCACCAGCCAATGGAAGGGCGGTGAGGTCTGCGACCATGGTCTGGAAGTTCAGCAGGGCTTCCAGCCTGCCTTGTGCAATTTCGGCCTGATAGGGCGTGTACTGAGTGTACCAGCCGGGATTTTCCAGAACGTTCCGCAAGATCACCGGGGGTGTCACTGTACCCGTGTAGCCCATGCCAATGCAGGACCGGTATACCTTGTTTTTCGAGGCGATTGTCGCCAGCCCGTTCAGGAATTCATGCTCGCCACGTGGGTCGGGAATGTCCAGGTCGCGGTCAAGTTGAATGTCCTTCGGAATGGTGGCGTTGGTCAGGGCTTCAAGATGCTCGAATCCAAGTGACCCAAGCATGCTTTGAATGTCTGCTTCGGTTGGTCCGAGATGTCGGCCAGCAAACGCGTCAGCGTAGTCGAGAACGGAACGTTTGCCCGCTGCTTGATTGCGGTCAGCATGGCTGTGGTTCGCCAGATCGGAGACGGTTTGAGTCATGGATTCTTTGCTCATGGGTTGCTTGCTCGTTTGTGGCTCTCGCAATCCGGTTGATTCGGTTGGAAGCACGCTGCAATCGTTGGATACTTGCTGTCTTATAAAACAGGTCGGTTAGCTCGCGTCTGATATTTCGAGGCTGATCTATCGAGGCTGATCTATCGAGTGGTGGAGTTGCCTGTCCGCGGGTTGCATCAGGGCCAACCTTCGCTGGATCCGGTTCGGTCAATTGCTTCTCAGCGTTAGCTGAGCCTCATGATCCCGCTGACGTGAGCCCGTAGCAATCACAACGGGAACCAGCCAAAGCTGAAATCCTCGAGATCAGTGCCCAACAGTGCCCAACAGTACCCACACCCAACAGTAACCACAAAACCCAGACCCTCAGAAACTGAGGATCCCCTGCTTTCCTGCGACATTTCCCATATTAGGTGAGATGTGAGAGCAAGTCATTGGGCTAAAAGGCAATTTTTAGCCTCTGGCGTCGATCTGCCCCGTCGGTGGTTGTGAAGGCGTAGCGGTTGGGCAGACCGGTGGGCGGATGGACCCGGTGGGCGGATGGACCCGGTGGGCGGATGGACATTGGGATCTGTACTTTCAGGCATTGTTGGGACGGTCGCCCAAGCGAGCGTAATTCACGCAGAAAACTGAGGTTGGCAAAAATGCTACCCGCAGGGGCTGGTTGGGAGGGGCGGGTGCCCTGATCCTGTACAATATTCAATGAGTCATCCGGACCGCTTCACCATTTCAAAGCCACCAACGATAGCCCCCGCCGTGACAACCAATTTGACGGATTGCATGCTTCATGCGATGTCTCACTGCAGCAGGATGTTGTTGCCCGTGCTTGTTCTTGCCAACGCGACTGCTGGATTGAGTGGCTTTGCGGCCGATCTGACCGGCTCTCCGGTTGATGCCTTGCCACCAGTGGATTTTGCCCGCGAGGTGCTGCCAGTGCTCTCCGATAATTGTTTCGTGTGCCACGGCCCCGATAGTCATGAGGATACAGAGCTCAAGCTGGATTCATTTGCTGCTGCGACATCTGATCTTGGTGGGTATCGGGCCATTGATCCTGACGCACTCGATCAAAGTGAATTATTGGCACGTATCTTTTCCAAAGATGACCCGATGCCGCCTGCCGATGCTGAGAGGCAATTGACCGAGCAGGAACAGTCCGTGTTGAAACGTTGGGTCGAGCAGGGTGGCGAGTACGCCCGCCATTGGGCATTTGTAAAACCGGAAAAACGGAACGCCTTCGAGAATGCAACGTCGGCCATTGATCAATCGTTGGCATCTCGTTTGAAGAAGCGGAAACTGGAATTCGCCCCTGAAGCTCCTCCTGAGGTGCTGGCACGTCGAGTGGCGCTTGTCTTGACCGGGCTTCCGCCCACTCCGGAAATCCGCGAAGAGTTCCTGCAGAATCCCACGCAGGAAGCGTATGAGATTTTTGTGGATCGATTGCTCGATGATGCCAAATATGGAGAGCATCAAGCGAGGTACTGGCTCGACGCAGTCCGGTATGGTGATACCCATGGGCTTCATCTGGATAATCGACGTGGGATTTACCCCTATCGCGATTGGGTGGTGCGAGCCATGAATCAGAACCTGCCGATGGATGATTTTTTCCGATGGCAACTGGCAGGCGATTTGTTGGACAAGCCGACTCTCGAGCAACGCATCGCGACGGGATACGTGAGGCTCAATCCAACCACTGGCGAGGGTGGCGCGATTCCTGATGAATTCCAAATGAAGAACAATTTTGATCGCGTGGAAACTCTGGGAACCGTGTTTCTGGGAATGTCCTTGACTTGCGCAAGGTGCCACACGCACAAATACGATCCCATTCCACAGTCCGAATATTACCAACTGCTTGCCTTTTTTAATAACACGGCCGAGCCGTCGATGGATCGCAACGCGTACGAGTACGGACCGACCGTCAAAGTTCCGCAGGATCAACAGGCATGGTTGCGTTGGCAACAATTGCAGCGGGATGCCAATGAGCTGATCGCGACTGCAAAAGTGGGGGATCAAGAGCGGAAGACGTTGATTGATTATGCGGTCGCGCGGCTGGGTTGGAAGACACTGAATTGGAAAGCGACCAAGCCGCTACCGATTCAACAGGGTGGCGTGCCGGATGCCGATGATCCGAAAGCGGGTTGGGCGGATTTGAACGGATTTCCTGGTGCACTGGTCGGGCGTGCCGCGCGGGGCAAGGCACCTAACGAGAAACAGAAGGTGTGCATCACGTTCGAGGTGACGGTACCGCAAACCCAAACTTTGCAGTTGACGCTGGCTGGTGGCGTTGGGTCCAGCGTCAGTGTTGACCAAGATGATGTGCCTGCGGCTGAAAAAACGAAATCCGGGAACATGGTGGTGCCCCTCACATTCGAGCCCGGTACACATCTGGTTTCGGTTGTGATTCATGGGCTTGTCGGAAATTCAGAGCTAAGGGTCCAGCTTGAGAATCCCTGGGATTCCCTCGGGAAAACCAAAGATTGGGATGCATGCCACTTGTCCGACCAACTGCGAATGTTGGCCAGTAAGGCGAGTCCTCTGAAATCGCGCCTCGATGATCCGGCAAAACAGTTGTCGGCGGAATTGTTGCAAGCCGAGGCGCAATTCACGACGACCTTGGTGACCACAGAATTGCCCTCGCCTCGAAAGACCTTTGTCCTCAGACGCGGTGAATACAACCTCCCCATTGGCGATGCGGTGCAACCGGGAACGCTTGCTGTGATGGGAACTTTGCCAAAAGACGCGCCGAAAAACCGGATGGGCTTGGCCAACTGGTTGACATCGGCCGAGCACCCCCTGGTTGCGCGTGTGTTTATCAATCGCGTCTGGCAGCGGACGTTTGGCCATGCACTTGTGCGTACTCCCGAAGACTTCGGGCTGCAGGGTGAGCAGCCAACACACCCTGAGTTGCTGGACTGGCTGGCGGTTGATTTTCAAGAGAACGGTTGGGATTTGAAGGCCTTACTTCGGTCCATGGTATTGACCAAGGCGTTTCGGCAATCATCGGCTTGGCGTGCAGAGATCGATGACCCGGAAAATCGCCTGTTTGCAAGAGCGTCCAGCTATCGTTTGGATGCAGAGGTGCTTCGTGATATTGGTTTATGGGCAAGTGGCTTGCTGGATCGACACATGGGCGGGGAAGGGGTCAAGCCGTATCAGCCGCCGGGAATGTGGTTGGCGTTGGCGCATCCGGGAAGCAACACCAAAAAGTATGTAGCGGACAAAGGAACGCCGTTGTATCGACGGAGCTTGTACGTTTACTGGAAAAGAACGAGTCCCCACCCCATGATGACACTCTTTGATGCACCCGACCGTGAGTCGAGTTGTGTGCGGCGTTCTCGAACCAACACGCCGTTGCAATCCTTGGGGATGCTCAACGAAACACAGCGAGTCGAAATGGGACGCGGGTTGGCGTCGCTTTTACTGGATAAGGCTGGAACCAAACAAGATCGGATCAATCATCTGTTCCAATTACTCGCCTGCCGCAATGCGTCGGAGCTGGAACAAAACGCCTGCTCCAAACTCATTCAGCAGCTTCGTACGCGATATACTGGCGAACCCGAGGATGCAGAGCGGTTGCTTGCCGTTGGTGAAGCGAAGGTTGCCGGCACCCACCCGCCCATCGAGCTAGCGGTTTGGGCACAGTTGGTGACAACGGTGTTGGCCAGTGACGTTGCCATCTTGTTGTATTGATGATGAGGATGAACAGTGGAAAGTAGACGAGGGCTTTGACGTGCATGCTACTGCGTCGGCATGTGAATCGGGAGCACGAACAGGGGCGCAATTTTCTTGTTTCCAGGCGGTCTGCTCGGTCGTACCGGTGCCCGAGACAATGTCGTGCGACGGCTTGACAGACTCATGCGGGGAGAAGTCGAAATAAACTCGATTGATTCGAGTGGCTGCGGCACGTCTCCTGGGTTGCAGATCGCTGATCCCCGCACAACCTGATCCCGATGCTTTGTTTGATCGAGCTTGGGCGCTTGCGTTGATCGAGGGTGGCCTGCTCAAGGTTGAGATGTCGTGCGAAAAATCTGGGAAAGCAGAGCAGTTCGATGTGTTGAAACGCTGGTTAATGGGTGATTCAACGGATTTGTCGGCGGCTTCTGCCGACGCACAACTTGATCTCTCCAGTAATGCTGTGACGGTAGCGATTCATCAGTTATGCAAGAGCTTTCGCATCGTGATTCAGTAGAAGTTGTCAGTGACGGTTACGACCTCTGATGATCTGAACGAGGAGTTGGGTTATCTCATCAATGTCGTGTTATGAACACGCGAATCAGGCATGGCTCGGGAGTCGATTCGCGAAAACGATTTGTACTTCAGGCGTGACGGTCATAGCGGACTGGTGGACGCCTCAATCACCTCACGATGCTCGGAAAGCAGATGTGTGGGTTGAATGTCCAACTGGGATACCGTTTGGGGAAAGGGGAGAAATCCCCACCGGTCAATAAAAGCGGAAACCGATGGGCTTGGGCCTCGTGATTGCTATCGTCATGGTCATGATGGCAGGAGGTGCATCAGGGGCAGGCGGGAAAAGAATGAGCCCACTGTACCCCCGTAGCATCGCGGTTGATCTACAATGCGTACCCAACAGCCTCATTCGGTCTGCGATTCACCCAACATTGAGACGGTTTCAGGTTGCAAATTTACGTCCCCTCACTCCTCCGCCTTGTTCGGTTCGAATCATGAAATACACCATCGTTCCCCTTTTGCTGGCATGTTGTTGTGTGAGTTCCCTGGAGTCAATCTCCGAGTCGATGGCTGCCGAACCCTGGTCGCGTTTTCATGGGTTGAAGGGGCAGGGCGTATCCGACGACACAATCTTGCCGGTATCTTGGACTGCGGCGGATTATGCCTGGACCCGTGATCTCGGGTCACGCGATGTGGGGTCGCCCGTGGTGTTCGGTGGAAAGGTGTTTTATCTGCTCTCTTTTCCAGCGGAGAACCGCATCGGGGTGCAGTCCATTGATCTGGATAGTGGAAATCTGCGATGGACCAGAAAGTTTGAGCAGACGTCGCATCCTCTACATAAACGCAATACGTTCGCCTCAAGCACGCCCTTTGTTGATGAAGCGTTCGTGTTTGTCGCTTGGTCGGAACCGGAACACACTTATCTGAAGTGTTTTGACCATGCAGGCGTCGAAGTCTGGTCACGAGATTTTGGCAGATGGCAATCCCAACATGGATTTGGGACGTCACCCGTGGTCTACGGTGATTCTGTGGTTTTGTTTAACTCGCAGCAGGCCGATCAACTCAAGCCAGGCCAAGTTGCAGGCGTGAGTCGGATGATCGCGGTCGATCGTAAAACCGGCCAAACGCAGTGGCAAACGGATTTGGACACCACCCGGTCCTGTTATGGGGTGCCAGCGATGTATCAGGGGCAGGGAACCTCGCAACTCATTGATGCGAACACCGGAAATGGGATGTTTGGTCTGGATGCTAAGACAGGGCGAATGCTGTGGAGCCTGAAAGTATTCGAAATGCGCTGCTGCAGCACGCCTGTGATTGTCGGCGATCTTGCGATAGCATCCAGCGGAAGCGGCGGCGGAGGGAATCACCTCGTTGCAGTGCGTATCCCGAAAAATTCCAATGAACAACCTCAACAGGTCTATCGGCTCGATCGCGGAGCACCCTATGTGCCAACACCTGTGCTCAAGGGAAATCGATTATTCCTGGTAGATGACAAGGGCATCGCGACTTGCCTGAAGGCTGACTCGGGTGAAGTGATCTGGGCCAAACGCGTTGGCGGTAATTTCAGCGCCTCGCCGGTGGTCGTTGGAGAACGCCTGCTGCTGATCAATTTGGATGGACAAGCGACTGTGCTTCATGCGGGCGATCAATACAAGGAATTGGGAAAATTCTCGCTTGGTGGGCCCGTTGGCGCGACTCCAGCAGTGGTCGATGGAAGCGTCCTGCTACGTGTTGGTGAGAGGTTGGTTTGTCTGCGTGGCAAACGTAACTGAATCATGCACAAACTCTCGTTGCACTGCGACAGGCGTTGTTGATTGAAAGATAGAGTAGAGATTTTTAAGGACTGCCGTTGGTCATACCGACGGAAATACCCAGTAGGAATGAAATGAGTAAGAAAAAGAGCGGTGGTGTGAACCGGATAGTGCGTTATTTTCTCGCTGGGTTGTTCGCGATTTTGCCTCTACTGATCACGGTGATCGCAATCACGTGGACTTTAGGTTTTCTCGGCCAATTGGTTGGGCCGGAAACGTTTCTTGGAAATCAGTTGAGCAAGATCGGACTCAATTTTGTGCGAAATCCGATCGTGGCGTATGCCATTGGTTGGATTGGAATTTGTATCGGTACCTTGATCCTTGGGTTCCTTGTGGAATCTGGGATGCGAGGTCTCTTTTCCAAGGTCACCGAAGCGATTGCAAAACGATTGCCGCTGGTTGGAAAGGTGTACGACACGTCGAAACAGTTGGTCGATATGTTGGACTCCGGTGGTGACGACAAGCTCAAAGGCATGGGGGTGGTGTATTGTAATTTTGGAGAAAAAGGTGGGGTTGGCGTGTTGGCGTTGTTGCCCACCCCTGAAGCGATCACCATCAACGGGAAAGAGTTTTGCGTCGTGCTGGTACCCCAGTCGCCTGTTCCAATTGGTGGCGGATTGCTATTCATGCCCGTTGAAGCGGTCGAAAGAGTCGACATGTCCGTCGAGGCTCTGATGTCGATCTATGTCTCGATGGGGGTGACTGCTCCAGGCATGATGGAAGAATCAGATCTGGCTAAGGCAAAGGCAATTGTCGCGGAACACCAAGCTACTGCAGCCAAAAAAGGTATTGCGAACTCAAGTGCGGGAAGTCCCGAGACCGAAGATTCCGGGGACACCACGGACGCTGATGCTTGAACTCAGGCGGCCAACTTCGGGCTGCCGCTGTACGAATTGTGAGATCGTAAAATCTCACACCAACAAAACACGCAGAAGGAGCGTCCGTCGACGGTCCAGAAAACCCGGTTTCGCGGAGCGTCCACGATTGGAACTCCTGCGTCCGCGTTGATAACACCTGCGTCCGCGTTGATAACACCTGCGTCCGCGTTGATAACACCTGCGTCCGCGTTGATAACACCTGCGTCCGCGCTGGGAACGTTGTCCCGCAAGGGACTTGGTGAGTGACCATTGCCGGCTCGGTGTTCCGGTTTTTTCGCGGCGTTCCAGGTCTCAGAATGTGCTCGTGGTGGTGGGCAGAGGTCTGTTTGATTCTGGCGTTGCTGTAGGTCCGAGCGGGTAAGATGATGGCGGTGGCCAAGGGGCAACCAAAATGGGTTCTCGCTCAAATTCTCCATTTTTTAAGAAAGCTGGTGTTCTTATGGCGTTGTCGCGGTTTCAGTGCATTTGCGGCTTGCTTTTTTTTGGATCGATAACTGTTTCGGGGCAAGTACCCCAACGAGTGTCCTCTGAATCATTGGCGGGAACACGGTTGCTGAGTGAGGCAATGCCGTTGGATGAAGTGATGGTGGCGGGAATTGACCGTTTTGCATTGAGGTCAATCCAGGCAGCGGCTGAAAAGCGTCGGGATCAGCATGCAGGTAAATCATTTGGTACGGCGGAATCACGAGAAATTGCCTCCGAGATGCGGAGGGATTTTTCCGAGTCGATAGGGGTCGTGGATGAAAGGATACCACCGGTCGGGATTGAGGTGATTGCCAGTCTGGATGATGACGGAATCGTGGCCGAGAACGGGCAGGTTCAGATCGTGGCGGTGCGTTGGAAAGTACTGCCTGGGATCGACGCCACAGGTTTGTTAATCAGGCCCATGAATCGGGGTGTGTTGGCGCGGGTGGTGGCCATTCCAGATGCCGACTGGACACCCGAAATGATTGCAGGAGTCGTTGCACCTGACATGCGTCAGGCGGGCAACCCTTCCACGGCAGCGGGGACGGATGACTCCAACGTTGAGCGGGGTTGCACCACACGCTATGCCCTGGACTTCGCAATGATGGGATGTGAGGTACTCGTTCCAGTTGTGATCAGCCGGGGTACAGAGTTTAGTCGTAACGACGAGATTGGGCGGTCCACAAATCTGTCCCATCGTGAGTTCATTTATCGGCAGGCGTTTGAGATGGGACGCCACGTGATTGGATTTGAAGTTCAGAAAATTCTTGCTGCAATCGACCAGTTTGTGTTGAGGAACGAAGCCGCAGATGTGCCGCTCATTGTGGCGGGTGTGAGTGAAGGCGGCTTGCTTGCGTTGTATAGCGCAGCGATTGATACAAGGATCGATGCAGCAATTGTCAGTGGATATTTCAACCAACGGGACGCTGTTTGGCAGGAGCCGATCTACAGGAACGTCTGGGGATTGTTGAACCAATGTGGTGATGCTGAGCTTGCAGCACTGATTGCGCCCCGGCAATTGTTTATCGAAGCGTCGCCAGCGATTCCTGAAGTTAACGGACCAGCCAAGGCGCGTAGGAACATCGCAGCGCCGGGAATCATTGTCTCTCCGAAAACAGAATCAGTGTTGGCAGAGGTCAAACGAGCGCGGGGTTTGCTACCGCAGGAACTTGCTGGCGAGGTTGTTCGCGTGGTGGAACAAACAGGCCCGGCTGGTTCCGAGCCGCTTTCAAGTGAATCCGTGAGGCGATGTTTGGAGCAAATCTGTTCTGTGCAGCTCGAAGCAGTCGACCATTCCGGAAGGCTGGAGGAACAACGTGCCCATTTTCAGGAACTCAAAAGGCAACGGTCGCAAATCAATCAGATGGTTGACTTCACACAGCAACTTGTGCGGAAGGCCTTCCGCGTGCGTGATGCGCGATTTTCGAAATTGGACCGCACATCAGCCGAGGCGTTTGATCGGTCCGCTCAAACAGAGCGTGAACGCATTCATGGGGAGCTGTTTGGGCGCTTGCCCGTACCCAGCATGGATGCTGACCCGAGGACACGGCTTGTGCTCGATGATAATGAAATGCGAGGTTATGAAGTGGTGCTGGATGTCTATCAGGATGTGATTGCGTCCGGGATCCTTTTATTGCCAAAAGATTTGCGGGAGGGAGAGAAGCGTCCGGTGGTTGTCTGCCAGCACGGTCTTGAAGGTGTGCCGATGGATACAATCAGTGGTCCAGAATCACGCGGCTATCGGGCCTACAAATCATTTGCCGCCGAGTTGTGTCGGAGGGGCTTCATTGTCTATGCCCCGCAAAACCCGTATCGGGGTGGCGACCGGTTTCGCACGCTGCAACGAAAATCAAATGTGTTGGGAAGGTCCCTATTCAGTTACATCATTCCCCAACACCTGGTCACTTTGCGATGGTTGAGTGAGTTGCCATCTGTCGATCCTGCCAGAATTGGTTTCTACGGTTTGTCCTATGGAGGTAAGACCGCTGTCAGGGTCCCGCCGATGCTGCCGCCAACCGCAGATGAACCAGGCTACTGTCTTTCAATCTGTAGCGCCGACTACAACGATTGGGTGGCAAAGAATGCGTCCGTAGATGCACCGTTCAGCTATCTGTGGACCGGTGAATACGAGATTTTTGAGTGGAATATGGGACATGTGGCGAATTATGCAGAACTGTCCATGTTGATGACGCCCCGCCCGTTCATGGTCGAGCGTGGACATGATGATGGTGTCGGGATCGACGAATGGGTTGCGTGGGAATTCGCAAAAGTGAGACGGCACTACAATAAATTAGGCATCGGAGATGCGACCGAGATCGAGTTTTTTAATGGACCCCACACGATTAACGGCAAAGGTACCTATCAATTTCTTCATCACCATCTGCAATGGCCGGAAAGACGCTGAAAGTTTCTGCCAGTTCATGGCTCATTCCAAGGTTTCCAAGTCAGCCCGTTGCTCCTGGTAGGTTTGGCTGAAGGCCAAGGTTTCGGGGTCTGGAATCGTACCGCGTTGAGAACAGACCTTGGTGTACAGTTCCGGCCACCAATTGCGGTGTTCGGTGAGGCCTTGATCTTGATACTCCTGCCATTTGCTCAGGACACGTGTCCAGCACTTGTCGCCATAAGCCATCGCTTCGCCAAGCGAGTTGTAGCGTGGGACGTACCAGCGACGCCCGATTTGCGCGTGCAACACTTCGTCGGCCCAGTCAAAATCCTGGAACAGTTTGGCTAACGTGTCCCCACTCTCGGACGCAATTTCCCATTCATAACGCTTTCCCGTTTTTGGCATCAACCCTTGCTCGATGAAAAACAGCACACCGTGCCGCTCACGCGGGCTCAGTTGCGTATTGAGATTTCTGGACCAAGTGAAGTTGATGGGGATTTCGGTCCAGTCGATGTCTTGCGAAGCGAATCCAACTTCACCCATCATCGCGTGCCGAGCTTCATCCCACATCTGACGCGACATCTCCATGTGGAAGTCCCACGGTTCCTCGTGACGAAGGTCGATCAAAATCGTTGCCATCACCTCTGGAACATCTATTTCCCGGAGTCGCTTGTAATAGATCATCAAGGTTTTGTCTTTGGCCGCGTATTGCTCGTTATACAAAAACGCCTCCGGATTGACGCCGGCATTGTAAGGGTCACGGAAGCGTTCGTCGCGTTCTGGTTCACGCTGATAAATCACATCTTCCGTTTCGTAACGACGTGATAGCGGTGCGGGTGTCGGGTCGGAAGTGCCATCGATCGACCCGGCGGAAGAAATATATGCCTGTAAATGACTTTGCCACTCGAGAACAGAGGAATGATCCTCGTCGGACAACAGGCAGTCGAGGCAGGCTTGGCCTGTGCTGTACACATCCCGGATTTCAAATGCCATGAGTTTTGAGATGCGTACGGTCGGAGCATCGGCGAGCGGATGTGCGTCGGTTTGCAGCCGTTCGCAGGCAATGACGCACTCGGGAAGAATGGTTCGATAAAGACCGGCGAGGAAATGAACGGTGTCAGGGCAGCGTGAGAGTTCATCGAGGGCAAGTTCCAGATTCAAGTCGGGCACTTTGTCGAGCCCCAGGGGAGGCTCACGCATTTCGCTGACACGCTTTCGGATCAAATCGATCTGCTCGGCGCAAAGGTATGCATGGTGGCTGTAGAGTGTTTTTAGCTCGTAAATGGGCTCGCCCGGAATCCGCGAGATGAGCGATTCATGAACCCGTCGAAAAACATAGTGAATGCGTTTCAGTCGCGCCACGCTTTCGTCGAGTGACCAGTCGGAATCGATGGCTCGCTTCATGCTGCACAAACCTGCAAGGGGAGGAAGATTCCGGTAGGTTTGATACTCGTCGATTGGCTTCATGGCTTATTCATCCCGTCAATGTGCATTATTGTCAGCCCGTCGTGCTGATTCATGATTCTAGCCTGTTCTGCCCGGTGGAACAGTTCGGATCCTCTGAGTCGGGATAGCGAGGCCTGTGCTTCACAGATGATCAGATTGCCTGAGCGCCGGTGGTTGCGTTGCAAGAGAATGTGGTTATCGCGTTATTACCAGGTGACCTTTCTGGATGACGCTGGCAGGCTGAGTGAACGAATTTAAGTGCAGATTCAAAGACTCAAAAACAATGCCTCTGTCGACGTTCAAAAGAAGAACGCCTGAGCATGGTCTGACGCGACGCATTCGCCGCACAGGTGAATCGTGCCTTGATTGCGGGAATCAGGTATAATCCTGGAGAGAAAATGGCTCCCCGGGCTATCAGGTCGCTGGCATCGATGAATGCTCGGCCGTTTCTTTCGGTTCTGCTCTTTTCCCACCCGTCGCTCCCACCTTTTCCCCACTGAAGTTCCATGAAAGTTTGTAGCACTCTGCTCGTTTTGTTGATGTCAGCCCCAGTATTTGCTGGCGAAAATTGGCCTGAGTATCGAGGACCGGCAGGAGATGGACATGCGACGGGAGCTGATTTGCCCGATAAGATCGATCAGGCGGCGGTGAAATGGAAGACCGCGATCCATGGCAAGGGTTGGTCATCGCCCGTGGTGTGGGGCAACCAGATCTGGCTGACCACGGCTACCGAAGATGGATCGAAACTGTCGGTGGTCTGCATTGATCGTACCAGCGGGAACGTGATTCATGATCGGGTTCTCGTCGAGAACAAGTCACCGGCGTTCTGCCATCCGATGAATAGTTATGCCACGCCCACGCCTGTGGTCGAGGAAGGCAGGGTTTACGTGCATTTTGGCACCTACCTGACAACTTGTCTGAATACCAGCACCTGCGAGGAAATATGGGCTCGCCGGGACTTGGCATGCGACCACCATCGAGGACCCGCGTCATCACCGATTCTGCACAAAGGAAAACTGTTTGTTGCCTACGATGGCTTCGATGTTCAATACGTTGTCGCTTTTGACGCCGATAACGGCTCAACCGTGTGGAAAAAGAATCGCCAGATCGACTATGGGACGGATAATGGTGATCGCATGAAAGCGTACTGCACCGCGCAAGTGATCGATGTCAACGGAAAAGAACAATTGATCTACCCCTCGGCAGCTGCCACCATCGCCTATGAACCAGAAACGGGTGAGCAACTGTGGACCGTTTATCACGCTGGCATGAATGCATCAGCCAGACCGCTGTATGAAGACGGATTAGTGTTCATCACCAATGGTAGCGGATCGATGGTTGCCGTGCGGCCCGATGGTGAAGGTGATGTGACTGGGACGCATATCGCCTGGTCAGATCGCAAAGGTGTTGCAAAAAAGTCATCGCAATTGATGGTCGATGGACTGTTCTACATGAATAGTGATGATGGAATCGTATCGTGCAGAGAACCGGCCACTGGTGAGGTTCTGTGGCAAAAGAGACTTGCGAAAGAGTTTGCAGCGTCACCGATTTTCGCGGATGGAAAAATCTATTTCTTCGGAACACGGGGCGAAGTTGTCACTATCCTGCCCGGACGTGAATTCAAACTTCTGCAGCAGACCCAACTCGGTGATGGCTTCATGGCTTCACCTGCCGTCGTCGGAGACGACCTGATTCTGCGAAGTAAAAGCAATCTCTATCTGCTCAGTGAGTGATGCCAGACTTCAGCTCTGCTCACGACAAACTATCAGTCACTGGTCTGGGAAACGCCGAACTTCTAGTCGCCAATGCGCCACTGTTGGGTCATCTAGGTTGAATGCATTTGCCTCATCAAATTGGACCCCTGATGGTTCTGTATCGCATTTTCAAGTTCGTATGTGCTGGACGGAGAAGTGCCGATGGGCCACGACTGGAAGGTGCAGTTGAGTCTCGGTCCGGGGCACGTGTGCTGGTGAAGGAGCCGATTGAGTGACCTGTTCAGGCAGGTAATCGCAAGGTGCTCGTGTGTAATCGCAAGGTGCTGGCAGGTAATCGCAAGGTGCTGGCAGGTAATCGCAAGGTGCCGGAAAGCCGTCGTAATGGATTGAGGTCTGCACGCTTAGGGGGAGTGGTCGATGTGAGGATTCGTGCCTTTTGCGTATTCCAATCACTGGATAAGTCATCTAAGCTTTGTGTTGCAAAGTAAAAAGCATGATGGAAGGCAATGACATGACACCGCTGCAGGAAATGTTCATTACGATATTTGGCGGGGGCGCTGTGTTCTCAGCCTTGCTGGCATTCATTGCTGGGCGGCTGTCGGGATGGTTATTACCGTTGGTCCTGTTTTGTCTGAGTGTGTTATGTTTCTGGATCTCCTTGTTTTTAGGTTTGGATCTTGGATATCGGGCGTGGCAGGCAATGCCAAATCCACCCGATGCGGCATACAGTGATGCATCGCCATCTGGCGCCTTGATTGCCGGCTGGATTCCCGGGGTGGCTTACGGTTTTTGCTGGTTTGGGTTGTCTTGGCTGGTCAGGCTCGTGCTTTGGAAGCCCAGGGTGCTGCAACCGATTCTTGTCGAGCAGAGTCAGCACGCTGATGCTCAATCCGCCGCGTTGGAAACGGGCAACGCTTATCAACCTCCCGAGGCTTGAGGTGCGATGTGACTGGAAAACGATGCTGACCTTGGCTGTCTCGGTGCCATGCCAGTGTGACGTTTTATCGCCGCATGGCAACAGAAACGGCCCACAGGAGTCCTGCGGGCCGCGTTGATGAAGGGGCACGTGAATACCGGTCGTTGTTTGGACACTGCCGTTTGCTTCAGCTAAGCAGGGCAGTGGAAAAACCAACGATGCTATTTCGCAAATCGATAGATGCTCTCGCCACGACTACTGTTGGTCAGGTAGTAAACTTCACCATGCTGGTCTTCACCGAATGCCAAGACCGCGACGCTCTCGGGAACGACCTGTTCGTTGCTGATGAGTTTGTCATTTTCGGCATCGTAATGAAGTGCCCAGATTGATCCAGTGACGTAGTCGGCGTAGAGATACTTGCCGGTAAGTTGCGGGACACGTGAGGCATTGTAAACGCGGCCTCCTGTGATCGATTTCCCGATCTGATGATCATATTCCCAGACTGGCTCGAGTTGTTTGGAGACATTTTTGGCGGCTTCGCGATTCCCGAATGCATGTGAGCCTTCGCGTCCGCTCCATCCGTAGTTACCTCCCTTTTTGACGACGATCACTTCTTCCCAGAGTTCCTGGCCGACGTCACCCACCCAGAGGTTTCCATCCTTCTTGTTGAAGGCGATTCTCCAGGGGTTGCGGATGCCGTGTGCGTAAATTTCGGGGCGAGCACCGTCGACGCCAATAAATGGATTGTCGGATGGGATTCCGTACTGGAGGCCATCTGTGGGGTGGTCGACATCAATTCTGAGAATCGAACCAAGCAGAGTCCCAAGATTCTGCCCGTTTCCGTGTGGGTCATTTCGGTCTCCGCCGTCACCGAGAGCCACATACAGGAACCCGTCAGGTCCGAATTCGATCGCGCCACCGTTGTGGTTCTGATAGGGTTGTTCGATTTCCATCACAACCACTTCCGAGTCCGGGTCGGCTTTGTTGGCGTCATCTTTTGAGACGCTGAATCGCGATACGATCGATTTGGGCTCAGTGGGGTGAGAGTAGTAGACGAAGAACTGTCCGTTCTTCTTGAAGTTGGGGTGCATGGCCAAGCCAAGCAACCCCTGTTCATTGGAGCCTCGGTCCGAGAAGTCTTTGACTTTGTCTCGGAGGTCAAGGAAGAGAGTGGATTTCTCAACTTTGTGATCGTTGTCAAACGTCCAGATTTCTCCGAACTGTGAAGCTGCGAACAGTCGATTGGTACCGTCGTTGGCATGCGTGAGTTCCATCAGTCGTAGTGGTCTCACTTTGCCGGCATCGTTGACCGGTTCCCATTGATCCCATTTCAGGTTCGGGAATGCAAGCTCGCCCTTGAGGTTCAAAGAGCCGTCGATGGGCTGGGGAACGGTTCCGTCATCTTTGAATTCGCGGAGTTTGATGTTGCGATAGGCGACTTCGTTGCCATGGTCTTGCAGGCAGATATGACCGTTGCCAGCCGTGCCAAATCCATCAAATTTGGCAAATTTGCTCTTGGAAATTCGATTTTTCCAGTCCGCATTGTCGAGCTTGAATCGGTAGTACCTGACCCCGTTCATGCAGACTTCGCAGTCGTCTTTGTTGATTCTGACGTAAAGCTGATTCCATTGACCTGCGGGTCGTGTGGCATCAACTGGCTCCTTGTTGGTGGCCCATTTGGGAACGGTGGGTTGGTGAAGCTGATACAGCCACCCGGCTTTCTGAGGATCATGTCCGTCTACATTGTCCTGGACCTGGATTTCCGGTCCTGTGCGCCATGGTGGCCCATCGCCCTCGACCACATGGAACATCACGCCGCTGTTGCCACCCTTGCTGATTTTGTACTCCAGCGACAACTCGAAAGCGTCGTATTTACCTGAAGTCATGATGTCACCCGCACCTCCGGCCGAACGCACCAACGCACCATCAATGATCTTCCAGCCGTTGGACACATTGTCTTTCTTGTAGTTCCGCCAGCCATCGGTTGACTCGCCGTCGAACAGTAAGGTCCAGCCGCTTCGCTTCTCTGAATCTGTCAGTTCGTTAAGCGTTTCCGCTAGTGCGTGGGGCATCAGCATCAACGCCAATGCAAAAGGCAGAAGCTTCATGGGTTGGGTTCCGGCAGGGTTTCGAGAAAGGGGGGGACATAGGAACGCCGTCGATGACGCGTTCTGGATAACACATTATGATTGATACAGGAGGCTTAGACAACAGTGCGGCGTAGGTCGCTGGGCTATACGACGTAGCTCTCTGGGGCATACGGCGTAGCTCGCTGGGGCATACGGCGTAGCTCGCTATGGTGGGCCGTGGACGCTTCATACCACCGTCTCTGACGGCCCCCTGACATCATGCACCCCGGCAGGCATGAGTCGCATTGGCTGGGTGAATTTTCGAATCTAACAGGCAGGTGACGTGAACATCACACTCAATTACGGTCGTGGAGGATTGGAGATCACGCTTCCCAGCGGGGTTAGGGCCGATGTCGTGCGAAAGCCCACCATGCCTGTGCTGGCGGACCCGCAAGCGGCCGTTGTGGACGCGCTGTCTGCTAATACTGGCCGCGATGCACCAAAACGCGTCCACCCAGCAGACCACCATCAGGAGCCCCAAGATGATTCCCTGGCAGATGCGACTTCTGCCACCGACAGATTCGGTTGGGCGAACGATTGTAAATCCGCGTGTATCGCGATTTGTGACATCACACGCCCCGTTCCAAACCATTTGTTTCTGCGGCCGATCATTGAGGTGTTGTTGGACAAGGGAATGGCCAGGCAGGACATTACCGTGCTGGTTGCGACAGGGTTGCACCGACCCAATGAAGGCAAGGAGCTGGAGGAGTTGGTGGGGGATTCCTGGGTGTTGGAAAATATTCAAGTCAAGAACCATGATGCAAGGAACGATGCTGAGCACGTGTTGGTCGGTAAGACCTCAACTCGTGGGACTGTCGTGAGACTGGATCGGG
The DNA here is from genome assembly GCA_002862205.1 of Planctomycetaceae bacterium. Taxonomy (GTDB): domain Bacteria; phylum Planctomycetota; class Planctomycetia; order Pirellulales; family Pirellulaceae; genus Rubripirellula. The sequence continues at coordinate 43,707 of PKCN01000076.1, read as the reverse complement.
CGTTGGTGCAGGCCGATTTGAGAATCGCCACGGGACTGGTCGAGCCCCACTTCATGGCGGGTTACTCGGGTGGGAGAAAGGTGATTGCGCCCGGGGTTGCGCATGCCGAAACCATCACGACGTTTCACAGTTCAAGATTCATGGCTGACCCGGCTGCAAGAAGTTGCAACCTGGTGAACAACCCGTTGCATGAAGAGCAGCTTGAAATTGTCAAGTTGATTGGTGGGGCGATGGGATTGAATACGGTCATCGACGAGAATCGCCAGCTTTCGTTTATCAACTTTGGCGAAATCATTGCTGCTCACGAACAAGCGGTTGACTACGTGCGGCAGTACTGTGAGGTTGCAGTTCCAAGAAGGTACAAAACCGTGGTAACCACCGCTTCTGGCTATCCCCTCGATAAAACCTATTATCAAACCATCAAAGGAATGGTAGGTGCGATGAATATCCTTGAGCCAGGTGGGGATCTGATCATTGCATCGGAGTGCAGTGAGGGTTTTGGGTCTGCTGAGTTCGTTGATTCGCAGCGTCGGTTGGCTGATTTGGGACCCAGTGCCTTCCTGCAGAGCCTGTTGAAAAAGTCCCATGCGGATATCGACGAGTGGCAAAGTCAAATGCAGTTGAAGCCAATGGCGGTTGGGAACATTCAGCTCTACTGTCCTCAATTGACCGAACAGGAGTGGAGCCTCACAGGAGTAGAGCGAATTGATTCGGTTGGTCGGGCGATCAGCGAAAGTGTGGAACGGCAAGGCGACTCCGTGATCGCGGTGATCCCGGAGGGTCCCTATGTGGAACCGTCAGTGCAGCCCTGCGTCTGAACGGCCGCTTTCCATCAACGATTGAAAACGGCTGAATCAGTGCGGCGGAAAAATCCACTGAATACCAACGCGGACGGTACTCGTGAGTACTTGCGGTGTTGAGCTCGGAAGCGCGTCGATCGCGTCATGTTTTATCGCCACTGAGTATCTGCTTTTGTGTGGCATTCCCCACCCTATTCACGATGCTACAATCGAACGCTTACAACGGTTGATCACGATTTGGGATGAATGAACGATGACGAAGACGATTGGGTGGAGTTACCACCGCAAGGGCTGAACGTCCTGCACTCGTGCGCAAGAGTTTCTTGCGCCTCGGAATGTGAAGGTGACTGAGGAGATCGACGCCAGAAAAGTTCGCTACGGTGACTCAGATGCGTTGGAATTAGTGGAGGGCAAGTCCACTCTGCTTGTCGCCAAAGGCAAGAAGGTTACGAAAGTTGATTTGCGTAAGGATCGTCCTGAGGACGCGGCTTTGGTTGGAATGATGCTCGGTCCGACCGGGAATTTGCGAGCCCCCACTTTGGTTGTCGGGAAAAAGGTGATCGTCGGCTTCAACGAGGACCTCTATGAGGAGGTCTTTGGCGGTTGAGTTGAGATGAGAAATGTCCCGGTTCGATGAGCATTAAACCTCGCTGCAGGTCGCTCGGAACTCCTCCCCTGGGAGTGATCCAGCCATTCTCAAGCCAATCGCTAAGACGGTTGTTGGCAGACTGAGACTCAAGCAGGAGCAAGAATGCGAGGTTGCTGCTGCTGCCACGCATACCCTGGCAGGACAAGTTACGATGTGTTTGGAACTGTGAGAGGTTGGTTTGCGTGTGAATGAAGGGGTTCGAAATTTCCCCTGAAGGACATCAGCAAACAAGCTGAGAATCAAACGGCGGGCGGGTTTGCCGTTGACGGTCTTGGCCGCGGTGGCATTTGGCGGTTGGGGCACGTTTTGGCGTGATCATGCGCGACAGCGTTGTGAAGTTCATCAGGTTTCGTGCACATGTCCAATCTCTCCGTCAAAATCGGACCGCTACATCTAAAGCTACCGCTGAGCAGTGGGACGTGATGGTAACGTCGACGGAGAACCTACATTGCAATAGCCTCTTTTGCAGAGTGGAGGTCAGTTGAGTGATGTTGCTGCATTTGAACGTCGTTTCCGTGAGCGTTTGCAACAGGCTTGCGATCTGTGAACCATTGACTGGGCGTGGGACGAATCCGCAATCAAGAGCTTTGCGAAGTCTTATCAACGTGTCGGCAAGGCGTTGCACGATCCGTTGCTTGCACAGTTGCACGATCCGTTGCTTGCACAGTTGCACGATCCGTTGCTTGCACAGTTGCTTCCTCTTGCGATCGACTGGCCTGCATGACCCGTTCAGTGAAGAGTCTCTGGAGCAATAGGGCGGCCGACGACGAGGCCATGCCCGGGGAGTTCTTGGAACGTATCAGGCAGTCGCAAAATACTACCAGCGCCTATCCGATCATGGTCGGCAAGGATTCTGTTTCAGGGAAGCGGTTGCACGTGAAGCGAGGGGAGAGAGCAAAGTATGTCCCGCTGCGTATTCCGATTAGCATGCCGCAAACAAGGGGCGTTACCAGAGCGGCGACTTGCGTTAGGGAACGTATCTCAATTTTCTTTCTCAGTGAGTGGGCTGGGATTGGGCAGGCAGCGTTGTAGTGTCATCAGGGCGAATCCGGTTCCATAAGGCTGATGATAATCGTACAGCGGGTAATCCCACCACGACCCGTCTTTTTCCTGTCGATCGAGCATTAGCTCGGCAAGCATCGTCTGATAGGGCGCTTGCTGATCATCTGGCAGCAACTTCAGGCTCAGGCCTGCGTAGTAATGGCCATAGTAGTAAAAGTAGCCCGCAACTTGCATCCAAGACTCGTGGGGGACAGGACGCTTGCGACCGATATCGAGCCAACCATTACGAACGTAAAGTCGGTAGAGCCAGTTTTTGACGACGTTATCAGTGATCTGCTTGTCGCCCCAATATCGCAAGGCGCAATTGCAGCACTGCGATCGGCCCAATGAACCTCCCGGGCGGTTGATCCCTCGCATTGGTTGATATTGAAGATACTCGCCGTACAAGTAAGTGAAGTCTGGTTTCTGCTGACGCATCAGTGCAGCGATTGCCCGCTTCACAATTCGTTCGGGGGGAGGGACTCCAATAGCCTTGGCTTCTGCAAACGCGATCAGTACGGTCCCGTTCACAAAACTGATCGAGGAAGAGGTGGGTTTACGAGCCTCGTAGCGAAAGTCGTAATAACCCCAACCGCCGTCCACCGACTCATATCGAGTCAACTTGTCGTATTGCATCTCGATCAAGTTGACGATCTGTTTTTTCAGTTCGTTGTCGCTTTCATGCCGCTTGTGCATGCGAACCAATGCCTGGATGGAATAGGCGTGGCCCCAAACGTTGTACAGCGCATCACCGCTGGCCCGCCGCAGTTGGGCTAGGTTCTCAAGCAGCCATTGCTCTCCCCGTTCGAGTGCTTTGACTGCCGCCGGGTCGGCTGATTGCGTTTCGATCAGGGCCGAAATACAGAGAGCAGTCGTGGCAGTTCGGAACGCGTGGTGGGCTCCCGGTACGGGGGCGTAAATGTTGAGCGATTTGGTGCGAGTCGGAGAACCCCAGGAGCCGTTCGGGTTCTGGTCTTCGATTAAGAAATCTATCCCACGCTTGATCGAACTTTCGATCATCTCGGGGCTCAGGGACTCAACCTTGGGTAGAACCGGTGGTTTGCTGAAATCCAGCGCATTGGCCAGAATTCCAGACGCCGCGTCCGGTTCTTTGGTTGAGCATGGGACCGAAATGATCAGACATGCAATGAGGGCAGCTAGTATTCGGCGCATCTCAGAGAAGGACCTTGCGTGCAGTGGAGTTGGATTGGGTTCTCGCGAAAACGTTACGATAAGGGGCTCATTCCTTCTTCTCTGCTGCGGCCGGTTTCGCTGTTTTCTTTTCCTTGGCTGCGGCAGGTTCAGCCGTTTGGAAAGCTAACTGGCAGGCCATGGTGGGAGCGAGTTTTTGTTTGCCAGCCGAGAAGCTTACAACACAGTCATAACGCGTGCCTGCATAGGGAATGGATGAGACGGACTTGACGGTGCCAACGGCTTTGAAATCAGGAACGCCTGGTACGGTGACCGTGCATTGACTGCCTTGAGTAACGTTGGGCAGATCTTTTTGACTCAGATCCAGTCGGATTTGCAATTTTCCGGGAGCGAGAATGGTAGCGAGTACTTGGCTGCCTGTCACGGAACTGCCCTTTTTCAAAAGGGATGGTTTATCGCTGAGTTTGCCGCGTGTCAATTTTCCATGAATCACGATTCCAGCAATCGGAGAGGCGAGTGCCACCTTTTTACGTTCTGCCTTCAGTTCTTCATGTTTCTTCTGAGCTTTTTTATGAGCATCACGTTTTTTTGAAATCTCAATCTGTGCGCGGGTAGAGGCGACACTGATATCCCGAACAGCCTTGGCATGGGCATGTTCGGCGCGTGTGAACGTTGCCTCTTGCTCAGCGATGGTACGCGGCAGCGTTTGTTTGATAGCACGGTCCGCAGCGATCTCCGTATTGCGATGTCGGAATTCGGCAGACTCGACTGCACGTTTAGCACGTTTGAGCACGATTTCCTCTGATTCCTCTGTCAGCTCATCGGCGTCGTACATCTGTTGCAGTTGTTCCAACTCCTCTTTCACGTTTTCCAACGATGCCAGTGATCCTTTGAGTGAATTCGCCTGTGTCTTGATGCTGCGTTCACGATCCACTTTGACGAAGTTGTTGTAGGCCTGTTGGGCAGCTCGCCAGGTTCGTTCAGCTGCGGCACGATCCAGCTTTTGACTTGCGACAAATTGGTTGTGGTTGAACTCTTCTTCTTCCATGCCGATGGTCGCCAGCCGCATCCCGATTTCGGCTGCTTTCATCATGTCTGTGATCGGTTCGCTATCAAACCAGACCACGTTTTCTCCCGCTTTGATTGTCGTACCGTGAGGCACGAGTCGTTCGATCGTGTAGGTCGTGATTTGCTCGGTGTCAGCGCTGATCTCGTCCGACACAACGGCCTCAATGACGCCGTTGAGCTTCGTTGCCCCACCATTTGAATCGCTAGCTGAGTTGGGTTCGCCTTCGGCTCGCGCTGTGGTGGGAGCGGTGAGAGTGACGACCAGAAAAATGCATGACAGAATGAAACTGACGGCGAGGGAACGCATGACGGGGTAACCTGTGGGTGAATCAAGAAGTGCGTGAAAGGACCGAATTCGATCCCGATTCTAATCACAGTTTGGCTGGAGTGTGATGGGCGATCAAAAGTCTCTCCGGAGAGGCGCCTGCTGTGATTTCGGCAACGGAGTAATGAGGCCCGGAAAAGATGTGTATTTGGGTGTTCATTGAGGCAGCTGTGTCGACGGTCAGGATCACGGAAAGCGGGGTTTTGGCGTGGAAATTGCCGTATCAGCCGTTTTTTGTGAAACGGAGCATCAAGCGGTGGCTGGTGGGGGCTACCGCACCAACAATCCTCACCGACAAGGGTCCGCTGAGGTTTGTTTTTTTTCGTTCTGTTGGGAAAAGCCGGATGATACGAGACGCTGGAGCACGGGGACCGCGGTGGTGGGTTGATCGGCTGGCGTTGGGGTTTCGGGCAGGCTGACGCGGTCCGCAGGGTTCCAATGCCATCCGTGTTCTGGCAACGTGGGCCCTAATCGGTATATCCTTATGCCTCACTTGATGGGCGCGGCCTGCCAATGGAATTGCCCTGCACACTGTTGCCGAGAAGGCGTTTTCGAATGAATCAACTGCGACCGTCCGTTTGTATTGATGCTGTTTTTGAAGGGTTAGCTCCCGGCGATGCGATCGAACTAGTCAAAGAGGCGGGTATTTCTGCGATTGAGTTCTGGGGTTGGTGGGACAGGGATCTGGCTGAGATTGAGGCGGCCAGAAATAAGGCTGGCATGGAAATTTCCGCGTGTTGCACCAAATTCATCAGCCTCGTTGATGCAAGTTTGAGAGGTCAATATCTTGCAGGATTGGAGGCATCGATCCAGGCGGCGCAGAGACTCAATTGCCAGACATTGATTAGTCAGGTCGGTGATGCACTGCCTGGCGTAAGTCGTGCTGATCAACATGCCGCTCTGGTAGAGGGATTGCGCGAGGCAGTGCCAATGCTGGAGGCGGGCCAGGTCACGCTTGTGATCGAACCGCTCAACGAATTGATTGATCATCAAGGTTATTATCTGGTTCGTAGTGATGAAGCGTTCCAAATCATCGATGAGGTTGACTCTCCGAATGTGAAAGTTGTGTTTGACATCTATCACCAACAGATCAGTGAAGGACAGTTGATTGCCAATATCAGGAATAACATTGAAAAGATTGCGCACTTTCATGCTGCTGGAAATCCGGGCCGCAATGAACTCACTTGCGGAGAATTGCACTATCCCTCAATCTTCGATGCAATTCAGGAATGCGACTATGACGGGTATGTTGGGCTCGAATATTGGCCTCTTAACGATGCAGCAACGGGACTGCGGGAAATCGCAAAGTGGTTCGAGAGTTGAAAAACTCAGAATCAACCTTCAGGGTCGGGACGATTAATCCGGGTTTGAAGATAATGGGTCAGTTGAGAGCCAAATGACTGATGAGTCGAGTAGAATCATCGGCGCTTTGCATGTGCCAACCATGACCTTCCGTCAGTCACGATCGCGGGGTGGATCGAATATGGTACAGGTTGGAGTGAGGGTACAGCTGATTGAGATAGGGTACAGCTGATTGAGATAGGGTACAGCTGATTGAGATAGGGAATTTGTGCAAAGACAGGCCTGAGCCGAATTCGTCAACGTAATACTAATAGACACGTAAAAGGTAGCAATGTCCGCACTCCCGACCCGTTTGCAGCATCTGGCTGATTCGCTCCAAGAGCTGGAACTTGATGCGATGTTGGTGACTGATGAAATCAACGTGCGGTATCTTTCCGGATTCACAGGGGACAGTAGTTCTTTGGTTGTTACGTCAGCCGAGACAACGATCTTGAGTGATGGTCGTTACTCGGCTCAGATTGCACAGCAATGCAATGGGATCGCCACACGAATTCGTAACTCCAGGCAAGTGTCGAGAGATCTGATCGGGGAGGTAGTGCGAGAATGTGGTGCTAAGCGGGTCGGGGTTGAAGCCGATCACATGACGCTCGCTGAATTCCGATTCCTGGATGACGGTTGTGAGGAAATCGAGTTGGTCGCAACAGGAGGCGTTGTTGAGAAGCTGCGAATGATCAAAGACGAAGCCGAAATCACAGCAACGCGGACGGCAGTCGAAATCGCCCAGCGCGTGTTCCAAGAACTGGTGCCCACCTTCACCAGCGAGCACACAGAGATCGAGGTTGCGCATGAAATGGAGCACCGTTTGCGAGGATTGGGAGCGGAAGGTTGCAGTTTTCCGCCCATCGTTGCCGCTGGCCCAGGAGGTGCGTTGCCGCACTATCAGCCCAAAAATGTGCCCTTCGCAAATCACAAATCACTGCTGATCGACTGGGGAGCCAAATTTGAAGGCTACGCCAGTGACTTGACTCGCACCCTGCACCAGCATGATGTGGGGGATAAGTTCAAACGAGCCTACGAGGGAGTTCTGGAAGCCCAGCTTGCAGCGATTGAGTTGATTAAACCGGGCATGCCGGTCAGGGAAATCGATGCTGCGGCTCGCGCCGCCCTGCAGCGACACGGGATTCTTGAGGCTTTCAGTCATGGGCTGGGCCATGGGACGGGACTCCAAATTCACGAAATGCCACGTATGTCACCCATTAGCGATGAAATCCTCGCCAGTGGAATGATCATTACTGTGGAACCGGGGGTTTATTATGATGGAGACTTCGGAATTAGGATCGAAGATGACGTTTTGGTGACTGATTCTGGCCACGAGGTACTAAGTAGTTTGCCAAAGGGCCTCGATGATTGCCGATTCATCCTGTAAAACCTTGAAAATTGAGGTGGGTGCATTCGGGAAATCAGCCATGGGATTACCAAGCTTCTTTCCTAAACCGCCTATCTGTCCCAGAGAACTGGTTGTCTCATTCCAAATATTATTGATGGCGAAGCAGGTATGACTAAAGGCCAACAGCCAAAGGATATTTTCGACGTTCAGCGAATTCGCGAGATCATCGAGTTGATGGAGGAGCACGATCTCAGTGCGGTCGACCTCCAGCAGGGCGATGAGAAGATCAAGCTGAATCGTGGCGGGGTCGCACCCGTTTATTCCGCACCGGCACCCGTCGCTGCGGCGATTCCCGTGGCGGGTGCAGATGCAGATGATCATGCCGATGCTGGTACGGTCACCATCAACGCACCCATGGTCGGAACGTTCTATGCCCGTGCAAACCCGGAGTCAGATTCATTCGTCAAAGTTGGCGATGTTGTTTCTGACGAGACAATCGTGTGTATCGTTGAGGCCATGAAGGTATTTAACGAAATTCCGGCTGAGTGCAGTGGCAAGATTGTTGAGGTCTTGGTGAAAGATCAGGAAGCAATCGACTTTGGTAAGCCAATGTTCCGGATTGAGCCAAACTGATTCGAGAATAATGAGAGTGTCGCGTTCGAGCGGCTTTGTACAAACGCGGGGACGTCACCCCGTTGCGATCACTTGGAAGTCGGGCTCTTTGAGTCGGACCCCGGTCGATTTTTTCTTTCCATCAACTGCGATTCCTTTCTAGCGTTTATCCGTGTTCAAAAAGATACTGATAGCCAATCGTGGCGAAATTGCGTTACGCATCATTCGTGCCTGTCGAGAGATGGGAATTCAATCCGTGGCTGTCTACAGTGAAGCGGACGTTGATTCGATGCACGTCCAGTTGGCAGATGAAGCCTACTGCGTCGGGCCTGCTCGAAGCATCGACAGTTACCTGAAGATTGATCAGATCATTGCTGCCGCTGAGGTAGCGGACGTCGATGCAATCCATCCCGGCTACGGCTTCCTTGCCGAAAATTCACACTTCAACGAGGTTTGTCGTTCAAGTGGGTTTGAATTCATCGGCCCCAGCCCGGAGGCAATGGAGAAACTTGGCGACAAGAATACCGCCAGAGCGATGGCAGTGGCCAGTGGTGTTCCCGTGGTGCCCGGTAGCGACGGGCTTGTCGAGGACGATCAGCAAGCGCTTGAGACTGCCAGGGGAATCGGATACCCCGTGTTGATCAAGGCTACTGCCGGTGGTGGTGGTAAAGGCATGCGTGTCGCAGAAACAGAGGAAATGTTGATCTCGGCGGTGAATCAGGCGCGGACTGAAGCGCAAGCAGCCTTTGGCAACGGTGGCGTGTATTTGGAACGGTACGTCGGAAATCCTCGTCATATCGAGGTGCAGGTGATCGCCGATCATCACGGCAATGTCTTGCACCTCTACGAGCGGGACTGCAGCGTGCAGAGAAGGCACCAGAAGTTGATCGAAGAAGCACCGAGTCCGAATCTTCCCGAAGCTCAACGAAAACAAATCTGCGATGCTGCGGTGCGAATGATCCGCGGGGCAGATTACAGCAACGCCGGGACCGTTGAATTTATCGTCGACGAGAACGATGACTTCTTCTTTATCGAAGTCAACGCTCGAATCCAGGTTGAACACCCCGTCTCTGAGATGATTACCGGTGTGGACCTGATCAAGGCTCAAATCATGGTTGCGGCCAATGAGCCACTGACGATGACGCAAAGCGATGTCCAGTGTAAAGGTCACTCGATTGAGTGCCGCATCAATGCTGAAAATCCGGATCGAAATTTTCAGCCAAACCCGGGGAGAATTACCAAACTGTTCACGCCCGGTGGACTGGGCGTGCGTTTCGATTCACACGTGTATGGTGGGTATCTGGTACCGCCGCACTACGATTCAATGATCGGAAAGCTGATCGTCTACATGCCCACTCGTGAGGCGGCAATCGCGACCATGCGACGGGCGCTTGATGAATTGCTGGTTGAGGGCATTGCGACAACCGCGGCCTTTCACGATCGCGTGCTGCAGCACCCTGAATTCGTTGAGGGACGGCACAACACCAAGTTCGTTGAACGCGAGTTCATGGATTGATTCCTGACTATGTTCAACGTCCTTGATTCCGTCGACCCGTTCACTGTCCTACTGGCATTGGCCCCGCTGATCGCCTATTTGATGGTGATCAGCGCGGTGAGATTGTCAGGCCGCGCGCTCGTCACCACAGGCGGGCGGGATATCGCCGCCCTGGCATTGGCTATCTCGGGATTTTTAGCGGTTGGGCCCGCGGAGCTGTTCTTCCCTACCGCTGCTGCGACGATGTTTGGACCCGCGGTGTGGTTTGCCCTGGCTGTGTTCTACGGGCTCAGTGTCTCTTTGATCGCTCTGAGTTTTCCGCCTCGTATCTCTGTTTACGGACGCACCGCCGAAGAACTGTATCCGCCGTTGTTGGCGGCAGCCAAAACAATCGATGCTAACGCCGCCGGGGATGCCCAACTGTTGCAGGTGACCTTGCCCGGGTCGGGCATTCATCTCAGAATTGATGGGCACAGGGGAATTGATTATGCCCAGATTGTTGCTTTTGAACCCAATGTCTCGTTTAAATTTTGGAGCATGCTGCTTGCTGCCACGCGCGGTCAGGTTCAGGGGCAAGTACCGCCACTGCCACGTCGGGGGTTTGCAATGCTGTTCTTCGCTTTTTGCCTCTGCGGCGTGCTCATCAGCCAGAGCTTCGCTAATCAGGAACTGTTGGTTCAGGGGTTTCGGGATTGGTTATGGCGCTGATCACGCCAAACACAGCGACCCGGCTCCTCTCTAACCAATTCATTCTACAATCCTCAGGAATTTGCAACGTGCAAGCAAAAGATATCAAGACCGGTACCGTGGTGGTGCACAACGGAAATCCCGTCATCATTCAGGGGATTTCTGTCCATTCTCCATCAGCCAGAGGTGCCGCCACGCTCTACAAATTCAGAGCTCGGAATGTGGTCACAGGAAATAAAGTGGATTTGACTCTGAAAGGTACTGAGTCACTGGGGGAAGCCGATTTCTCGCGCCGCAATGTTCAGTTGATGTACTCGGATGCGACGAGCATGTTTTTGATGGATCAGGACGATTATCAACAGTATGAGCTGCCGCTTGAGGATCTCGAGGACCAATTGCCCTATATCACCGAGGGGCTCGAGGGCATGCGTGCCATGATCTACAACGATGCCTGCGTTGGGCTGGAAGTTCCTGCGTCGGTCGAGCTGTTGATCACGGAGTGTGATCCAGGTGTCAAAGGAAATTCTGCGACCTCCCGAACGAAACCGGCCACGCTGGAAACCGGACTCGTGGTGCAGGTGCCTGAATACATCAAGCAAGGTGAAAAGCTGAAAATTGATACACGCACTGGTGAGTATCTCTCACGTGCTTGAGGGAACCAGCAACGCCTGATTCTTCAACAACAGGCTGGATGGCTGGGTTGTGGCTGGTTTGTGGCTGGTTTGTGGCTGGTTTGTGGCTGGTTTGTGGCTGCACAGTCGGATGAGTCACGGCAGGCGGGGCGGTGGGTTTGCCGCTGATTTTTGATGGGTCAATATATTGAGCCTGCGGCAAACAAACACGGTTGGATGAAGGATTTCCACGTCACAGTGGCGGGCTTTCACTCCCCCGCTACCGGGCACCCTATGTTAAACTGCAGAAAGATCGTGACTTAGGTTTCGTGTGGGTGAATCAGTGCCAGGCAATGTGCAGACGAGCCAAACCCAAGATGAAGCTTCTCCCGCCTCCCAACTACCAGCCGGACAAAATCAGATGCAGAGCGAAACTCCCAAATCAGGTAGCACCGTGCAACGACGCCAATTCCTCCAGGCCACCGGGGCCAGCGCGTTGGCCATGGGCGTGTGGAGCGAGGTTCCGGCCCAAGAGTCGACTTCTCCTAATGAAAAGTTGAAAGTCCTTTGCGTTGGAACCGCGAATCGTGCTTCGGCCGATATCAATGGTGTGCAAGGGGAGAATATTATCGGGCTCTGCGATATTGATCAGAACTATCTGGACAAGGCTGCGAAGAGGTTTCCCGACGCGCGGTTGTATAAAGATTACCGTGAGATGATCGCGACTGAGTCCGATAAGGCGGATGCTATTGTGGTGGCAACAACCGACCATAACCACGCACCGGCTGCAATTCGCGGGATCAATGCGGGGTTGCACTGCTACTGCGAAAAACCATTGACGCACACGGTTGAGGAGGCAAGGAAAATCGCTGCGGCAGCGAAGGCGAAGGGAGTTGCGACTCAGATGGGAACCCAAATTCATGCCACTGATAACTACCGACGTGTCGTAGAAATCATTCAGGCTGGAACAATCGGTGACGTGACGGAAGTCCACGTCTGGGTCGGAAAAAGTTGGGGAGGCGGAGATCGGCCGGAAAAGGGAGTCGAGCCGCCAGCTAACTTGAGTTGGGATCTATGGTTGGGACCTGCCCCAGAACGCCCCTTTGCAGCCGGGCGATACCACCCCGCGCAATGGAGACGCTGGTGGGACTTTGGACAGGGAACACTCGGGGACATGGGGTGTCACTACATGGATTTGCCCTTCTGGGCACTCGACCTGCGGTACCCAATCTCCATTGAGGCTGAAGGCCCCGAGGTGCACCCCGAGACATGCCCGTTAGGGTTGGTGGTGAAATACAAATTCCCGGCCCGAGGCGATAAGCCCGGTCTCGATTTTACGTGGTACGACGGCAATAAGACACCACGTGAAGTGGCTGACGAAAAAGTACCTGGAAGTGGGGTCATGTTTGTCGGAACGGAAGGAAATATGTTTGCCTCCTACAGCAATTACAAGCTGTTCCCCAAAGAGAAGTTTACGGACTTCGTGCCGCCAGCGCAAACCATTCCAAAGTCGATTGGACACCATGCGGAGTGGATCAAGGCGTGCAAGGATGGTTCTCCCACTACCTGTAATTTCGATTACTCGGGTGCCCTGACGGAGGCCGTTCTGTTGGGGAATGTGGCTTATCGAACCGGGAAGCAGATTGATTGGGATGGCGAGAATTTCAAAGCCACCAATTGTCCTGAGGCTGACAAATATCTCCGCAAGGAATATCGCCCCGGTTGGGAAGTCGAGTTCGAAGGCTGAATCGACACTTGCGAACAGTTCATCCCCGTTCCGTCCATGAATTTACCCGTTCCGTCTACGAATTAGATCGGAACCCGACTCTGAGGTCTTGATTGCCGGCAGGTGCCAATTGTCAGAGCTAGTGGCCGGTTACGTTGACTCCTTCAATCCCGTTTTTCGATGCTTTGGAATCCCATGTTTGCACGTTTGTATGTCATTGTGGTTGGTCTCGTTATCGCCGTCGGTTGCACCCGTGAACCGGTCGATGTTGCCGCAGTAGATCCTGCATCTCAGGGTGCTGCCGGTGGGGCAGCAATTGCTGAGGCAACGCCGGTAGATCCCGAGGATGCGGTGCTAGCGATCGAAGCTGTGACCGATAAAGTGCGACGCGATGCTGCTGGGAACATCATCGACGTTGATTTTCGAGGGCTCGACATCAGTGACGAGGAGTTGCTGCCCTTGATTCAGTTACCGCGTCTCAGGGCTGTGCGTTTGGGGGGCACGGCCGTGACCGATGAGGGCATGAAAACCATTGCAGGAATTGCCAGCCTGGAAGATCTTGATTTGAGGGACTGTGGGATCAGCGATGATGGACTTGCTCATCTGGTCGGGCTCAAACGATTAAAAGCGCTGCGACTCTCTGGCAAAAGTGGGGCGTGCAGTGTCAGTGATGATGGCATGGTGCATGTTGCGAAACTGAAAAACTTGAAACTGCTGGCGGTTGATTATCTGTGGATCAGCGAGGATGGTGTTCAAACAATTGTGGGACTCGATAACCTCCAAGAACTCTACATGGCAGAGACAACCATCGGTAACGAGGCTGTGGAACTGTTTGCGATGTTCCCCAAACTGAAAAAACTGAGGTTGGCAAGGAATCAAATTGATGCAGTGGGCGTCGCCGGACTATCCAAGTTAACGGGCCTCCAGGAGCTCGACCTGAGTGAATGCGTCCAGCTCTTTGACGATGCGATGCCACCATTGGCTGAATTGAAAAACCTCAAAAAACTGAATTTGTGGCGGCTCAATATCTCGGATGATGGGATCGAACCCTTGCAGAACCTGGCAGCGATGGAATCACTTAATCTGGACAATACGCGGTTGAGTGATGCGGGCCTGCCTTTTTTGAGCAACTTGAAGAATCTGACCTTTCTACACCTGGGATCCACTCAAATTACGGATGAGGGTTTGGGTGCCTTGAATGGATTGACCAAGCTGAGGGACCTGAAAGTGACGCGGACGGCGGTCACCAAGGATGGGGTTGCTGAGCTTGCGAAAGCCCTGCCCAATGCGAGTATTCAGTTGGAATACATCGAAGGTCAGTGACGTCTGTCATGAGGGCCGATGTTTATCCTCTGAACTGTGAACCAGCCTGCCAACAAAATTCAGCTGGATTTTGGTTGCGATGAGCTCATGCGTTGTTTGGATCGCCGCACCAACGGTTGGGCGGAGGCATGATTGGCTGACTTTTGCAGCCAACGCCCGGGTGCTGTAGATGCCCTTGATTCAGGCAGCTAGCAGCAAGGGGGGAACACTCGTTAGATTGTCCGGCGGGGTTTGACTGGGACGCTGCGGTTCATGGAAGCGATCCCCCCTTCTTCTGAATTCTTCAATGGCAGGTGCTTGTTGTGGCAGCAAAACCGACTGAGCTGTTTCCGGATAACCAGAAGCTGTTTCTGCTGGATGGCATGGCGTTAACGTATCGTGCGCACTTTGCTTTGGTTCGTAGTCCGCGTTTTACATCGGGGGGACTCTGCACCTCGGCTGTATTCGGGATGGCGAACACGGTTTTGGATATTCTGAAACGGGAAGAACCAACCCATCTTTCGGTGGCCTTTGATACTTCTGAACCGACGCAGCGGCACATTGAGTTTCCAGCTTACAAGGCACAGCGTGATGCAATGCCAGAGGATATCGCGACCCAGTTGCCGTATATTGATCGGCTACTGGATGCGCTGAATATTCATGTGATACGTCGGCCGGGGTATGAAGCGGACGATGTCATAGGGACGCTCGCGAAACAAGCCAGTGAGCAAGGCTATCGCATCTGGATGGTGACCCCCGATAAGGACTACGAACAGTTAGTGACCGATGACATAGTGATCTATAAACCTGGTCGGCGTGGGGCAGATCCCGAAATCTTTGGTGTCAAAGAAGTGCTTGAGAAGTGGGGAATTGAGCGAGTTGATCAGGTGATTGATATCCTCGGCTTGATGGGTGACGCGAGCGACAATATTCCCGGTGTTGCTGGTATCGGGCCGAAAACGGCGCAGAAACTGATTGCCCAGTATGGCAGTATCGAAAATCTTCTTAGTCATAGTTCGGAATTGAAGGGCAAACAGAAGGAACGTGTGGAAGATCAGGCTGACATGGCAAGATTGTCAAGGAAACTGGTCACCATCCAGTTGGATGTACCTCACAATGTTGAGTTCCCGGAACTGAAATGCGAGCCATGGGATAAGGCAAAGTTAAAAGAACTACTCATGGAACTTGAGTTTGATACCCTCGGAAAAAAACTGCTTGGCAAATCATTTTCCTCAGCAAGTAGCCGGGCCAAAGTTATCCGCGAAAAGCGTGAAACCGAAATTCAGGCAACCCTGTTCGATGAGCCCGTTGATGAGAAAACAATCAAGGATGTTCCGCATCAGTACCACACGCTCACCGATCCGAAGGAACGTGCTGAGTTGATTGAATTGTTGTCAAAGCAGAAAACCTTTTGTTTTGACAGTGAGACAACCGGGTTGGATCCTCGTACGGCGAAACCGCTTGGGTTGTCATTCAGTATTCGAGCTGCGGAAGCCTATTATGTGGTGATTCCCACAGAAACAGAGGCTGCTAGCAAGGTACTGGAAGAATTCAGGCAGCTGTTTGAGAACGCAGCGATCGCCAAAGTTGGACATAACCTGAAGTACGATCTGACGCTGCTGAAGTGGAATGGGATTGAGGTAAACGGGGAAATTTTTGACACCATGTTGGCTCACTCCATGAAGGAGCCGGAAATGAGGCATGGATTGGATTACCTTGCCAAACTTTACTTGGGTTACGTGCCAATCGCGACGAGCGAACTGATTGGCGAAAAAGGCAAGGAGCAGAAGTGCATGAGCGAAGTGCCGGTGGAAAGGTTGGCAGAGTATGCCTGCGAGGACGCCGATGTCACTCTTCAAATCGCCAATCTGATCAGGCCGGAAATCGATGCACAGGGTACCAGCCAGGTTTGCAATGACGTGGAGTGTCCCCTGATTCCTGTGCTTGTGGATATGGAACATGAAGGGATCCGCCTCGATACTGAGGCGTTGGCGATCTTTTCCAAAAAACTGGCTGATGAAATCGAGATGTTGCAAGGAAAGATTTTTGAGGCTGCAGGGCACGAATTCAATATTGACTCTCCAAAACAGTTGGGTGTCGTCCTGTACGATGAATTGGAACTGGAGGAGAATCCAAAAAAGACCGCTACGGGACAGTACTCAACACGTGAAGCTGAACTGGAAAGACTTTCGCACAAGCATCAAGTGATTGCCGATGTGCTCGATTACCGAAATGCCAGGAAACTGAAGTCGGTTTACGTTGATCAACTTCCCTTGGCCGTGAATTCGCAAACAGGACGTGTGCATACCCATTACAGCCAGGTGTGGACCGCAACAGGTCGCATTCAGTCCAACGACCCCAATTTGCAAACGATCCCGGTCAGGAAAGAGCGGGGCAGAGATATTCGCGCCGCGTTCGTGGCACGCGATGACCAGCACTTGATCCTGAGTGCCGACTATTCCCAGATTGAATTGAGGGTGATGGCCGAATTGAGTGGCGATGAGGGAATGTTGGAAGCATTTCAGAGCGGTGAGGATATTCATACGATCACCGCTTCGAAGGTCTACAAAGTTGAAGTTGATGAAGTGACACGTGAAATGCGTGACAAGGCGAAGACGGTGAACTTTGGCATCATCTATGGGATCTCTGCCTTTGGCTTGCAACAGAGACTGAACATCCCCCGGCATGAGGCAAGTGAATTGATTGAGAGCTATTTTGAGAAGTACCCGGGGGTGCAGGCGTATATCGATTCAACCATCGCATTTGCAAAAGAGAATGGGTTTGTGGCGACGAGCACGGGGAGACGCAGGTATATCCGTGATATCAATTCAAAGAGCCGGAATGTTGTCAACGCAGCAGAACGTCTTGCTATGAATAGTCCGATCCAAGGCACGGCTGCTGATATGTTGAAAATTGCGATGATCCGCACCCACAAAGCACTGAAAGACGGGGGATTCTCCACCAAAATGGTCCTGACCGTCCACGATGAAATTGTCTTTGACATGGCAATTTCAGAACAGGAACGGGTCATGCCCGTGATTGAGGCGAGCATGAAAGCGACGCTTCCCATGCAGGTGCCCATTGAAGTGGAATTGGGCGTGGGGCGAAATTGGCTCGAAGCGCACTAGTTTCAGTCAAACCGGCTTCTGACCGTTTGGCTGATCCATTGCACACTTCGAGGGGCAGGATAGAACGGTTAAACCAGCAATATCAAAAATAGCAGCATGACCTTTGTCCTTTGCTGAGGAAAACGCGGATTGTCCAGCCAGACTGCCTCGATATCTAGGGTGTCTGGTAAGTTTGCACGTTTGGCATGCCGAGACGGGAATTTGTTCATGTTCTTGTCTTTGGTTGAGCGTAGTCGGGACTGGGTGGGTGTTTCCGATGCCAGATCTGGTGGACGTCCGTTGGAGGGTTGAATGTCTGAAGAAATTCCGATTACACGCAGGAAATTCCCCCATCTCGGAATGCTCACTGTTCTTTTTCTTGGTTTGGCAGCGACCTTCGTTGCATACGTCCTGGTGCGTAATAATGAAGCCAAGCTGACCTTGGAACGTGGGGCTGCTGTCAGCAATCTTCGCTGTCGTGTGGTTGAGAATGCTTTTCGGGCAGCGGTGGCAGGACGGAGTTGGCTCGGTAGTCGGCCAGCGAATTCCTATGAAAACATTCTGGACGATTTCCATGATCGGTTTGAAACGCAGGTAACTGAGGATGAGTCAGTGCTGTATGCATGTTGGCTACCCAGAATCAATGCTGCGGAAGCTGATGAAATGCAGAGACGGATGAAGGAGCTTGATGCTGACTACAGCATTTGGGCCCCTGTCGGCTACCAGAAACTTGTTCAGCCCGATTCTGATATTTATCCGGCTTTCCTGTCAAAAAAAAATATGGACAGGAAGTTCTTGGCTGGAATGAATTTCGCGAGCATTCCGGCATGCCGCGAGTGCATTGATTCGATCGTGGATGACGCGCTTCCCTACTGTATGAGCCGCCCGTTTCAAGTCCCCGAAATCGGAGGCAAGCCCAAATTTGTGACCGCAGTTTTGCGACCCGTGTACGACGTAAAAGCTGGGCTCGACCCCCAGTTGCTCGCTGATGTGGGGGGCAATGTGGCGGCAAGACGTGATCTGCTGCGCAGCGAAAGGCAACGCTTCTATGTCGATGATGCCTCAACTCCAGAAGAGCGTGCAACGTGCTTGACCGGTGTGTATGCCATTCTCATTGATATCGGAGGAATGCTGGATGATGCAATGTTGAGTGGTGAGGGAAACGTGGATATCTATTTCCAACATTCGCATCTGGATCAGAAACCGCGCACGGTTGCACTCTACGCCTGGGATATCCCCAGAACTGTATTCCGGGAAATCAGAAATCCATCGCTGCTGTATGGCGAAAAGTACCAGAAAAAGGCTGCCACCTTGGCGGCTCCGTTTGATGACTGGACGCTCACAACGATCCTGACACCTGCTTTCATTGCGGCAAACTCATCGCGTTTGCCACTGACGATCCTGATCCTCGGTGCATTGATCTCGGTAATCCTTGCCGGCTACACGAGAACGATCAGCGATCGTACCGCTGATATTGAGCAGATGATTCAATTAAGAACACGCGAATTGAACAATGCAAAAGACAAGTTTGCTGTTGAACACTTTCTGTTGAACACCCTGCTCGAACACTCGCCTGACTTGATCTATTTTAAAGATGCAGATTGCAAATTTGTGCGGGCCAGTGCTGCGATGGCGAGACATCTTGGTTATGAAGATTCGGCGGCGTTGATTAGTAAATCAGACAGCGAGCTGTATGGCCCGGAGCAGTCAGGTGAATATCTTGCTGATGAACATCAGATCATCACCACTGGCATTCCGATTATCGGAAAAGAAGAGCGGCAGTACACGCCCGAGGGAAAGCTGGTCTGGGTGTCAACCACCAAGGCTCCGTTGCGCACCGAAGACGGAAACATTGTTGGGCTGTTCGGGGTGGCACGTGACATCACGGATTACAAAATCGCGCAGGATGCAGCTGAGGCTGCAAACACCGCCAAAAGCGATTTCCTCGCCAACATGAGCCACGAAATCAGGACACCAATGAATGCCATCATCGGGATGACTGATTTGGCCTTGGAAGCAGGAGACGAGCGATCTAAGACCGATTATCTGCATGTGGTACGAGAGTCAGCCGACCTTTTGCTTGAGATCATCAACGAGATTCTGGACTTTTCAAAAATTGAGGCCGGAAGACTTGATCTTGAAATGAGGGACTTTGATCTTCGCGAAGAAGTGGCGGCTGCTATGAAGCCTGTTGGCATTCGGGCCCAATCCAAGAAATTGGATCTCACGTGGCACGTCACGCCCGGAACACCGAGTTACGTTCGTGGAGACTCAACGCGTTTGAGGCAGATCCTTGTCAATTTGGTCGGCAACGCGATCAAGTTCACCGACGAGGGTAGCGTGAGTGTCGATGTGCTGGTGGACACGGTCAATGATCAGACAGTCACCTTGCACTTCCTGGTCAAGGACACGGGTATCGGGATCCCGCGAAAGATGCACACAAAAATCTTCACCGCATTTGAACAGGCCGATACTTCGACCACACGAGAGTTTGGAGGAACCGGTCTGGGCCTTGCCATTACCCGGAAGATTGTCGAGGCAATGAACGGTGAGATCTGGGTGGAGAGCAAAGCGGGGGTCGGTAGCACCTTCCACTTTACCTTGCTGTTTGGCGTCTCCCAAAAGGCTGAAGAACTCGATGCAGAATCACCCGACCTCTCGGATCTTACTGGTGTTATCGTTGAACGCGATCACCGCGAAGCGAATAAACTATGTGCACTCCTTGAGAAATGGGGAATGGAAACGCATCGTACAAATCAACAGAAACCGGCCATCAACCTGGTGAAGAAATTGGCTCAACGGGACGCACTGCTGCCAGTCCTGTTGACGAGTGCCGAAGTGGAAGGGATGAGCGCTGAGAAAATGGCAACGCACTCGGACTGGAATTCTTTGCTCAAGCAGATACCGGTGATCCGGCTCGCGTCAGAGGATGTTCATGGCGGTCTGATGCGCAGCAAAGCCATGCAAATGAACTCCTGTTTGAAAAAACCACTTGTGGTTGCTGAGCTTCTAGCTGCATTGATGCGTTGCAAGCGACAGCTGACGACCATGTCTCTGGTGGGAGAACGAGCCGTTGCGCAGCAAGCTGGCATGAAGAGCCTTAGAATCCTTTTGGCGGAGGATGGTGTTGCGAATCAGAAAGTGGCTTTGGGATTGCTGTCACAACTCAATCATGAGATCGTTGTTGCGGACAACGGCGATCGGGCGGTGGAGTTGTTCACTCAGCAGGAGTTTGACATCGTGCTGATGGACATCCAAATGCCAATTCTCAATGGCTTTGAAGCAACCAGAAGAATCCGTGATATTGAGGCTGGACGGGGCACGCATATTCCGGTCATCGCGATGACGGCACATGCAATGAAGGGCGATCGTACCAGGTGCATTGAGGCGGGGATGGATGATTATCTCGCCAAGCCGGTACGGAGACGCGAACTGCAACGAATGTTGCTTGAGTACTCAGGTGATCAAGTGAAAAGAGACACCAGGGCCACGCCGCGTTTGCATGAACGTAGTGAGACCGCTTCGCTTCCTGACGTTGGAAATGAACCGCAGGACAAGGAGGCTGCCGTTGTGGTTGATTGGATAGAGGCGTATGCGAATGTTTCCAATGATGAAGAGTTGTTCGAAGTGGTCAAGGCGTCTGCGATGGATGAAATTCCACAATTGCTTGAGAAATTGAGTGGGGCGATGCAGGTGGGGGCGAAGTCAGATGTGGAGCGTCACGCTCATACTCTCAAGGGTACCGCGCGGGTGGTTGGTGCAAGGCGTGCCGTAGAGATCGTTGAGAAGATCGAGCAAGCGATCCAGCAGGGTGATCTGGCGCTGGCCCGAGTCGCTTTGCTGGATCTGTGTACGGCTGCTGATGAGCTCATTGGGGTGCTGCAAGCAGGACGTAGTGAGCTCGATTCGGAAGCGGAGGAAAATACGCTCAGAAAACGGGATGCGTGAGGCTCACGGTCGCGCCGGTGATGTGTTTACCCCCCGGTGTGAATGCTAAAACTCGGCGTCTGCAAGTGTCTTGCCCTGCGCTGCCTGCCGTTCTGCCTCCTTCAAAATTGAAAAGGCTTTCCATGCAGGGTGCCGGTGGGGAGGACGTATGCGATGTGCAAGATCGAGGATCTCGACAAGGGTGATTTTGTCCGCGGGGCGGGCAAGCGTAAGCCCATCTTGAGCGTCACTACGCGTCACTTGCAAAAGAAGGTCGGCATCCAGCAGGTGTGCTGTCAACTCGTGGACACTGCGTGAAGATAATCCGATTCGATCGGATAACGTCTGGTGATCAAGGGTCTCACCCTCGCCAAATGAGTTTCCGACTTCACACATGATGGGCAACATCCAATCCGGGTCTCCCTCAATGCTTTGTGACTGCTCCGCATCGAACCGGTCCGGCAAATGACCACCCAACGCCTGTAACGTATATGTGAGAATAAGCCCAAAGAGGACGAGTAGCCATGTCAGGTAGATCCAGAATAGAAACAGGGGAATCAAACCCAATGATCCATACAGTGAATACGGGACGGCTTCAGATAGATAGATTTGGAAACCGTATTTTGCAATCTCCCACAAAACGGCGCTGACTGCTGAGCCAATCGCTGCGGCGCGAACAGAAACCCTCGTATTGGGCATCAATGCGTACACAAGAAATAACAGGACCCAGCTGGCCAAGAGTGACACGCAGTGCGTCAGGAATGGTTTCAGGGTCGCACTGCCCTCCATGTTGCCAAACCATTCTACCACTTGGCCAGAAAGGTAAAGGCTCATCGCCAGAAGCCCTCCACCAAGCGTTAAAATCGACCAGTGAATCGCAAGCCGTAGATGGGCCGGGCGTTTGGAAGGTGCTTCGTAGATGCGGTTGAAGAGATGCTCTGCCGCGTTTGCCAACGCAACTGCTGCATACGTGAAAAGCAACAATCCAAAGACGCCGATGGAAGCGAAATCAACCGAGGTTACCTTGTCTGCCAGATCGTGGAGCGTGCGGCGGATGCTGGTTCGTGCCTGCAGCGCTGCATCCTGTTGAGCGGCATCCTGCAGCGCAGCATCCTGCAGAGCTGCATTCTCAGTGAGTTGGGAATCAGTGGGGGAGGTTCGATTGGAATCAGGCGAGCGGCTCAGCCGGGCCGAGGGGAGGGGCTCTCGAGTGGGAACAACCAACGGCGTTTGGTTCGAGTCATTGACTGGCGACTGCGGGTCACTTGCATTGGGGGAGACCGACTCGGCGCCGCTTGGCTCAGCCAATGAGTTTGATGTTTTGGCAACATCATTAACGCCATTGGCGTCCACGCGGTTTGTTGCCGATGGGGAAATTTCTGGTAACACCGTGCGGGGTGCTTGCAGCGTAAGGTCCGGTGTCGGATCGATTTGAGATTGGGGCAGAGAGGGTTCAGGTTGCTCGGAGTCAGGTGCGGTCAGCGGGCTGTAGCCCGTCGTGATGTCAGGAACGCCAAAAAATGAGAACAATTGGTTCTCAACCTTTGCCTGAACATCCTCCAGACCTCCCACGACCCTGAACATCACCAAGCCCAGAACCACAACCGGAATCAAGGCAAAGATGGTGCGGTAGGTCAATTCAGCAGCCATCCCATCGGCACGCTGATGTTTCAGTTGCCGGTAGCAATACACGACAAGTTCATAACTCTTGCGCAAGAACTTTTGCCCCCGTGAAAGCTGCTCTCGGGGGCTACGCAGTGTGTCGAGTAGATATTGGGCTAAACGAGTGATCATTTGGGCTGTCGGGAAGTCTTGATTTTTCGCTCGTTGACTTGGGCAGGGGACTGGGGCAGGGGACTGGAACCAGTGTCCATCAAACGAGCTTTGAATGTTAATGTGATTTGGTTAGTTGATTGGCTGCTCAGTGGGCCAGTTTAATGTTTTGCGATCGGCTGTTCCTGCGATCCGCCGTTGCCCTGTTTCTCGTAAAATACAATCACTGCCGTGGGCAAGTTGGGCAGGGGCTCATGAAGAAAGAAGCTCGCTTCGTGCTGGTTGCCAATTCAGACACGGGGTCTTTCTTTGCAAAAACTATAGATTGTCTGGGGCAACGCATGGCCGGTGACGTTGGGTTGCCTGGAAATAACGCCAATCATGGTCGCTGTTTTTCGGGGTTTGTTCGCTGTTTTGGTGCTCAAGTGGTCGAGATCCCATGATGTCACGGCCTCGGTAGGCCAGATGCGAGAGCTAACGTGCAGGCCAATGGATGTGATTGCCTGATGTGGGACTGATGAGGGACTGATGGACAACTAAAGCGATAAATTATCGGGGAGGTGGGATTGGCTGTTGCGATTGACTTGCATTATCATTGCATTATCAAGGTCGGTGCCGAAATAACATGAGGTGCTCGTGGCAAGTTCAAAGCCGCAAGGTTGGTTCATTGGTACCCGCGCCGACATGTTTGTAAACGCAAGCTACGAAGTTCCGGAGCGAACTCTGCCGAGCTAGCCAAAGTGATTGTAGTGCGATGCTGCGATCTTTACGTCGGGCAGGAAACAGAAGTTCCATAGTCATCATTGGGAAAAGTGTAGTGCGTATTAAGTTTTCGTTCGCTGTTGTGTTGAGCGGTGTTTTGTTGACCGTTGGTTTGTTGACCGCTGGTTGCGGGCAATCGGATAAGCAAAGTAAGCTCAGTCCAGCGTTGGGAGAAAAAGAAATATTGGTAGCGACGACAGGGCATATTGCCGATGCGTTGCGTCGTATCACAGATAACCATGAAATTGTCCAGCTTTGTGGACCCGGGGTTGATCCGCATTCGTACAGTGCAAGCACGAAGGATGTTCAGGCGATTTCGGACGCGAAGGCAGTCTTCTTCAACGGGTTTCATTTAGAGGCGAGGTTGCACGATGTTCTGGAAGACAAATTTGCCGATAAGTGCTGGGCGATGGCATCGGCCTTTCCACCTGAGGCAAGATTGGACTGGGTGGAGGAGGGAAAAGTTGATCCCGAAGCACCGTTCGATCCTCACATCTGGAATCATCTGCCAGGCTGGAGTGAATGTGTCAAAGGGCTGACGGCCAAGCTGTGTGAGTTGGATCCTGATAACGCTGCTGAATATCAAACTCGAGGTGATGTTTACGTTGACGAGATTACGACGGCTCATGAAGCAGCAGTTGAAAAGTTTTCGACGCTCTCAGAAAACCAACGTGTTTTGGTGAGCGCACATGACGCGTTCAACTATTTTGCAGCTGTTTATGACTTTGAACCCATTGCGGTACTTGGAATCGGTAATGATGCCGAAGCGGACGTGAAAACGATTCGCGAAGTCGCTGTCACGGTTTGCGAGAAAAAAGTGCCAGCAATTTTCATAGAGAATATCACCAATCCCAAGGTAACTGCTGCTCTCCAAGAAGCGTGCCAGGCGAAGGGTTGGGAGGTGCGGATTGCCGAGAAACCTCTGTATTCTGACGATCTGGGCGTGGATCCTCCGTTGGATACGTTTCTTGGCACTTTCAACCACAACGTGGATTTGATCACCGAATCCCTCTCGGAAAAAATAGCGGATTAGATCCCTTGGGTGAAACCATACAAACCGCGATCGAGACGCGCCAGTTGACGGTTGCTTATGCCGCCACAACGGCACTTTGGAACGTGTCGTTGCAGATACCAATGCGGCGTATCTCTGCGATCGTCGGCCCGAATGGCGCTGGCAAGAGTACTCTGCTGAAAGCCATTCTCGGAGTGGTGCCGGTATTGTCGGGTGAGGTGATAGTGAATGATGCTGCCTTGGTGGGCGAACAATCAGCCGGGGGAAAAGCGTCAAGGATTGGGTATGTTCCCCAGCGATCTGCCGTCGATTGGGATTTTCCGATCACCGTGCTCGATCTCGTGCTGATGGGAACTTACGGGCGACTGAAATGGTTTCAACGTCCTGGGAAAAAAGAGCGAGAGGATGCGTTTGAGGCTTTGGAACAAGTTCAAATGCGAGAGTACGCGGACCGACAGATTGGGCAGCTCTCTGGTGGCCAGCAACAACGCGTTTTTCTGGCACGGGCATTTGTCCAGAAGGCGAAGATCTATTTATTGGATGAGCCGTTTGCGGGCGTGGACGCGAAAACTGAAAAGATGATCGTGGAAATCCTGCACAGGCTGCGGGATCAAGGTGACACGATAGTGATGGTTCACCATGACCTGACCACAGTTGCTAACTATTTTGACCACGTCACTTTGTTGAACCGGCAACTTGTGGCGGCGGGAACCACGCAAACCACGTTCACTGCCGAAAATATTCAGGCGACCTATGGTATCGACGGAATGATGTGGGGCCAAATGTCGAACGGTCACTGCCATGATTGAGTTTTTTAGTGATTACACCGTTCAGTTGGTGGTCGCTGGCAGCGCGATCACTGGAGCCACCAGTGGGGCTCTGGGGTGTTTTGCCTACCTGCGAAAACAGGGCCTTATCGGCGACGTGATCTCACATTCCACCTTGCTGGGCATCGTCGTTGTGTTTTGGGTATGGTTTGCCTTGACAGGTGAAGGAAGCAAGTCTCTTTGGCTACTGATTCCGGGAGCGATAGTAGCAGCCATTGGCGCTATGATCCTGATGCAATGGATTGCAAATTCTACGAAAATAAAACCAGATGCCAGTCTTGGCGTTGTGCTTGCGCTGTTTTTTGGCTCGGGCATGACGATGCTACGTTGGATTCAGCGCTCAGCGACGCCGATACCCGGGCAAGCTGGCCTTGAAGATTATCTGTTCGGGATGGCTGCTGCCATGACGCTTGCTGATCTGTGGATGGTTGCTGGACTAGCGGTTTGCTCACTGCTCCTGTTGGTAATCTGCTGGTCGAGATTCAAAGTGTTGACTTTTGATGTGCAGTACGCGACAGGCTTGGGATTGGCCGTCGGAAGATGGGAATTGCTCATGCTCTCATTGCTCGTCATTGGGATCGTCATTGGGATTCAGATCGTCGGTGTTGTTTTGATGGTAGCGATGCTGATCGCACCTGCAAGCGCCGCAAGGCAGTGGACCAATACACTGGGTAAAATGGTTGGGTTGGCAGCCGTGATTGGATCCATGTGTGCGGGAGGTGGCGCATTGGTAAGTGCGGCCGGCAAGGGTTTGCCTACAGGACCTGTGATTGTCGTCTTTCTTTGTTTCGTGGTTGGGTTTTCAATTCTGTTTGGTCCGGGACGAGGTGTGTTGTCCAGGAGGCGTAAACTTGTCGCTTGAACTTTGGACCCTTGTGATCGGCATTGTCACCGCCATGTCCTGTGCCCTTTGTGGCTGTCTGTTGCTCGTCAATGGAAAAGCGTTGGTGAGTGAAGGTTTGAGTCACGCCGTGCTTCCTGGTCTGGCTGTCGCATTCTGGTATCTGGGCGATTACAACTCGCCCTTGCTGATCGTTTCCGCTGCAGCGAGTGGGTTGTTCATGGTGTGGTGCACTGAATTGCTCCAGCGTACCGGATTGCTGGACTCTGACGCGGCGCTGGGGTTAGTATTCGCGGGCATGTTCAGTTTGGGGATTCTGTTCATCAGTAATTTTCTGAAACAGACACACTTTCATGCGGACTGCATTCTCGATGGGAACCTGGCCATTGCCGCGCTGGATCGTTTTGAAATTGCAGGTTGGGATTTGGGCCCATTTTCCTGGGTTGTCATGCTGGCGATTCTGATCGCACAACTGCTGTTCATTCTTGTCTGCTACAAAGAGCTCAAGGTTGCCTTGTTCGACCCGGAGTTGGGAAACCGCTTCGGCTTGAGGCCGCAAATGTTTCAATTGGGTTGGTTGACGATTGTCTCGTTGACGACCGTGGCAGCATTTAACGTTGCTGGGTCAGTTTTGATTGTCGGTCTCATGATTGCGCCTCCGGCAGCGGCATATCTGGTGACCAATCGGTTGCACAGCTTTTTGGTCGTCTCAGTGGGGGTTGGGATCGTGTCTGCGATCACGGGTTTTTATGGAGCACTTTCATTGGATGTCGCTCCAACCGGACCCATCGCATCAGCGGCGGGGCTCGTCTTTTTATTCATTCTTCTGTTCTCACCCAGAAATGGTTTATTGGCGAACCGGTGGTTGCTTTGGCGGCGGAATCGCGAAAGTCTTGATTGCTTGGTGCTCCAGTGGATCGAAGATGGTGTCAAGTTGGACCCGTTCTTGATGCCGGGAAAACTCGGTCGACGATCAAGCTGGGACCTGGCTTTGAAGCGTTTGCTCAATGATTCACTGGTTGAGAAGCACGCGGACGGGTATCGACTTACCTTTCCGGGCAGAAAAAAGTTGGCCGCTATGATCGACCAACTCCAGTCCTGAGCACTGAATTGAAAAGTGGCTTCAAAATGGATCCCGCTGACTCGCCCTGCAAATGCGATCAGCAACCAAAGATTTTTATGGTGGCTGGTGCGAAGGGTTGCTTGATTGGTCAAAGGTCGGGCGGTTTTTGGCCGAATTGTGGCTCAAAGTTTGCCTGATCCTCATAAGCCGATGATTTTGCCACGCGAACCGCTGTCAATGCCCTTGAGTCAATGGAAGCTGGGGCTCACCAGGCTACGGGAGCAATCTTGCATACCGCTGCGGTCAGGCCCAATTGTGCCTTTGACTACGGCGATTTTTACAATACAATAGATTCTGTGGAGCAATCCTCATGTTTTTAACGCCCCCGACACGTCGGTTCAGGAGGTGTTCGCTTCGGGGAGACTCGAGCGATCGACCTACCCGCTTTCGCCGGTCAGCGTTGGGGTTCTCCTACTAGAACCTCTTTGCGAGAGTGAACCATGATCATGAATAGCCTGTTGTTGGGCTTCGGCGCACCTGGGCCGCTGGAACTGGCAATCATCGCCGGAATCATTTTGCTGTTATTTGGTGGCTCAAAGCTCCCAAGCTTGATGCGAAATCTCGGTCGCAGTACCAACGAGTTCAAACGCGGTATGACCGAGACCGTCGAACAAGAAGACCAGCCAGCCTCCTCTGACGAGTCGAATTAGCGATGTTTGGGCTTGGTCCCTTTGAGATGGTGGTGATCGGTGTCATTGCGGTTCTCCTCTTCGGTAGTAACCTCCCTGAGGTGGCACGGAAGTTTGGAGGAAGTTATCGCGAATTCCGTAAAGGCCTCAACGATGTTCAGCAGCAGTTTAAAACTGCCGAGCGAGAAGCCAAGAACACTTTCCTTGGCGATGACTCCGTGCCTACAGGCACCAGTGAAGCGATTGAGGACGAACCGCCGGAGCCTGTGGCTCCCAAATTCAAACCACCTTCTTGAACTGAATTGAACGTTCTTCTGTAACCCCGTGTCCGGTTGCCGGTGCGGGGGCCGTGTTTTCAAGATCCGAAACAGTTGCAATGTTGGTTCAAGTGGAAGCCGCTTTAGGGTCCACCCAAGCAGGCAACTCAAGCAGGTAGGCGGGACCGCGTTAGGTCCCAAAACGCACCTTCTTTTTACTCAGCAAATCATGTTGATCTTCTAACGGCGTGATGTCCTTCGCTGGGGAACATGCTGCTCTGCCGATTCAGGATTCTGAGTATCGGTTTTGACGGTAACGCAATGGTCAGTAAGCGGACTGCCAAGGCGATCTCATCACCTTGTTATGTGAGCTACTTGATCTCGGCAAAGAGCGACCAAGGGTTCCTGATCGCACTTGCTTGGGCTCTGCGCAGCAAAGACCACCAGCCAGGGCAGTAGGAAACGAAATTATTTCCCAAACAGCTCGTTCTCTTTCATGTGCTCACTCACTGATGACAGGTGTCTCTATGACCGGGTACTCATTGAGTATCACGTCACCAGTGGGCTCATTGCAGCCGCAAGATGCGTCACACGGGGCCGCTGCACAGCCAGCGTTGGTGGCAGGTCGGAATAGGTTGCGGCCACTTGAACCGCAGCCAGCAACAACAATCAGAATCAAGGGGAACAGTTTACGCACGGATTTTCCTCCGTAGATGATGAAACATCCGTGCTAATTATTGTGAGTCCAACCGTGGAATGGTTGTTATCGGCAGGTCTGGGAAGAAAAAATCGAAAAACCATTGGTTGAACGATCAGGCTGACCAAGCGGATTACACTCGTTCTGTTGATGTTGCTGTCCTTTCGGAGTGTACGCATCCTGTTTGTCGTGTCACTTGTCTTCATGCACGATCCAGATGCTACACGCCGTCTGGCCAAAGCCTCGTCTTTCACACTGCTGACTTCAACGCTGCTGTTTGTATTCGAACGCAGGCAAATCGGTAGTCTTGTTTTGAGTGTGATTGCTGTGGCAAATCTGTCTGGATGGCATGCGATCCGTGGTGTGTTTGGTTTCCCGTGCTGAGTCAATGGCTTAGCAAGGATTGAGACAATTGCTTGGCACTAGCACTAGAAATGTTCACCCGCTGCCTTGGGACTGACACGGTTCGGCACATAGTATTTCGACACACAGCATTTCGGTCAGGAACAGTTCGTAACAGAAGGACTCGGCATCGAACGCGTGGTTGTTACTTCCGGTGGTCGAGCGTGTAAGGCGACGACAGATAACACCCTTGCGGTTTTTTCCGGACGTAAGGTTTGCACAGAGGTTGACTATCGTGTGGCAGAGGATGTTTAGAAAACATGTTTGTGCATCGGGTAGATTGTATTGACGAGGGTTTGTAGGCCGATTCAGCTTAGGTCGCGACCTTGCTCATCATCTTTTCACGTCAGTGGGGGGCGACGTTATTCTAAGGAAAGAACCAGAACTGGAGTCGCTAAGGATGTTGAAGCACACGTGGTGGGTTGTTGTGGCCGGAATGCTCGGTACCTGTTTGATCCAGAGCGAAAGTCATGCTCAGGTATTTGGGGTCGAATTACGGGCCAACGCATTACCAGCGGCCGGAGGCATGGCGGGCACTGGGATTGCTAGACCTCAGGACGTGCAGAGTTCGATGGTGCTGAATACTGCGACGTTGACTCAGCAGAAAGGGACGAACTTCAGTTTCTCGGCGGCGTGGATTGAGCCCACTTTCAACCTCGAGAATGAGGCGACGATTGGTCCCGTCGGGCCTTTCAAGCAAAAGTCGAAACGCCCTGGTTCGCTGATTGGAAACATTGTGGCGACGCAGGACTTTACTGCCCTTGGTTTACCTGTCACCACAGGTCTCGGCTTGATCACCGCTTCTGGCTTGGGTGTTGACTACCGGGAAGCTTCGGGAAGTAATGGCACATCCGCGGAATTCATGGTGTTGAGCACAGCCTCAGCACTTGGGGTGCAATTAACGGATCGAGTGTCCTTTGGCGCTGGACTGAATATTTCAACCGCTCAAATGGATGGTGTATTCGCAGGGCAATCTGCCTCAACGCCTGACTATGGCGTTCGCGGGAATCTTGGGCTGACTTATGATCTGTTCGACAGGACCACGATTGGGGCCTTTTGGCTGACCAAAGAAAAGCATGTGTTCGAGAACTTTCTGCGAGTGCCTTTAACCTCAAACTACCTTGATTTGGATATGGAACTGCCCAACATTTTCGGGATTGGAATTGCGGACGAAAGTTTATGTAATGGAAAGCTTCTCGTTGCTGTGGACCTGCAGTACATGATGTGGGCAGATACTGACTTTTGGGGGAGCCTGTGGGACGATCAGTTAGCGGTGCAAACGGGTGTCCAGTACACAACCGATCGTGGAATCCGGCTTCGCGGTGGTTACACGTTTGTTGAAAATGCATCCAAGACTTCTGCGGTTGGATCCATCGGAGGAATCACGCCCCAAACCAGTGTTGATTACATTCGCGCTTTGTTTCCAAACATCAGCCAGAATCGTATCAGTGCGGGAATTGGAGTGCCCAATGTCCTTCCAGGAATCGATCTCGACTTATTCGCAGGTGGCATGTTCAAAGAAAGCGAATCTTTCGGAGCGACAACGGTCGACCTCGAGGCCTATTGGGTGGGCTTTGGTGTATCGTGGCGTTTCCGTCGCGGCGGTTGCGGGCGGCAATGCGTCCCTGATCAGTGGTAAGCCCACTGCTGGTGCGGCCGCGTGATGAAGCGGGCCCTGGACCCTCACCAGCGGGGCAATTGCCAGCTTGACTCAGATGGTGGTCAATTTTGGTGGTTGGCGACTGGGGATTGAGAATCGCATTGCCGGTGTGGGGGTGAATGGGGTGGCGTCAGGTTGTTAGAAAAATCCCATACCGCCAGACGAAGTGCATCGATAGGATCACGACTACGTTCCACGCGATGAAAAAAGATGTGCTAAACCAGACGGGGTAGCGGCGTGGTCCGAAGCACATGTCCATGAAAAAGAACATGGCCCCCAACGTCATGAAAATGGCGACAACAGGGATTTGAAAATAGCGGTAGGCGATCAGTGCCAAAGCCACCATGATGGTGACTAGCAGCAGTTTTGCCGGGATCACTCCAATGACCACCGCTGTCGACTTGCGGCCGGCCTTTTTGTCCTCATCGAGGTCCATCAGTTGCCCGAACAAATGGCTTTGCATCGCAAAGATCGCACCAAAAATCATGGCGGGTGCATTGAGTTGCGGCACACTGCAAAGCCAACTTGCCAGTATGAAAATCAGGACGTAACCGACTTGATTCAACAGATCGAATACCGGCAGACGTTTAAAACCGATCGTGTTGTAGCACGCGTTCATAGTGATCAGTGCTGCGAACCAACCAATCATCTTTGGACCTGCCACCCACGTGAATATGAACACAAACGGTAACTGGGTTGCGAGGATGATCCAGGGAAGCCGTTTCCTCAGCTTTGCGTTGGGCAGTGCACCAAACAGCCAGCTGTTCTTTCGCGGGTTGACCCGGTCGGTTTCGTTATCGCCAAGGTCATTCCAGCCGTAAGTGAAGAGGCCAAGCGGGAAGCAGACATAGACTGCACCTACCCAGAAAGGCAGTGATCCGAACATGTCCCGACCTGCGAAGGGAAGCATGTAGAACCAAAGATGGGTCGGCCAAAAGCCTGG
The DNA here is from genome assembly GCA_002862205.1 of Planctomycetaceae bacterium. Classification (GTDB taxonomy): domain Bacteria; phylum Planctomycetota; class Planctomycetia; order Pirellulales; family Pirellulaceae; genus Rubripirellula. The sequence continues at coordinate 11,590 of PKCN01000076.1, read as the reverse complement.
CCGCGCCGTTTTGATGATTTCTGCGAAGGTACTGGGGTGCTGCATAGGGAACCGCATGTTCGCAGGTGTTCTGCCAGCTGGTGCCACCGCTCAGCCGAGTAGTTCGTTAATCACTTGGCCGCCAAATTGACTGAGCTGTTTGAATCTACCAGCGTGATAGAACGTCAGCCGATTGTCGTCAAGTCCAAGCAGGTGCAGTAGGGTCACGTGGACATCTCGAATGTGATGCGCGCACTCGACAGCTTTCCCGCCGATCTCGTCGGTAGCCCCAATGGTGTGACCTGCTTTGGTACCACCGCCGGCAAACCACATTGCCATGGCATTGGCGTTGTGGTCTCGACCATACGCTTTTCCCCCGCTGCGTTGGCCGTTGTCCGGAGTCCGCCCAAACTCTCCACAACAGACCACGAGAGTGTCCTTTAGCAGACCGCGTTGCTTGAGGTCCTTCAGTAACGCAGCGATCGGCTGGTCCACTGCTTTGATCAGTGAGCCATGGGCACGATGGATGTAGTCATGGCTGTCCCAGTTGCCGGAATAGATTTGGACGAAACGTACGCCTTTTTCGATCAAACGACGCGCTAACAGACATTTTCGCCCAAATGTCTCGGTCTTGGGCTGATTGATGCCGTACATCTGCAGCGTTGATTCTGATTCAGTGTTGAATTCAAGTACTTCGGGTACCTCGGTCTGCATTCGGTAAGCGAGTTCGTACGAATTCAGTCGGGCATCCAGTTCGCTACGACCGGGACGCGTTGCCAAGTGATCGCGATTCAGAGCAGCCAGCAGATCAAGGTTCGCTCGCTGGCGTTCCCGGGTGATGCGCGCCGGAGGGTTCAGGTCGAGAATCGGACTACCTTCAGCCCTCAGCGGTGTTCCCTGGTATTCCGCGGGGAAAAATCCATTGCTCCAGTTTCCCGCTCCACCCTGCGGGTAACTTGTGCGGGGCAGCACGACAAAGCCAGGCAGATTCTGGTTTTCGGTTCCCAACCCATAAGTCACCCAGGCGCCCAACGCCGGATCGCCGCCAAAGCGGTTGCCCGTGTTCACGTGGTAACAGGCTGTCGGATGGTTGACGGATTCAACGTACGCTCCCCGATAAAAACAGATGTCGTCAACACACGTTTGCAAATGTTCGAACTCTGTACTGATGTCGGCACCGCATTGACCGGCACGTTTGAAGTCGAACGGACTTTTCACAAAGTAGCGTTTTCCAGAGGACATCGCACTCTGTTCTTTACCGGAGCGAGTGAACTCCTGCAAATGCCTGTTATTCAATTCAGGCTTGGGGTCGAATGTGTCCAAGTGTGAAGGGCCGCCCTCCATCATCAGGAAAATGCAACGCTTCGCTCGAGGGGGGTGGTGCGTTTTGGCTGAATCGGACGCGTCGGCTGAGGTTGGGGCGTCGGCCTGCAGCAGGGAACTCAGGGCAATCGAACCTAACCCGGCTCCAAATCCATACAGAACCTCTCGGCGGCTTGGAACAGCGTGCGAATGCTCGGTTGATAGGGGCTGCATGGACTGTCTTCTTGATAATGCTTTGAGTGGTAGGCAGTGCGGAGACAATTCCGAATCAGCACCGTGTCGCGTTGAATCAGTCAAGGTATGCGAACTCGTTCAAGTTCAGGATCACCAGGCAGACCTGAGCCAATCCACGAGTGCGTGCATTCGTCTGATGCGGCTGTAGATCTGGGACATAGGACTCGTACGTTGGCATGTGTTCGATGAACTGGTAGGGCTCTCCTGTCTTTTCCGCCATCACCGTGCGCAACGTGCTGGCAGGATAGGATTGCGGTTGGTGCTGCAAATCGGATTCATCTGCGGTGCACCGCTTCCAGTGCGCGAGGCATTGCCGGGTTTCTACTGCGGTTGGTGGACGCCCAAGTGCTCGTGAAAAGGCTGATTGAATGACTTCTGCATCGGATTTGTGTTTCCGAATCAGCATGGCCGCGAATGCAAGTGACCGATCCTGAATCTCCTCCGCATTCATCAAGGTTAACGCTTGAGGGGCAACCGTAGATGTCTGTCGAAGTTCACACGACTTGTCGGGTCCAGGTTGGTTGAATAGCTCCATGAACGGGTCCCGAAGGCCTCGGATCTTCTCGGCGTAAATGGTACGTCGGTTGCGTTGTTCGGGGAGGGAATCAGGTTCATAGACCGATGCAGTCCCCCCCATGATCTGTCGGGGTTGCATCGCGACCTCGTAATTGATGTCTGGTCGGCAGGGCACACCGCCTACTGATGCGTTCAACTCGCCGCTGACAGCAAGCATCGAGTCGCGAAATTCCTCAGCAGTGAGCCTCCGTGGCGAGAACCTCGCGTAGAAGCGATTGTCTGGATCCTTTTCGGCAATCAGCTTTCGTTCAGGATGGCGAGAGCTCCTGCGATACGCGTTGGAGGTGAGTAGCAAGTGACTGAGCTGCTTCACAGACCCATTGTGTTTGGTAAACCAGTCTGCGAGGAAATCAAGTAATTCGGGGTGCGAGGGCGTTTTCCCTGTGCTTCCCAGATTGTTTGGATTTCCTGCCAAACCCTTGCCAAAATGCCAAGCCCAAACCCGATTGACCATCACTCTTGCAGTCAGAGGATTATCAGTCGCCGTCAGCCAGTTTGCCAGAGCGAGTCGCCTTGCACCTTGCTTACCCGGAAACGCAGTGGGCTTCATTTCCCCGAGTGTCTCTGCAGCACTCAGCGCTCCGGGGGTGACAGCGTCACCCGCAGAATACGCGTCGCCATTGATCAAAATGGTGTCGGTCTCCAGGATCCCCTTTTCCCATGGTTCCGCTGGAGCACGTAAACGTGAATTGACAGATTTACGTTGGATCGTTTTCCCTGTGTAGACGGTCAGGGCAATGGGGTTAGTCTTGTCCCGCTCAAGGTTGTGTCGTGAAATGTTCTTCTTGATACGGGCGAGAGAGTTTTCGTCACCCGGATCCAGACCGTTGTCTCCAACTTGGGTTTCCCCAGTTTCTGAAACTTTTCTTTGGTTGATTTTCTGTTGAAGGCTGTTCCGCTGTTTTTCGTAGGCACCGATTTTGTTGTTCAGCCATTGGCTCGTGGCGGTGAATCCCTGTTGGTTTTCGGATGGCAGAAACGGTGTATCTTTCTCAGTAAATTGGGTTGTCGAGAAAACTGCCATCAGGCGGTAGTAATCGCGCGTCGGAATCGGATCAAACTTGTGGTCATGGCATTTTGCACACTGCAGCGCGTGTCCAAGGAAGGTTTGGCCGACCGAGTCGGTTACATCATCGAGCCATTGTTGACGCGTGATGCGAAACACACTCATACCTGTCTGTTCCCAAGGTCCCATTCGAAGAAAGCCGGTAGCAATTCGGTGATCGATCGATTCTGGATTCAACTCATCACCGGCAACTTGCTCCCTGACAAATTCTGAATAGGGTTTGTCCTGATTGAACGAGCGAATCACATAATCACGATACCGCCACGCGTTGGGACGCGAGTAATCATTGGCAAAGCCTGCGGTGTCGGCGTACCGCGCAACGTCAAGCCACTGTTGCCCCAACTTTTCTCCATACTGTGGGTAACTCATCAACTGTGCAACTAATCCTTCGATTGCCGTTTGTGGGTCTGCCAGATACGCGTCGGAGAATTCGGCCGCTTTGGGCCAGTTGGGTTGGGATTCCGGCGGCAGACCGGTCAAGCCAAATGTCAGGCGTCTCACCAATTGATGAGCCGTTGCCGAAGGCGCTGCGGGGATCCCCTGTTCCTTTAATTTTCGGTTGATGAACCAGTCAACCGGATTGGTGTCACGGGGTGGTTCTACAAATCTCAGGGGTTGGTATGCCCACAAGCCAGAAGCATCGTACCGCCGGTTGCTCCAGTCATCGGCGAGACCGCCTGAGGTTTGAACCACCACGCCTTGGGCATACGCTTCGCGTATTTGTTGGACAACCGTGTCGGTTGGCCAAGGTGCACCCAGATCAATCCACTGTCTGATCCAGTTTGACTCCTCGCTCGTGAGGCTTTCCGATTCCTTGGGAGGCATTTCATACCCAGCTTCCTTTCGCGTCGTTGCCACATAAAGAAAACTGTCGCGACCCGCTTCCGGAATCAGAACTTCTTCACCGTATGAATCACCGCCTTTGAGCATCGCGTTCCGGCTACGCATGTCAAAGCTGCCGCCCAGATCATCAGGGTCCGCCCCATGACAGGCGATGCACTTGTCTGCGAAAAGTCGCTTCAACTGCAGAGCGAACAGTTTTTCGCCCTCGGAAAATTCCCGGCCCTTGAGCTGCAGCGGACTCGCCAGTATCACGAACAAGAATGTTGCGCACAGAATCGAGGCTCGATTACCGAGCGGTAAGAAGGTACGTATTGTTTGTTTCCGCAAACCTGTCAATGGCGTGTACCTGTCGTTCTGAATGGTGTGTGCAAGTATCTCTAGAATAACAAAATCAGGCTGAAAGTTTCAGATTTACCTGAAGCTTGAGCAGGAATTCTTTGCCTTTGCAAAGCCGAATTTGACAATCGCTTCGGTCGCACGGGCTGCGTCCTTTCTTGTCGAGTGATTTTTAAAGTTTTAGTTGCCAAACCAAATCACATGTTTGCTGCCAGGGGTTTAGGGCGCAGGGGCAACTGCCACGATTCGCGCACCATCAAGAATGACGTAGCCGTCCGTGGATGAGTTATCAATCTCAACGGTGACAAGGCCAGGGGCAAAATCGAAGATTCCTAATGTTCCAAACGGTGGTTGTTGTGGTTTTTGTCGTTGATTGAGGACAATCGTTCGTTTGCCGGCTTGCGTGGCAAGGTGGATGGGCACATTTGTCGCGCGATTGGAGTGTGCTGTCCAGGCAATTTGCAACTTGTATTTTCCAGCTTTTGTGATCTTGAAGGTATAACTGGCTTGCTGAAGACCTTTGCCAGCATTGCTGTCGTGGCGGTAATGTGAACCCAGGAATGGGCCGGTCGACTGACTGCTGGAATCAAATCCAACGCGATCGCTTTGGTCGTCATCCATGACCATGCCGGAAAATGTTTTAAGGTCTGTGCTCTATGGGGATTCGTGTTTGGGTTGTGACCACGAAAGCACTTGTTTGTCATGTATCAGCTGCCCACGCAGTTTGTCGTAGTCAATGTTTTGTACTGTTTGTTTGTCGCGAATGGAGTGGATTGCTGCGGTTGCAGCAGTTTGCCCCAAGACCATGAAGACAGGTTCCATGCGTATGGATCCAAATGCGATGTGTGATGCGCTCAGACAGACTGGCACGAGCAAATTGACGCACTCCGTCGCTTTCGGGGTGAGTGAGCCGTAATCGATTCCATAGGGTGAGAAACCACCTACCTGGACATCACCTTCGTTCTGGACCTGGCCTTTTGCGTCGACGTAGCGTTGGACATGGTGTGAGTCCATCGTATAAGCAGCAAGACCCACGGGCTGTTTTGCGACAAGACTCCCTTGGCAGTGATTTTGCGTCATGACAATCGCGCCTGTCATGCGGCGCGCTTCTCGAATATACAGTTGCCGTTGCCATCCGTCAGGGCTTGCGAACTCGTCCCGGCAGGGGCCCCACTGTGAGACTTGTTGCCTCATTGAGCGAGGAACCCGAGGATGGTGGGCGAGCGTCCACAGCAACCCTTGCTGGTAATGAAGGTGCTTGGCCACCGTCGCTTCGCGATCTTCATAGCTGGCTTCAGGGTAGTGATAGCTCTCACCAATAAAATCGGTTGACACACCTCGATTGTTGTTGATGTCAGTCTTTCGGTTGGGCATCAAAGAGAAGGACCACGGAAGTGTCTTGGCACCCGCTTCGAAGTTTCGAAACAGAAGCTCGTAATCAAGCGGATCGTAATTGGCTGGTTTGAGAATTTTGAGGCGATTCGCTGGCTGGTCGGTTAAACACATACGAAAACAGAATGCTTGCACCCGGTGGTCGGCTTGTTGCTCAATACCCGGACCAGCTTTGTCGATGCCGGGAAGTAAGCCGCTGTTGGGATCACCGGCCACGCGGAACGGGTCAACGCCGGGGTGAATCTGGTGATGCAGAGCGCGTCTTGTTTGGACTCCGTTGAGCGATTCGCCATACGTTTGGGAACTCTCGCGGCCTACGCTGTAGGAAACCCCCGCACCGGCTAATAAGTCGCCCTCGTAGCTCGCGTCAATGAAGCGTTTCGCTCGGTATTCTGTTTTGTCCTCAGTGATAATGGCGCGAATACGCGCGTCTTGCATCACAACGCCCTGGACGCGCTTTCCTTTTCCCTTGAGCGGAGTCCGGTCGATTTTTGCATTGCGAACTAGCTTGATTCTGTGCTCGTCGACGAAATCCTGCATGACCTTCAGAGCCGCTGAAGGTTCGAAAGTCCACATGGTGTCCTCATTCGCGTTGGTGCGACTTTGTCCACCGCTGCGGTAGGACGCTCGTGACTCCCACTTCCAGTTTGATTCGTGTTGGTAGTGATCGCGGATTCGCCGATAAAATTCTCTCGAAATTCCCCCGATGGCAGCTTTGTTTCCTATGTCGGTTTGCCCGAGCCCGCTGGTGGTCAAGCCGCCGATCCGATTGGAAGGCTCAAGCACAACAACCGATGCTCCCATTCGGCTTGCTTGGACAGCAGCCACAATCCCCGCCGAGGTTCCCCCATAGATGACGAGATCGTACAAGGGGGCTTCTTCGGCTCGACTGTCCGATGTGATCAAGTTTGCAAGCAGGAATGCACTTAACAGGGCCCACGATCCTGGTTTGGTTCGCAATTCCAACCGTGGATTGCAGACTGCGTGGACGCAAGCAAGCGAGTGGGGCAATGACATTGGCGAGACTGGTGTAGGGTTGAGAGAAATCGGGCTCAGTAGGGTGCCGCTATTCCTCGCGGCGATGGGGCTCGATCGAGCTCCAACGGTTCGCTTGGCGGCACGAGGATTGTAATCTTGTTTCCATCGTGTGTCGTTGAGCCCGATGAGAGTACATATTTGATGAACATGGACGGACTGCCCTTTCTCGGAATCACACGTGAAGGAGCCGTGGAATGGTACAAATCACGTAAGACACGATTCGTCATTGTGTGATGGAAACGGGGTGATGAAGAGGGGGTGATGAAGAGGGGGTGATGGAAAGCGTGAAATGGGACGCGTGGCACGATGCTGGTGGCCATGATGATGCTGGTGTTCATGATGAAGCGGGTGTTGGCGTGAACCAATCACCATCATTCAAAGACCTCCAGTACTTTGAGAGATTGTGCCGTCCTGAAGACAAAAGCCGCGTTGAAATCCAGCATCGGCCTCAGTTCTCACCAGAATTCCGTAATCACAGAATGAGGGTTTTAGGAGTCATATGCCGCGAATCGATGCATAGAACCGTATTCCGCTGGTGACGTTTGCTTGCGATTCAGCAGCAATGCGTGATTTATGCAAAATCATGAGTTGTCTATCCAAGACGGTATGGCTTACTGTCGTTAAAATAAGTGCTGGTATGCGAAGTCGTGGATGTTGACACTTGGCAGTAGATTTATGTCGTTATTTTGTTCAAATGAATCGGTGTTCTTTTATCGAGTGCGAGAGGGGTGCCGTTGGTTGATGGCTCCGGCTTTTGCTCTGCTGGTGACGTTCTGGGGATATGGATCAGGTGTGTGCGTTCATGCGGTCGAACCGGTTGATTTCAATCGGCAGGTGAGGCCATTGCTGTCGAATAACTGTTTGGCTTGCCACGGGTTTGATGAAGGATCGCGTTCGACTGAGCTTCGTCTGGATACACGTGAGGGGGCGCTTGCCGATCTCGGCGGTTACGCCGCAGTGGTTCCTGGAAAACCAGAACAGAGTGTGCTTCTGGATCGGCTTCGTGGTGTGGATGGTGTGGAGTTGATGCCGCCTGCGGATTCTCATAAGAGACCTCTTTCAGCTGAGGCGATAGCAACCATCACCCGTTGGATTGCTGAGGGCGCGGAATGGGGTGAGCATTGGTCGTTTGAGCCCCCTGTCGCGGTTGCGATTCCTAAGGGCGACAACGAGATTCATCCGATTGACTACTTCGTGATGAAACAGTTGCAGAAGCAGGGTCTGACCATCTCGAGACGAGCTGCCACGCACACGCTCGCACGCCGCATGTCGTTCGATCTGACAGGATTGTCTCCGGCGGGTTCCGAGGTGACAGCACTTGGCGAAACTCCCGACGAATCGGAGTGGACAAAATGGGCGGACGCACTCCTTGCTTCGCCACACTACGGTGAGCGGATGGCGATGTGGTGGCTCGATGGCGCCCGCTACAGTGATACAGATGGGTTCCAAGCTGATGCAACACGACAAAACTGGCCATGGCGGGATTGGGTCGTCTCCGCGTTCAATGACAACATGCCGTTTGACCAATTCACCGTTGAACAGTTCGCAGGTGACCTTCTGCCTGACGCCACCGATGAACAGCGATTGGCAACCTGTTTTCACCGTAACCACATGCACAACGGCGAAGGGGGACGCGACCCCGCAGAATCAAGGGTTGATTATGTGCTGGACAGGACGAACACCATGGGCACACTCTGGCTCGGCCTTACGCTCGGATGTGCCCAGTGTCATGACCATAAGTTCGATCCCATCTCGCAGCGAGATTACTACAGTCTGACGGCATTCTTCAACAGCATCGATGAAGACGGAAGAGCGGGCGGGGGAGCGAAGCCGTTTCTTGCCTACAAATCATCGCTTGTCCAACCAGCGATTGAAGAGAGTCAGCAGGTGCTGAACCAGATGAAAGCAAACCTTGATCAAGTGAAAGCGGATGCGGAGGAAGCCTTTGCAGTAGAGCTGGCTCGCATGATCGAACGAGCCCAGCCTCCGTATGAGCCTTGGGTCGTTCTGAAACCTGATGCAATGAGAACCACTGAGGGCACTGTGCTCACAGCACATTCCGATGGTGTGATTACGGCAAACGACAGCAAAGTCGTGCAGGATGATTATTTTGTCGAGGTGACTGATGACAAGCTTGAGCGGATCACCGGCATTCGACTCGAAGTGTTCTCTGATATGGCCCACCACGCTGAGAAATATTCATTCGCTGAGACGGGTGAATTCATTCTGACGAATGTAAAATTGCAAGTGAGAAGTCGCGATAACGGATCGGTGACCGAGGTTCCGCTAAGTCGTGCGTCCGCGAGCGTTGAAGGAAAAGGTGCGGATAGTAAATATGGCCGAGCTTCGGGTACGTTGGACGATGACCCGCGCACGGGTTGGACCACTCGCACTAAACCTGTTGAGCCAGTCCAGATGGTTGTCTTTGAGTTAAGCGAGCCGCTGGCGCCATCCAATGATGGCGTGGTGGAGATTGCATTATTACAACGTTCGCTAGCACCAGGTGAATTGATGGCAAAGTTTCGCCTCAGTGTCACCGATCAACGTGGCAATGCAGTTCGCTCGCTCAAGCCGATGCCACTTCAGGAATTGTCAGAGGCCATTGCAACGAAGACGCGATCAGAAGTGGAAGGACCATTCACGGTTGAGGATGTGTCGGAAGGCTTGAAGAAAAAGCTGATGGATCAATTCCTTGCCGATCACGCACCTTGGAAGCTTGCAGCGAAGAAACATGCGAAAGCATCGCGGCAATTGAACGCCGCAAAAGGGGCGTCCGGAAACCTGAAGGTGACGGTTTTGAAGGAGCGAGCTGAAAGACGTAAAACGCATGTGCTGGTCAGGGGGGTGTGGAATGCCCACGGCGATGAAGTCGAGCCCGGGCCTTTGCCTGTGGTCATGCGAGAGCCAGACGAGGCGATCGACGATCGCCTCGAACTTGGCCGCTGGATCGTGTCACGAAACAATCCATTGACAGCAAGAGTCATGGTGAATCATGTCTGGCAATTGTTCTTCGGTGCCGGTTTGGTGCGGACTCCAAGCGATTTCGGTGCCCAGGGGGAAATGCCGACTCATCCCCAATTGCTGGATTGGTTGGCGGTTGATTTCATGGAGCATGGATGGGATCTCAAGCATCTCATCAGGCGGATCGTGACCAGTGAAACCTACCGTCAGGAAAGCAGCGTATCCAAAGAGTTGCTTGAGAAGGATCCAGAGAATCGGCTTTTGGCACGAGGAGCCCGGTTCCGCTTGCCAAGCTGGATGATTCGCGATGCTTCGCTGGCTGCCAGTGGCTTGTTGAACCGAACCGTCGGAGGTCCGCCAATCTTTGCCTACCAGCCGGTGGGCGTTTGGCAGGATCAGTTCATGGGCCGCTTTACCTATGAACCGACGTTGGGACCGGGGCAATATCGACGGACCTTGTACACGTTCTGGCGGCGGAGTAGTGCACCGACTTTTCTGTTTGATTCGGCGATGAGACGCACTTGTGAAGTGGTGCCTCGCCGAACCAATACACCACTGCATGCACTGACACTGTTGAATGATGTGACGGCATTGGAGTCAGCGCGAAGCTTGGCTGAGAAGGCTTGGGGAGACGATTTGGATGCGAGTGTTGATGTGCGCTTGAGTGGGATGTTTCAGTCTGTATTGAGCCGAACACCGAGTGCTTCTGAGATGGATATACTACAGCGAGAGCACCAGAAGGCACGTTCGTACTATCGTCGCGAGCGTGACGCGGCAAAGGCTCTGCTTTCAGTCGGCCAATTGCCAGAGGTGCGTGGGGTGCGCGTGGGTGATTTAGCCGCTGATATGTTGATGGCGAGTTTGATTTTGAATCTGGATGAGAGTATCTCCCATGAATGAGATGACAGAGCGAGAAACGGACCCTCTTTCCGTAACAAGACGTTATTTCCTTGGGCGTGGCGCTGGGGTGGGCGTCGGCGCGATGGCATTGGAGGGTCTTTTGGCTGGCCGAGCCAACGCATCGGAAGTGATTTCTTCAAATACGGTGCCCCATTTCGCGCCCAAAGCAAAACGTGTGATCTTCTTGACGCAGTCGGGCGGGCCGTCGCAGTTGGAATTGTACGACCACAAACCTGGATTGGCGAAACTTGCCGGCGAAAAATTACCCGATAGCGTTCGTAATGGGCAACGACTCTCCGATATGACCAAGGGGAAACCACAATTGGTCATGCCCGCGCACTCCGTGTTCAAGAGGCGTGGTGAGTCCGGTGCAACGGTCAGTAATTGGTTACCGCACATTGCGGACATCGCTGATGAACTGTGTTTTGTAAAGTCAATGGTGACGGATCAGATCAACCATGCCCCCGCAATGACAAAGTTTCTCACAGGGCATCACCTCACGGGACGGCCGAGCATGGGCTGTTGGTTCAGCTACGGATTGGGTAGTGAGAATCGTGACTTGCCCGACTATCTCGTGCTGCTCTCCAAAATGAAGCGGGGTAGTGATCAGCCCCTCTATGACCACTATTGGGGCAGCGGATTTCTTCCCTCTGAATATCAGGGGGTCAAGTTGCGAAGTGCGAAGGATCCAGTCCTTTATCTGAACGATCCAGAGGGACTGCCCAGAGAACTTCGGCGAGGGATGCTCAATGGGCTTAATGAGATCAATTCTATCCGGCAACAGCAGACAGGCGACCTCGAGATTGCGGCGCGAATTCAACAGTATGAAATGGCGTATCGAATGCAGGCCAGCGTTCCGGATTTGACCGATGTCAGCGACGAGCCGGAGTCGACCTTCGAAATGTATGGACCCGATTCAAGGCGGGGCGGAAGTTACGCAGC
>PKCN01000072.1 GCA_002862205.1 Planctomycetaceae bacterium | reverse complement strand
GTTATCAAGGAAAGAAGGCGAGTCAATTGAGTTTCGTGATTTGGACGTTTCCGTTCGTGTCATTCAGTTGAAAAAATCCAAGGTGCAGTTGGGGATCGAGGCTCCTCGAGCGATTCAAGTGGATCGTAGCGAGACCTTGGAACATCGTGATAGAGTCGAGAATCGCAGCGACCAGTTTGGGGTGGGGCGATTGGAAGGCCAAGTTGATCGAAAGCGAATCAGGACCAACAACGCTCTGTCCGAACAGCGTTTGTTGGATGAACTGGCAAAGTTGGAAGTCGAGGTGATGGCTCTTGCGGAGTTGGTCACTTCAAAGGATCAAGATTTAGCAAGACAAACAGCGTTGGTTTCACTGGAACGCTTGAATGGGCTGCGGAAGATTCTCAAAGGTGTTTCCAACTCGCATCCAACACCACGATCCATTTCAGATTTCATTCAAACAAGAAAGTGTGAATGCAACAGTGTTGAATCTGCAAACGGATCGACATCTGTCGGCGCGGTTCAAGGTGAGCAAGAGGCGAATTTAAGTCCTTTGTCACAATCCAGAATAGACTGTCTTCGACAAGCTGGAGTTGGTTACTTCTTGCAGTCCGACGTGTCAGTCTTATCTGAGCGAGGGAGTTTTGAGGCGGGCCCAGGATAAAAAGAAACGGGGCTGGAGATGTGTGAGAGTAGAAGCTTTACAAAAGCATGCCATGGAGTGCTTTTGTGATCTTCAAACAGAGCCGTCGAGATACTCATCTCCGAGTGTTCTGTGAGCGTCAGGAAACCAACGTTTAAAGCCTCTGGTAACCGTAATCAGTGAAATCTTTTTCATAGATGGAGTTGATGATCTTTAATGATTCAGGACTCATTGCCTTGGGAGTCGCGATCCCGGCAGTACTGTTGGCATGTTTGCTATTGTCAAATCCGGTTGATTCAGCAAACGCATTGAGTTCATTGGGTTGTTCCATTTTGTAAATGGCGAGACGATTACGATCCACACTCAGGTTTTTGAATAGCAGATACCGGGGGTGATCAAGAATCCAGTGTTGAGGTTGCGTATGCTCATCAAGCCAGTAGCACTGTTTTAGTAACTTGATGAATTCATCAAACGGTGTATTGATCAATCTTTCCTTGATCTGTTGATCACTTTGATGCTTGGTTGACAGCCCCATGATGGGAAAAAATATTCGCTGGGGTTTTTCCCATTTGACCGGTTTGGTCAGGTCAGAATTCAAAGGCGTATAAAGAAATTTATCTTTGTACAGCGAAATCGCTTTTTGGTAGGGGTCCCTGACGGTGAAATGTACTTCCGTGAAACGTTGTTTCAATAAGCAATAGGCCTTGTAGCGTTTGATTTTCGTGAAGTTACTCGTCTCGGTGAACGATGTGAACATGACTTTGAAATTAGTCAGCACCAATTTGTGGCTATCATGAACACGGAAGTATGGCATTTGGGACTCGGACGATTCGAATGTTGCAGCGGTCAGTATCTTTTTCACGCTTCTGTTTCTTGTCAAGTGTGACGAGTGATGGATAACAGTTGCGTTTTGTATCCCATTTGCTGCATCAGTGAATGAAGGATCCCCCGAATCTCCTTGGGGCAGGAATCATGTTCCAGGTGTTGATGAAATGTTCGTTGGATCAACTTCATTTTGATTGGACAGATGGCTGGTGTGCAACAAGGCACCCCAGCATCGAATCTGAGAGTCGCACGAGTGTGGGAGCGTTTATCAGTTGTGCAAAGGTGAATTGGCCGCGGAAAACCCTCTCCGCAGCACCACGGACTGTGTCGAATGATGTACAAATAAGCGAGCGGCATCATCCTACCGCTGCGTAAGCGATGAGAGCAAGGTAAAGCGATTCCATGGCAACAATTCTGCTGGCCGAAGACAGTTCAACTCACACAGCATTGATGCGGTCTCTGTTGGAACAGGGCGGGCATCGTGTTGACTGTGTGGTGGATGGACAGTTGGCTTGGAATGCAGTGCAAGAATCGCGTCCAGATCTGATTGTGACAGATTTGCGAATGCCAGAGTTGAATGGCTGCCAATTGGTTGAGAAGATCGTTGATTGGGATCCGGATTTGCCTTGTGTTGTCGTAACAGCAAGAGGTTCAGAGGGCTTGGCGGTTGACGCTTTGGCGGTGGGAGCAGTCAACTTCGTACCCAAAAATTCTTTGCAGAAATTGTTGAATCATGTGGTTCGCCAGACGCTTGCCATGGCTGAGGTCAATGCAATTTTCAAAAATTTTTCCGGACATTTGGAGAATCCGGAATTTAGCATTCAATTGCCTAATGAAGTCGCCGCGATTGAGCCTGCGGTACTGTATGTCATGCAGACTCTGGCGGCCGCAACCTGCCTTTCCACCGTGCAGAGGATTCGTGTGTGTGCGGCACTTTCGAGCGCGCTTTTCAATGCGATGTGCTACGGCAATCTTGAGATCAAGGATGAAGATCCGGTAGTCAGTCGCATGTTTGCCGGGGATCATTCTGACAAGGATGAGTTACGAGAGCGGGCGACACAGAAACCATACTGCGATCGAAAGGTCCTGTTGAAGGTATCGGTTAGCACCATCGACACACGTTTTTTTATCTCCCATGACGGTCCGGGGCGAATGACACGATTGACGCCGGCACCCGGCACGTCCGAGTCATTTGAACTCGAGCAGTGCCGTGGGTTTGTATTGATGACAAGCTTCATGGACGACATCATCTTCCAGTCGGGCAACAGTAGCGTTGTGCTTGTCAAATCTGAAGCTACTGGTTTGCCTTGATTCTGTCATTACCCGTCACATTGCAGTGTGTCTGCGGGGGAGAAACACTGCCGTCATGCAAGCTGTGGTTGAACCACTACTTTCATTTGATCTGGGTCACCTGCATGAAGTCGCTTGAACCACTGAGGGCCATCGCTGAGTGGTATGGTGGCAGTGATCAGCGGCTTGACATTGATGATTCCCCGGTTCATCAAATCGATACATTCAGGGTACTCACCGTTGCAACCACAGGTGCCATGAAGCGAGATTTCGCGAGTCACGACTGATTGCAGTGGCAGTTCGATGGTTGGCGAGACATTGCCCACCAATGTCACATTGCCTCCCTTACGGACACATTCGATCGCTGTTTTAACGGTTGGTGTCGCGCCAACGACTTCAAATGCCACATCGGCACCCCGACCGTTGGTCAGATTCATGATCGTCTCAGCAGCATTGCACTGGTCACCCCGAATTGTTTCGTCAGCACCGAGTTGCTTTGCGACCTTGAGACGCTTTTCATTCAGATCAATTGCGATGATTCGCGAGGCACCAGCCGCGCGAGCCGCTTGCAGTGTCAGCAAGCCAATCATGCCTGATCCAACAACGACAGCGGTATCACCGAGGGATATAGGAGTGACATTGGCTGCGTGTACTGCTACCGACACTGCTTCGACCAACGCTGCCTCTTCAAATGGCAGACTATCGGGTAGTTGGTAAACGATTCTGCGTGGAACACTGATTCGCTCTGCGAAAGCACCATGTCGACGGTACTCGCCGCATGAGACGCCCAGCACCATGCGGTGGTCACAAAGATTTCCACTTCCCTGGCGGCAAAAGTGGCATTGGCCGCACGAAACCATCGAGTCAAAGGTAACGCGGGTACCCTCAGGAAGGTCGGTGACATTCGAACCACTACCAACGACGATTCCCGCAGCTTCGTGCCCCATGACAAGGGGGGGAATGCGTCGACCTGTGCTACCATCAAAACCATGGATATCACTGCCGCATATGCCACAAGCTTCCACTTGGATCAGGACGTCATCGGGGCCAACCTCTGGTTCATGAACCTCAGTGACTTGCATCTTTTCGTACTCTGTCAGCAACATCGCTTTCATCTTGGTCAGTATTCCTGTGAGCGAGGTTCTCGTGGTGTGTGACTTTCAATATGTTGTCACTTGAACTCAGTTTAGCACAGGGGCCACTACAGTGATGGATGAAGAAACGCTGACCGCCTACCACGAGTCCGGCCATGCGGTCATTGGCTATGCGTTGGGCGGTACTGTTCAGGGGATGCAACTTGGCGGTGAAGAAGATGACTGTCTACCAGCCCGTTTTGGCGACTGCCGGATTCATTGGGGAAGGGTCGACCCTAATCTCGACTGGCAGCGAAAACGCGAAATTTTGACGGTTCTTGCGGGGCCAGTGGCGGAAATGGTCTACCGGGAAGAATCCTATCATCCAGCGGTATTTGGTCCTTGGAAGCATGATTGGGAGCAGGCTTGGAAAACTGCAACGCCAATGTGGGGCGATGAGAGGCAACGCATGCGTGGGCTGGAAATCATCATTGTTGAACTCAAGCGGCGAATTCAGTTGGAGCAAGTTTGGGCGGCAGTCGCCGCGCTGGCCGACGAATTGGTCGCCCACGAAATGTTGGAGGAAGAACGTGTCGAGGATGTCTTGAGCTTCTGGTTTCAATAGCCAATCTTCGGTAGATGTAGCAATGCTCAGAGCAGGGGCTGAACAGGTTGAGCATCCGGCCCTGCGTGTGGTTGCGTTGGAGCAGCAAATCGGTGGCCGGGGCGGTTTTGACAACGTCCCCCTCTTGGCTATCACGGGGGAGGTCAGCCTTCTATTTACCGGTTGCCGCTTGGGAACCACTTGTCTTTTCAGCGTTTGCTTGCCGATTCGCCCGATTTATCAGTCGATTTAATTGCAATCGAATGATTGGTGAATTGGGATTACGTTTTATGGCAAGAGACAAATCTTCGATGGCTTGGTCAAGATAATTCCGAGCAGCATCTCGATCACCTTGTCTTATTTTCAGTTCCGCAAGAGATTCCAACGTATCACTGTGACGTCTTTCGTAGAGGAGCACATTAGGTGAGCTTGCAATCAGGGATTCGTAAATTCCCAGAACTTCCTGCCATGTGGCTTCGGCAACTTTGTATTTTTCCGTTCGCATTTGATGGGCGGCGAGCGTCGCGCGTATGGAGGCGTGCAATGCCTGGAAATGGGGCAGGTCAGGAGATTTCTCCAGAAGCTTGAGGCACAATTCATGGGCCTCAATCGACCGGCGGAGGAAGTTCATATTGAAGGTATCACTGCTGCACAGCGTTAATGCAAGTTCGTAACGGACGGCGTCCAAATTAGGATTTGCAGCGAGCAGTTCACGGAACAGCGTAATTGACTTCTGAATGGACCTCTCTGCTTCGTTACGGTTACGAGCAAGTGAAGCGGTTACTGCTTTGTCCCGGTAGGCCCTTGCCAATTCCACACGGTATTTTTGATCCTCTGGATGCTCCAGCGTCAATTGGGTTAGGACATCAATGGATTCCTGGAGGACGGCCCGTGTGATCTCAATTTCGAGTTTGAACTCAGGTAATCGCACTCGACGTGACAACCACAAGCGACCTGTCCTCTGGTTAGGGTTAGGGTCGTCGAGTCCTATTCGTGTGGCGTGAGAAGCGACCAGACGGTGTGCAATTGCATGCTGAAATTGTCCTTCCTCCGTTGCCATGACGTCGGCGCAGGATTCCAATAAATTCTTGGTTCGGAAAAAAATATTGTCCGCGTGTTTGAGTCGTCCACGCAGGCCAGTGATCAGAGCCAGTTCGTTCAGAATAGCAGCCTGAGCGACGACGTGTGCTGTAGCATCTGGGTCGCATGCGGCCAGTTCGCGTGTTCTTTTTAACGATTCGTTGAAGGCTGCTTCTGCCCTTTGTAAATCTCCAAACCGCATGCTGATATCACCGGCGTATTTAGCTGCAACGGCAGATTCAGCTAGCAGGTCCTTGCTGTTGTTTTTACCTAATTCGTCGAAAAAGCCGAGTAGGGAATTCAGTAATTCGGCGTCTTCTGCAGAGACGTTTGGCGACGTTGTATCCGTCACTTCTCCGAGGAATTCAGCTCCCGCTTCGATTCCCCGACGGGATATGTTTTCCATGACTTCGTTGAGTGCTGTGACTGCAACTTGCAGATTGTCCTGTGCAAGTTGTCGTTGTCGGTCAGCGTCATTTCTAGCCTTCGTTTCGAGCACAAGAGACTGCTTGGAAGATTGTTCGGACGCTTGTGCCCGACGGAGGGCTTCTTTTGTTTGCCAGAATCCAACGGCTGAGACACCCGCCAGAGCAACCAATAGTGTGAACGTAGCAATTGTAAGTGCTGCAACTTTGGGTTCGCGGCGAGACCAGCGAATCATCCGCTCTATCGGATTTGTCTTGCGAGCCGCGATGGGAAGGTCGGCAAGAAAACAAGTCAAGTCGTCACGCAGTTCCCCGGCATTGGTGTATCGGTCCTCGGGATCATGTGACAAAGCCTTCAGAAGAATCGTTTCAAAATCCGGTGCGATCTTTGGATTCAGTTTCCGTGGGCGGACAGTGACTCCCTGAGTTGCTTTTCGGATGATGTCTGCCGTGCCATTGCCTTCGATAGCGGGTCGCAAAGTGAGTAGTTCATAGAGCGTCAAGCCCAACGCGTAGACCTCACTGCGAATGTCATAGTCGCCTTCAAATGATTCAGGTGGCATGTACTGGGGCGTACCCACGATGTCACCAGTGGCAGTGACCGCCTTTTGTTCTGCAAGCTTGGCTAACCCAAAATCAGCAATCCAGAGGGTATTGTGCCGGTCCAGAAGCAGATTGGCGGGTTTGATGTCACGATGCAGGACGCCTTGTGCATGGGCATAATGCAATGCATCAGATGCCGAGATGCCAAGTTTTGCGACCCACCGCTGATAGGTTGACATATCTTCTGCAAGTACACGCTCTGAGCCAGGTTGATGCAGGCCTCCCGTCTCTTCGAACTGGTCGCTTTCAGAATCTGTGAAAGTGTTGGCATCGACAGTCGCTGCTGCATGGGCACGATCTTTATCATTGCAAGTCAACCATTGATGCAGGCTCATCCCATCGATGTAGTCCATCACGTAGTAGTGATGTTCTCCACTGGTTCCAACCCCGAACACCGGCACGATATTGGTGTGTCTTAGCTTAGCTGCGGCACGGGCCTCACGTCGAAATCGAATGAGATGTTTCGAATCACCTAGTAGGTTGTTTGCCAATACCTTGATGGCGACTTTTCGGCCCAGCGGTTCATGAATGGCTTCAAAAACGATGCCCATCCCGCCACGACCAATTTCACGAATGATCTTGTAGTCGTCGAGTTCTGTGAAAGCAGGTTGTCGCGCGGTTGGATCTGAAACTGCAATCCTTGATTGCTTGAATGTTTCAATGAGCGAGATTGATTCCAATAACTCGCGGATTTCATTCGCATTTTCGGGATACAGATTTGTGTAGGCATCAATGTTCGGGTATTTGCCTTCACGGATCGCTTTCGAGAACTGTTCACCAAGTTTATCGAGATCGAAATGATCTGCTCTTGTTGGAGCAGGCGACTGTTTTGGTTTTGAGTCCAAGTCAGGTTGAGTGTGATCACTTTGGCTCATGCTTCGTCTCCATTTTGCGATTCCTCAAACTTGGACATCATTTGGGATAGACGGCTCATCGCTCGAAGATATCGCTTACTTGCTGCAGAAGGTTGCAGATTCAAGACGCTGGCAGTTTCATTATTTGTCAACTCTTCAAAATGTCGTAATGCAATTACTTCGCGGTCGATCTCATCCATTTCATTCAGCGACGATTCCAAAAGAGCGATCGTTTCAGCCCTGGCAACCACTTCGCTGGCGGCAGTGATTGACCCAGCCAACTGAACGGCCAGAGCCATGGAAGTTTGAGCGGATGCTACGTGTGGTTGCAGGCCCATCTCTTTTCGGGCATCTCTTTTCTCTGCTTTCAGGTGTTGCCGGTGAATATCCACCAACTGCTGCTTTACCAGTAGGCGGAGCCATAGGAACGCAGACATCTCGGTTTGCTTCGAAAAATGGGAAAGCCGTTTCGCTGCGGCGATGTACGTTTCCTGCAATACGTCTGAATCAGAAACTCTTGCGGCAATGCGGTAGTCAATCCGAAACTGGATGATGCGGCGAAGCCGCTCTCGGTAGTCGGAAAATACGATCCCCAGAGCGTCCTCATTCCCCTCTCTCATGCGAGCTGTGAGCTCAGTTTCGGCGCCAATGGAGGTATCGGACATGGAGGGTGCCACCGGAAATTAGAAGAGAAGCATGATTGGTACGCTTCTATGTAATACCGCAAAATGTGGTTGGGTTTCGCCATTTAATCTCAGGAACTACCTGTGAATACGAGTAGAACGGAGATTTATGAGAAAGTTGACGATTCTCGGTCCTCAAAAAGCAACACCGTCCGTTTCTATCACAGGGGCTGGTCTATCAACGCGATTTCGGACTCAGGAATTGAGGTTATTCATCCAATGAAGCTTTACAAAATGGCATCAGCGTGCCTGGCACTCGGACTGTTAACACCAGTGGTTTCTGCCGAAGAGAAGCCTCAGCGGGCGGAGCGTCGCAATTCGGAGGCGAAACCGGGGGGGCCAGCTGCGAAAGATCCTGCAGAGATGGTTGCGAAAATGCTGTCCGAGTTTGACAGTGATGGTGACAGTCTTCTGAATACGCGTGAGTTGACTGCGATGTTTACAGCAATCAGGCAAAGGTCCTTACAGGCTAGAGCGGGGCAGAGTGGGCAGGGGCAGAGCGGGCAGAGCAGGCAGGGGCAGGGTAGAGCAGGGCAGGGCAGACCGAATACGGGCCGGCGGGGCCCGGGAGCGAGAAATGCCAAAAATGGTCAGAATCAGCCCCCAGATGGGCGTGCTATCCAAGCGAACGTTGAGGGCGTTGCGCCAGCCAATTCGAAGCAGCAGCTCCGCGAGAAGGCCGACAAACGTCGGAAAAGGCCCGTTCCCGGTCAAACGGACGGTTCTGAGCAGAAGCAACGCCCCGGCGGCGCTCGTCCGGAGCGACCTGCCGCAGAATGAAGTCGTCCTCATCAGCTATTCTGAGGTACCTTTCAATGGAACGTTCGCCCGCATCAGGCCGACAAATTTGGATGCCAGCCATGATTTTTCTACGCCAAGTGTTGTTGATTCTTGCCGCAATCACTGTGGTGCCGACTTATGCGCAACAATTGACACCAGATCAGCTGAAGTTTTTTGAGGCTAAAATTCGTCCCGTACTGATCAGGGAGTGTTACGGATGTCATTCGAATCAATCCGGAAATGTTCGCGGTGGTCTGCGGCTTGATACGAAGGAGCTCATGTTGATCGGGGGTAGCAGTGGCCCCGCGATTGTGCCGGGTAATCTTGAGGAGAGTCTGCTTTTCAATGCGATGGTGCATGAAGATTTTGTCATGCCGCCAAAGCGAAAACTTTCGGATAGTGTCATCAATGATTTTCGGTCGTGGATTGAGATGGGGGCCCCAGATCCTCGTGCCAACAAGGTTTCAAAGATCCAATCCACAATTACCACCGAAGACATTGACAATGCGCGTGACACATTTTGGGCCTATCGAGAGCCCCGTCAGCAACAACCCCCGCGCGTCGGGAATGATGAGTGGCCAGTAACATCCATTGATCGTTTCATTCTTGCCGACTTGGAGCAGGCAGGTATTGAGCCTGCACAGGATGCAGAGGCGTATCGGGTATTGCGTCGACTTTGTTTTGACCTGATCGGTTTGCCGCCGACGCCCCAGCAAGTCGAATACTTCGAGGCGAAATGGCAGTCGAGTCCAGAGCAGGCGATCACGCATGTTGTTGATAACCTTTTGAGATACAAACAATTTGGTGAGCGGTGGGGACGACACTGGCTTGATGTAGCCCGTTTTGCTGAGTCCTCCGGCCGCGAGGTGAATCAGACCTATCCCCATGCGTGGCGTTATCGCGATTATGTCATCGACTCGTTCAATGAAGACAAACCATTCAACCAGTTTGTCAGGGAGCAGGTAGCAGGAGATTTGTTGCCAGCCAGCAGTGATGAGCAGTGGGCGTCAAATCTCGTTGCCACCACTTTTCTGGCGATGGGGCCAAAGAACTTGAATGAGCGGAATAGGGTTCAGTTTGCGGCAGATCAGATTGACGAACAGATTGATGCCACCACAAGAGTTTTTCTGGGGACTTCGGTGGCATGTGCACGTTGCCATGATCATAAATTCGATGCGATTCCACAAACCGATTATTACGCACTGGCGGGTGTATTTGCCAATTCGAGTACCTATTGGGGGTCACCACCATCCGAATTTGGAACCTTTAGCACTGCACAGGCGAGAAGAAACAGCAGTTTACTGCTGCTGCCAATTGATGATCCTAACCCTTACGACCCCAGCTATACCTCGACGGAATTAGCGGATCTTCGCTCAGAGATCACTTCCACCATGGAAGAGGCTTCTCAGTCACGCCGGGATCGGGCGTCGGGAAAAATTGAAGCTCAAGATGCCGTGCGCAATCGATTGCGGACTGCGAACCGTCTGGCAACGTTGTCCACGAAGCTTGCAGTGGTTGACGAAAATGGAGATCCACACAGTTATTGCATGGGTGTCCAGGAGAATAGTAAACCATTCGATGTGAAGCTTCTGGTTCGTGGTGAGATTGATCAGCCTGCACAAACCGTTCCTCGGGGATTTCCGCAGGTGTTGTGTTCCACACCTGTCCGCATTGAGGGTGGATCGAGTGGTCGCCTTGAGTTTGCGAACTGGCTGGGCAGTGAACAGAATCCACTGACAGCGCGGGTGATGGTTAATCGAATTTGGCAACACATGATTGGCCAGGGTATCGTAACTTCGACCGAGAATTTCGGTGTGACGGGACAGCCGCCCAGTCATCCAGTCTTGCTTGACCATTTGGCGGTGGAATTCATGGAATCTGGTTGGTCCGTCAAGGGGTTGATACGTCAGATCGCAACTTCACGTGTCTATCGCATGAGCACCGCCTACGACGCTCATCACCATGAGTATGATCCAGAGAATGCCCTGTTGTGGCGGGCCAATCCTCGCCGACTTGATGCGGAGGCGATACGTGACGCAATGTTGAGCATCAGTGGAGAGATTGACGTGGATCGTCCGCGAGGCTCCGAGGTGGCGAAGGCCGGCTATGTACGAGTCCGAGATGGCTCGCTTGGAGACTCGCGAGCAAAAGCGAGGGAAGTGGTTGAGTTAGCAAAGAAAAAAGTGATGGATGCTTTACAGAGGGAGAACCGATCTGCAGCGGGTGGGAATGGAAGCCGCTCGAATTCGCGTGGGAATATTCAGTCGAATGATTTCCGCAAAGGAATGGGGCGACCTGGTTTAGGATCGCGGGAGCGGCAAATGAATTCCAATTCGCGAAATGGTGTCCAGCGAGGTCGTGGGAATCTGCCCATGGGTCAGCGTAATGGGCGGTTTAGCATGGACGGAGCGACAAGCAGCCAAAAGGCAATGTTTGAGTCTGCTGTGCGTGAAGCAACTGCCCAGATCGGTGGTGGGCTGGATATGGAAAATGCGAAGTACCGAAGTGTTTATTTGCCAATCGTTCGTGATCAGACGCCACGCTCGTTGGATGTCTTTGACTTCGCTGATGCCAGCACAGTGACCGGTGTGCGGGAGGCATCCAATACAGCGAATCAGGCGTTGTACATGATGAATAATCCCTTTGTGATCCGGCAAAGTAATGGGTTTGCGAACCGAGTGAAACGCAGCGGTGGAAATGTGAACGATCAAATTGAATTCATGTTCGTGCTTGCCTATGGACGGTCCCCTACGTCGGGTGAACGTCGGGCAACCGAGGGACTTGTCAGATCGTACGGGGGCCAGGCACGTTCTTTGAGTGATTCCACTCGATCGGTTTTGTGTCAGAGTTTATTTGCATCTGCCGAATTTCGTTATATCGACTGATGCTACTTTGAGGGCTCGCTTCGAAGTCCTTTTCTGGAAACGCTTTTGGATCTTTCTCATGCATTCTCGTCGAAATTTGCTGAAAACTGTTTCTGCCGGATTCGGTTATCTTGCTTTCGCTGGCTTGGCAAACCGTGCGAATGCAGAGGGAGCAAGCGAACTTAATCCGCTTTCACCGAAATCGCCACACTTTGCTCCCCGAGCCAAGAGGGTGATTTTCCTGTGCATGCAGGGAGGACCCTCCCATGTTGATACCTTCGACTACAAACCGCAGTTGGCCAAGGATCATGGGAAACGCGGTAAATATGGTGGTTCGTTGCTCAAATCACCTTGGCAATTCCGGCAACGAGGTGACAGTGGATTGTGGATTTCCGATGTTTTTCCAGAGGTCGCAAAACAGGCCGATGACCTCTGCCTGATCCGTTCCATGCAATGCGATCAGCCAGTGCACCCAGGCGCCATGACGCAGATGCATACGGGAACGGCGCAGTTCATTCGCCCCTCGTTGGGCGCTTGGACGCTCTATGGTCTCGGAACAGAGAACAACAGTTTGCCTGGATTTGTATCATTGAGTCCGCCATCAGGAACATCTCGGAATTACGGCAGTTCTTTTTTGCCCGCCATTTATGGCGGTACAAAGGTTGGACGCAGTGGACGCAGTATCCCGCGTTTCTCGAGAGAAGGGGGAGGCGAATCTGTGCCGGATATCAAGAATCCGAAGCTCTCCGATAAACAACAACGAAGGCAATTGGATTACATCCAGTCCTTGAATCGGGGGAAGTTGCAACGAGAGCAGTATCATCCTGGAGTTGAGGGTGTGATCGAATCGTACGAACTTGCATTTCGAATGCAGGATGCAATGCCGGAGTTAATGGACACCTCCAGGGAGAGCGAAAAGACGCTCGACATGTATGGAGTCAATGAAACTGCGACGTCCAATTTTGGCAAGCAATGCCTGTTGGCACGACGTTTTGTGGAGGCGGGGGTGCGATTCGTTGAGATCACACATGGCAATTGGGATCAGCATGTGAATTTGACAACCGATCACAAGGCTCGTGCCGAAGCCTGTGATCTGCCAATTGCCGGACTCTTACGAGACTTGAAACAGCGCGACTTGTTGAAGGATACTCTGGTGATTTGGGGTGGGGAGTTCGGACGGACACCAGCGGCACAGGGCGGGGATGGTCGTAATCACAACAACAAAGGCTATACCACATGGATGGCTGGTGGAGGTGTGAAGGGTGGTTATAGCTATGGAGCAACCGATGAGCATGGTTATGAAGCCGTCGAGAATAAATGCCACATCCATGACTGGCACGCAACCATTCTGCATCTAATGGGACTCGATCATGAGCAATTGACTTATCGGTATGCGGGCCGTGATTTTCGTCTGACGGATGTTCATGGCAACATTGCAACCGATATTCTAGCCTGATGCCTGCATCTTGCTGCTGACCGGGCCCGTGCTGTGGTTTGTGATCCGGCCTCGATGGCTTTTGATCGCTTTGATCAATTGTTTGTACTCGGCCCGTGTAGAGTCGTTTGCTTTCGGAATGATCAGGAAGACCCGTTCGCGTGGCAACAGCAGGTGACCTTTCGGAGTCCTGTAGATTTTCAGGCTGCTGGCCGGCCAATCAAATTTACCTGCGGGAGTCGTAAAGGTGACTTCGCCTGCCGACATGGAGACTGTACAGACCGCGCCATCGACCATTCCGTATCGGCTCAGGTTTTGGCGAGCTTCAATTTTGGATCGGTGCAACAAAGCCGAAAAAACAAACGTCGCGCCAGCCAGCGTCATGATCATCGAAGTGATAAACGTATACTTGCCGTAGGACAGAGCTACGATGAAGATCATGGTGCTCAGAGCAATGATGACCAGTGAATCGATGAGCCGGCGGTTTGAAGACGAATGGGTTAGGTATTTCGATTCACCCGATCGAAGGATACGCCGTGTCAGTTGGAACTGTATCTCGGATAGCTCATGCTCATTTACATCAGTTACCGAGGCCACTGGCTGATAGGGATTGATGGGTTCCTGAGTCATGGCTTGTTGGTTACAGCGTGCAAATGTTGAGAAGTCAACCAGTGTAGATCATGGCGATTTTGAAAATCCGGCGTATTTCTTAATGGTTTGGCATCGTCCAGAAGTGGATCCCAAGTACTACGCTGAGCTTACACTTGGCTTCTTGGTATTGGTGCAAGTCGCGGTTTTTTCTTTGTGTTTCCTCAGCATATTCTGCTTTACCAGGCATAAAATGGCCAAGGGCCTTCCCCATTCTGTTGAGGTGGAACCTCAACAAAGCCGTCACTGTTACCGAGTGACACCAGGTCTCCTGAGCCTTGGGTAATGACAGGTTCAGCCACCCCATTGTCAACCAGCTTTACCAAACGCAGCCAAGTCAACGGGATGGACTTGTTTCCACGGTTCTCAAGTTGTACTGCCGGTACTTTGGATAGCCAATCGCGTTTTCCTGCCATGTAGGCAAGTAGAGGAATGCCCAAGCGTTGGCATCCAATGGTGGCGCTGACCGGATTTCCCGGTAATCCTAAAAGTAATTTTCCGTCATTGGTTGCGGCACCAAGGACAGGTTTGCCAGGCCGGATTGGGAGACCATGAAAAACCACCTTGCCACCAAGGTCTCTTATCACATCGGGAACATAGTCATAGTCTCCCATGGATACCCCGCCTGTCATCAGGATGGCATCTGAGGTGTCCAGACGGTCAGCGAGTGTATCGTGCAGTTGCTTTTGGTCATCGATGCAGTGTTCGACTGAGATGATCGATATCCAGTTGCGTGCGGCAAGCAGAGTTGCGATTGATTCACGATTGCTGTTTCTGAGTTGCCATGGCATGGGAGCTTTTTGTTGAAAGGTTCCGACCTCGTCTCCAGTGGTCAGAATGGTGACTCGAATCGGTTGGTAAGTATCAATGTTCGAGCAACCAAAGTTAGCCATGGTCGCTTTGTGTGCGCCATGGATCTCGATGCCGGGTTCGAGGACGGTTGAATTCCTGGAAGCATTTTCGCCAGCTCGGCGAATATGTTGGCCTTTGGATATTTCAGCTGGATCCAATTTGAGCCGAATTTCTGAGTTCAACTCTTCGGTATCTTCACGTTTGACAACGGCATCACATCCCTGAGGCACAATCGCTCCAGTGAAAATGCGCAACACCCCATGGGATGGCATCTCCGGAGCTGGCGAACCGGCAGCTGATTCACCCATGATGGGCAGCGATGCTTCGTGCTGCACTTGAGTCATGCGAATTGCGTAACCATCCATGGCCGATACATCCGCCGCTGGACTGTCGCGGTCAGCGGTCACTGTGCTCGCCAGAATTCTGCCTTGGTGGTTCGTATCGAGTGACTCGGTCGCAACCAGCTGCAACTCTTTCGAAAGAGCCATCAGAGCATCGTTGGGGCAGTTGAATTTCATGTTGTGGGGCTTCCATGGATCGGGATGGGCACTTCACTGAGCAGAAGCGATGCGAACTTAAGAAATACTGTCAATCGGTACAAGCGTTAATCGATGCATCGTTGGGTTTCCTTGTGTTTGCTGAATGCAGATGATGAACGGTAGTATTCCGGCCGGCGTAGTTGGCTTGGGGGTTTCGATTAATCTTGTTGACTTTTTACGTTCTCCCACCGCTACCACACACTTTGTTTTCCACGAGAAAGGAAAGCTGGGTGTAAGCGTGGGCCGCAAAGTGATGGAGCTGTTTTTCTGGATTGATTGCCAGACCGCCGAACAGTTGAAGCGAAGCAGTGACCTGGAGCGAGCTTGGTTTGGAAGTATTTCGACGATGCATTGCATGCGTCGTAAGAATACTTCGTGAGATGTGTCCACTTCCGGAGGTTTATCATCAGATCAGATCCTCTGGGCGATTGATGTTCCGGCAATGGGATTCCTCGAGAGCCACTTGTGCAGCAGGTTGATGCTCGATCCAACGTCTTAGACTTGAGTCTGTTTTTGCGTGGAGTGAAATAGCAGCATGGTGATGGACAGGATAGACACCGACCAGAGGCTGGGGGGTCTGTTTTGGGCCACTGACCGCATAAGTGAGCTGCTGATGGGTTTGCCAGCCAATCAGAATCGCACGAAGATCAGCTGTGGTCAGATATGGCATGTCGACGGGAGTAATGAGGCATGCCTGAAATTGTTTGCTCGCGTGTGCTTGCTTGGCTGCATACTGGATGGCCTCAAGTACTCCGAAAATAGGACCTTGATGCGGAGTCGGGTCAGGCAGCATGACCAGATTGGGGGAAGGGGCCAGCCTTCCCGCGAGGCACACTTCGTCACAGATGGGTTTCAATCTTTCAATCGCATGATCGATGAAGCTCATGCCATTTTGGAGTCGCATCGTCCCTTTGTCTCGTCCCATGCGAGACGACTTTCCACCGCATAGAACAACGCCCAAAATAGACTTCATGATGAGATCAGTCACTGTCCTGTTTGGCCGTGATGGACTCGACCCATGACTTTGATCGCATCATGGATGGAAAGCCGAGTGTTGGTGCAGTAAGAATGGCAACATGCCTCAGGTCTTCCTGCTCACAGCCGGTCTCCAAGGCTTTGCGACAGTGCGAATGAGATGCACCTTCCAAGCCTGCTCCCAGCGATATCGCCAATTTTACCAATGCAATCTCCCTTGCAGACAATGGCCCCGCTTCCCTGGCAGCTTGCCCAAAGGATTCGTATGCCTGCATCAGATCGGGATGCGACTGATGCATCTGTTGATAACGTTTTGGAATCATGTTTCTGCGTCCACTAGTGCTTCGACTAATGCCTCAATGGTGTAGGGATTCGCCTCTGCCTCGACCGAGTAACCAAGCTCGCTGATTTTTTTTGAGGTGACGGGACTAAGGCTGGCGATTTTCATTTTGTTCATTGAGCCAGCAAACATGTGATGCAAACTTTCTGCTGTGGCACTGCTGGTTACGGTGACCCAATCAACTTCTCCCATCAAAACAGCCGCTCTGATACTTGGGTCACATTCTGCTACGTCGCTGTGCTGGTATGCGATCACTTGCGTTACATTGCCGCCGAGTATTTTTAATTGTGTGGCTAATTCATCACTGCCGCGGCTCGCTCGGATCACCATGATACGTTTTTCATTGGCACGTGGACCAATATGTTTTGCCATCGCTTCTGAATGAAATGTGTCTGGCAGCAGGTCACAGTGGAGGTGGAATGGGCGAAGCGCAGCAGCTGTCTTTTTCCCAACGCATCCGATTTCAAGCCCGGCAAGCGATCGCATATCTCCGCCGCGTTGTTCGATGCGGTTGAGAAAAGACTTGACGCCATTGTGGCTGCAGAAGATCAAAAAATCATACTCACCAAGTTGGGCGATTGCTGAATCGACTGATTGCCAGTGTGTTGGTGGTTCGATCGCGATGGCTGGTTGTTGGAGGACGCGAGCGCCCAGATTTTGCAGAGGTTTAGCCAAGGCCTCAGCTTGTCCTTCGGGACGCGTGACGAGTATCGTTTGGCCCAAAAGTGGGCGGTCCTGAATCCAATTCATGGTTTCTGCTAATTGTGTAACTGCACCGAGAATCACGATCACGGGTGGGCGGAAGCGGCTGGCAGGACTCAGGTGAGCCGTTATTTCATCCAATCGGCAATGAATGGTTTGCTGATCAGGAAGACTACAGCGTCTGACCAAGGCTGCGGGAGTGTCAGCCGCTTTTCCTGCTTTGAGCAGGGCTTGGGTCCACGATTCAGCAGTCGTTACACCCATATAAATGACCAAGGTGCCCGGAAATCTTGCCAAAGCCTCCCAGTCGAGCGTTGATTCGGATTTGGAGGGTTCTTCGTGTCCAGTGACCAAAGCGACTGCTGAGGCGAGGCCGCGGTGGGTGATGGGAATTCCAGCAAATGAGCCAGCGGCCAATGCGGCTGTGATGCCGGGAACGATTTCCAAGGCCAGGCCAGCTGCTTTGACCGCTTCAACTTCTTCTGCTGTGCGAGCGAAGATTGCGGGGTCACCGCCCTTGAGTCGGACCACGATTTTGCCCGCCTTTGCGTGACTCAGAATCTCGTCGATGATCTCATTTTGCTTCCAAATACGTGATTTACCATGTTTTCCAACGCAAATTTGCTCTGCTTGGGGGGCATGCTTTAGCAGGTCCGGGTTGCTGAGCCCGTCATACAGGACTACGTCAGCCTGGGCTAACAACTCAGCTCCTCGGACGGTTAGCAGGCCGGGATCTCCCGGGCCTGCTCCGATTAGGTAAACGGCGCCATTCATAAATAGCATTGTGCGCTTTGCAGATCGACTCTGGACAGATGACTCATAGATTGCCATACTACGCGGCCGGAAAAAAACTGATATACCCCCAACCCTGTCTTCGACGCCTGATCCGCGTCCGCCTGAAATATGCCAAATACAGCCAGCGCCAAGAAACGACTTCGCCAGAACGACAAGCGTCGGATAAACAATCGAACCGGAAAAAGCAGCATGCGGACGCAGATCCGCAAAGTGCGGGAGGCGGTTGCGGCGGGTGATAGTGATTTGGCACAGTCCGAGTACATTGTCGCGCAGAAGAAAATTGATCGTGCGGCGAGCAAGAACTTGATCCATCGAAATGCTGCTGCACGCACGAAGAGTCGTTTGGTCGCCATGTTGAAAAGTGTCAGCTGATTCATTCCTGACAACGTACAATCCACTGAAAGCCGCTCGTAAGTTATCGAGCGGCTTTTTTATTTGACATCATCTCGCGAACGAAAAATATCAGTCGCGACAATGCAGGGATCGCTCATCGGACGGAACTGCATTGTTGCGTTGTGTCTCTCTCAAGACGGCTACCAACTCAAGCCTGCGTCACCCAGACGACGTTTAGTCTCAGCCATCAGGGTGTCTTCTTCAGCTTCCGTTGCCGCGACATACGTGACACTGAACCGCAGATATGCCCCTGCATTGTCCCAAGGAACTGTCACGATGCCAAATTCTTCGATCAGATAGCGTGTGGCGTCTTCCGCAGCAGCGAAAGATTTTCCCGCTTGAGTGCCCACAGGTGATTTCGCGTACAAGAAATAAGTACCACCCGGCATTTCACATTCGAAGCCACATTGATTGAGAGTGGTGACGAGTTTTTCCAGTCTGCGACGATACTTCTTGTTGACCCGGTCAGGAATTGCGTCGTTGTCCAAAGCAGTTGCCGCAGCCTTTTGGGTAGCGATAAATTGACCACTGTCACTGTTGTCTTTGACATCAGCGAATGCAGAAACGATTTGGGGATGGCCACAAACAAAGCCCATCCGCCAACCAATCATGTCATAGCCCTTGCTCATTGAGTGGACTTCGACACCAACATCCATGGCACCTGGTGTTTGCAGAAAGCTGAGCGGTTCACCGTCGAATGTCAGCACGATGTGGGCTGCGTCTTGCACGACCACAAATTGCTTTTCTTTGGCAAGAGCCACAACCTTGGCGTAAAAGTCTGCGGTCGCGGTTCTTCCTGTTGGTGAGTTTGGATAATTGAGAACTAGAATTTTGGTTCTGCGATAAATGTCGTCAGGAACCGCATCGAGGTCTGGCATGAAGTTGTTTTCTGCCAGCAGTGGCAGGTTGAATACTTCGCCACCGTAATACCGCGTGTGAGTTGCCGCGACAGGGTAGCCTGGTACTGTGATTAGCGTGATGTCGCCGGGGTTGATGAAGCATGCAGGAAGCATCGCGTATGCTGGTTTGCTACCGATGCAGTGGTTGATTTGGGTGTCTGGGTCAAGTTGCACACCGAATCGGCGTTCCATGAACCGACTGGCGGCTTGTTTGAATTCTGAAACACCGTTGTCCGCGTATCCGCGGTTTTCCGGTTGATTGATTTCCTGCGACATCACATCGCGAATCGATTGATCGGCCATGGCGTCATTTTCGCCAATGCCAAAATCCAGTAGCTCACGGTCAGGATGATCGGTGAGTGCTTTACGCTTGGCACGCTTGATTTTTTCAAACTTGTA
This sequence comes from Planctomycetaceae bacterium, assembly GCA_002862205.1. Taxonomy (GTDB): domain Bacteria; phylum Planctomycetota; class Planctomycetia; order Pirellulales; family Pirellulaceae; genus Rubripirellula. The sequence goes on along the minus strand of PKCN01000072.1, from coordinate 48,272 downwards.
GATTTCGGTGTCTTTCCCGTAATTCGCTCCGCCGATTCGCTCGGCAAAAAGAGACTGAAAATAGGGATCGGCAGTCGAAGATTTGTCTTGGCTTGCAGTGGACATGGTGGTCTGTCAGGGAGTGAGGGAAGTAAGCAGGCTGGTCCAGATTACGGTTGAATCACGTATCTCGGCAAGGTGGCGTGCTAATGCAAAAACCTTCGTTGTGTGAAAACCAGCGGTGAGAATCCAGCAGGCCTCGCCCGTGGAATGCTCCGTGAACCGTTGAAAATCTGTTTGCAAACCCCGCTTGGGCCTATTCCAGTACATTCTGCGACGATTCGTTGGAGAAGGAATTCTCACGTGCAACGGTGCATTGAGGGTGACGCGACAGTTGAACGGACCCCGACTCAGTGGGGGTTCCGGTGGCACGTCCAAAGGCTGTCGAGCCACCGGATGGGTCTACGCTGGCGGGTATAACGAGGTCATGTAACCAGAATACTGGAAGCCTGAACAGGATGCCTGAACAGGAAGCCTGAACAGGAAGCCTGAACTGGCGTGAAAAGAAGGTGGCACGTACATCATTTCACTCGATGCGATGGTCGCTACAATTCATGGTCATCCGTATCGTACTCCTTGTTATCGAGTCCAAATGTCCAGTATCGAAAACGATAGCGAAGTTGACCCCATGCGGGCTCGATATGAGGAATTGGCCGAATTAGCTGGGTCTCTCGCGCATGAGATCAAGAATCCGTTGTCCGTGATTCATATGAATATCGATTTGCTGAGTGAGGATTTGGTGGAATTGGATTCACCGGGTAGTCGAAGATCGCTTGAGCGGGTCGATATCGTCCGAGGTCAGTGTGAGCGGATGGAGGGACTTTTACGTGATTTTCTCAAGTACACCCGTCTTCGCGATATCGATTTGCTTCCCGGTAGTCTGAACGACCAAATCCTGATGGTGCTGCGTGCTTATCAGGCGCAGGCGGATGCTGATGGAATTGATGTTGAAAAGTATCTTGATCCGGATTTACCGGCAATTCTTCTGCACAGTGACTCGTTGCAGGCGGCCTTGATGAATCTGGTCAAGAATGCTTTGGAATCCATGGATTCTGGCGGGCAATTGATGGTGCGGACGTACACCACCCGCAAGAGTGTTGCATTGGATCTGATCGACACTGGCAGCGGCGTTGATGACAATACGGTGCTTCACATGTTTGAACCGTTCTACAGCACGAAAGATGGCGGCTCAGGCTTGGGCTTACCGACAGCCCGCAAGATCATTGAGGCACATGGTGGGCGAATCAGTGTTCAGAGTGAAGTCGGGCGGGGCACGAAGTTTGTGCTCGAGTTCCCCGTACCCAAACGCCTCTCCTGATCGGAGTTGCTGTCATGACAAGAGTTCAATTGCAACCGCATGAATACTGGATACCAGGCGGGTTACAAGCGGATGACTTGTTCTTCTGAAAGTATTTCTGTTTTCTCTTCGCAGGCAGTTGTCATTTCGATCTCGACGGACCAACGTCCGTCGGCATCTCCAGTGACGAGCCAATGAGGTTGGACGCACACACTCTGATGTACCAGTTCAAAACCAGCTTCACTTTGGCTTACCGTTTCCACTGGAAAAGCCCAAATGCCGCTAGGTCGGTCAATTTCCAGGGAAACGTCCATTCCCAGCCATCGGTCGGAGAGACTGAGCCCTTGGACGTCTGACAAATCGAGTTGGGTTCCGAGTTGGCCGAGGCTATTGCCTTCCATGTCACTGAAGTATCGATCATCGGCACCCGCTGGCATCCCCGCAAAGTTCATTTCAATGGCAAAGTGAAGTGGTTTTTCAGGGGGTAGATTCTCAAGCAGGTAGGTAAGCAATACACGATTACTGCCTGCGACCATCGTGACAGCTTTGGTGATGGTGATGGGAATACCCCAAGCGTTTCCATCACGTCGCATCTGCACTTGCACCCGATCAGAGCCTCGTCGAAGTTTGGTTTCGTAAGGAAGATCAACAAAGTCGCCTCGTTCCATGGCTTGGCCGTTAGCAACTGTCTGCAGAGTCACCTGATCATCATAAAAATGATCCATCAAACTTTTTCTGGGAAACTTGTCGTAGTGCAGACGCTGATCAAGATTTTCCTGTTTGAACACCACACGATCATGGATGCTGGCGACATCTTCACCATCCTTGCTCGGACCGTTGAGTACTTTCTGGTGATAGTTTTCTGGTCGACGCTGCAGGGTAGCCAGCAGATTGTGTCCGATGGTTCGGATATCAAGTTCATACATTCGACCACCATGTGCTGGAGCTAGCCACACACAGAGTTGATTGTTACTCAAACGGACTTCTTGTAACCCGTCAAAGTTGTAATCTTCGGCAGTGGCTTGAACAGCCGTAAGCTCAGCGTCCATGACCTTATCGAGTCGAGTATCTGCATCGATCAGGTGATTGAAAATCGCATTTCGCAAGTGGGGGAGGTAGATGCCGCCAAACGCACCATGCCAGTAAGGACAATTGCATTGCCCGCGATACAGATGATCTCTAATCACAGACAGCTCACCCGCATCAGCACCTGCTTCTTCTGCTTCAGCCAGCCGTTTGCTGACGTGCATCATGCGAGCATACATCTCGTTGGTTTCGTCATACTTGGTCTTGAAGTTGCGCCAATACCCACCACGCACAAACGACTTGAGATCTTTCCATCTCTGATGGTCTTCCACCGCATGAATGACATTTTCGAATTTTGTTTGAGCCTTGACTGGCAATGCCCACTCGGTCATCTCCCGATAACTGCAGTCTGGTAGATAGACTTTTCCTGCCGGAGCAACTTTTTCAATGGCTTGTCCGAGTGTCGTGGTGTGGAGCCACGCTGCGTTTTCCACAAGCGAGTCAAAGAATGAACGCAGCCAGCCATCGTCATAGACATGTGATTTGGTGTCTGGCCAAGTACCGAATTTTTCTCCATCATCACCAAAAGTGAGGATTGCACCCGGAGATTTTTCCGCAACCTGACGGCAGTAATCAATTGTCTTTTGGGCTGGCTGAAAAGGAATGGTGTAACGCAGATGCTCTGAACCCGGAAAAATTTTCAGGACACGGCCATCGTCTTCTGTCAGATAGTAGCTGGACAGTTCGTCGTCTTCGAGACCGGCGGCCCGGAAATGAAAGTCATCCAGAACTGTGTAGCTGATGCCGGAATCTACAATGTCCTTGGCCAAGGATGATTCCCAAACCCGCTCTGGCATCCACATTCCCGAAGGAGCCGCACCCAAATTCCGTTCAAGCCATGCACTGTAGGCCTGAATCTGACCAATTCTGTCACGCGATGGTAGCATGGTCAGAATTGGCTCATATTGGGGTCCACCAATGATCTCAATTCGACCGGCGTCCACCAGCATTCGGATGCGATCCAGATACTCGGGATGCCGCTCGGCGAGCCACATCATCAGGGGGCCAGAAGTGTGCAGCGATATCCGTAATGGCTCGTAGGGTTCGAATACGTTCAGGAATGGCAAATAGCTGTCCTGATAGGCTTGTTCAAAGACCCCGTCGAAATTGCCGATCGGTTGGTGGTTATGCAGAACAAGGCAGAGAGATGCGTGCAACGTCATTTTTTTTGGTGTAAGTTTGGGACGGTTATTCGACAACCGCTGATTGTAGGCGTATCTGGTTCATTGCCGAATGGCGATTTTGTGGGTATTGTCCGCTCACCTCACAAACCTGGTCGCTAAAACAGAACGTGATTGGCATGATCCGTTTCAATTGCGCAGTTGCGCGTATTTCCGTAACTTACCTATCGGATTCGACAGCCATCAAAGTTCATTTGATTTGTACGGTCTGTCAGCGTGTGAAGGCAAGTTTTGAGACCCGAATGGGTGACCTCTATTTTAAGCCTTGCTGATTCCAGGAATCCATCTCCCAGTGTGTCTCATCCCCGCGTTTCTCATCCCAGTGTGTCTCAATCAGGGGCTTGTCTTGTCGATCAGAGGATCAGTCGCGGATCTTCTGCCAAGGCACAGCCCCGTAGTTTGGTCGCCGCATCTTCTGGCAGAATTGGATTGATCATGCAGTGACTACTGAACTCAAATCCTGCAATTTGAGTTATCCGAGGGAAAATCTCGATCCCCCAGTGATAGGCATCAGACGGGTCGTTGCAGGCCGGTGGTCGGGTGTGGAGGCAGAAGTTGTAGGCAGTTCCGGGATGAAGTTGTTCTATCCATGAAACAACTCGTCTGACCAGGCGTGAAACTGATTCGATGATGGAGTCACTGAGATCCGCATAGCAGGACTGGTGTTCCATCGTTGTGATGCGAACCAAAAAGGGGAGATGACTCGAAAATGGGCAAAAAGCGACGAGGTCGTCATCTCGCCAAATGATTCGTTCTTTTGCCTTCAATTCGGCTCGAACAAGATCACAGTGTAAACAGCTACCTTGTGTCAGGCGGTAATTTGACATTCGCTCCGCTGCGGCAGACACCATGGGAGGCATTCGATCAGTCGCGATCAGTTGGCTGTGTGTGTGCCGCAAGGATGCACCAGCTTTGCTACCGACATTTTTGAAGATGCTGATGTAAGCAATGCCAGGTACATCGCGCCAATACAGCAGCCGATCTCTGTATGCCTTGAACACAAGGGCCGCCTCGGCGACATCCAGATCAGTGATCGACTGAACATGATTGCGAGATTCAATGATGACTTCGTGACCACCCGCGATTGGACGACGCTGGAAAAGACCTGACTGGGATGCTGATTTCGCAGTTGTTCTTTCCGGAACAGTGCACGACTTGCTGCTTGATTCCTTGACGCTGGTAACTGCTGGGAATTTGTTGGGTACAACACGAACAGCCCAGGCTTCTTGTGATGCAGCTACTTGTGATGCAGCTTCTTGTGATGCATTCTCTAGGGGCAACAATGTACTGGCTTGTTGGAGCTTATCAGTGATTGGTATGTCACTGTCTGACTGACCAATCCAGACAGCGGGTGGGGTTGTGGTTTCGTTTCCCGGGCAAAATGGGCATTCGACCTCATTGCGAATGCGTTCACGGGACTCCACAAATTCGTCAGGACGTTCCGAGCGGTGGGGAGCAAATAGCGTCCAGTTACCAGTCACAGGGTCAAATCGCGATTCTCCAGCGTGCTGCGATGAAGGGCTGGCTGAATTGGTTTGTACGTTGGGCTTGGTTGCCTCGATCATGGGGCACTCCGCAGATGCTGAGCTAACAGCCGTGTCGCTCAATCGTGATGCACTGGATTCTTTGACAAAATCGTAACCCATTTGCTTGAGTCATCGCAGCGAGAACAAGGAATTGGCATCGCTTTTCCCACTAGTGTGATTCAGTTCGCTTTGCAGCAGACTTAAGGGCTAAGGTTTTCGCATAGAGCGATTCATATTCGATTGCACTTTTCTTCCAAGACCAATCTTGTGCCATCCCCGTTTCAATCAATTGTGCCCACTGCTGGGGTTGATGGTAGCGGAGATGCAATGCCCTGCCGATTGCATCATCGAGTCCTTGGGGTGAAATGGTATGAAGATGAAATCCTGTTGCCGTTGTACTGGCAAGTGACTGATCACTGCAGTCAACCACGGTGTCAGCCAAGCCACCGGTGGGTGTCACGATGGGAACTGTTCCGTATCGAATGCTGTAGAGTTGGTTCAGCCCACACGGTTCGTAGTGACTTGGCATCAAGAAAATATCAGATCCAGCTTCGATGCGGTGTGCGAGCATGTCACTGAATCCAATATGCAACGCGAAGCGATTCGGGTGTTCTTCTTTCAATTCACGAAGTTCACGCTCATATTGTGCGTCTCCGCTGCCCAGCACAATCCACTGTGTGGGACGATTCTCACGAAGATGCCATCGTAAGACCGGAAGAATGAGATCCCAGCCTTTTTGTTCAGCCAAGCGTCCGACCAGACCAATCATTGGTACGTCATCACTTTGCTCAAGCGCGAATTGTTGTTGCAACGCACGTTTGTTGGCCAGTTTTCCATGCTGCCAGGATTTTGCATCGTAGTTGGCAGCCAATTTTGTATCGGTCTTTGGATTCCAGATGCTCTGATCAATGCCATTGGTAATTCCTGAGACACGGTCGGCAACGTTTTCGAGCACTGCTTCCAGGCCACAACCATGCTTTGCTGTTCGAATCTCTTCCGAGTATCTGGGGCTGACAGTGGTGATGGTATCTGCTGCCGCAATTCCGGCTTTCAGGAAATTAACGTGGTCAAAAAACTCGAATTCATCGTGATTGAAATGTGTCCAATCAAGTCCCAGCCACCCAAACTCTGATTTGGGAAAGTTCCCTTGGTACGCCAAGTTGTGAATCGTCATGAACGTCGCATGATTCTTCAGCGCAGGAGAAAGATCATTGTCCGCTGCAAGCAGCGATGGTATCGGGCCGGTTTGCCAGTCATTGCAATGAACGATGTCAACGTTCCAGCCAATTCTCTGGATTGCCTGAATGGCGGCACGGCAAAAGAACGAGAACCTTTCAGCATTGTCAGGGTAATCCCCTGTGGCTGTCCCGTAGAGCGACTCGCGATCAAAATATTGTGGTTGGTCAATGAACCAGACCGGTACATCATGAGCACTGGGAAGTCGTCCTCTGAGAAGCCGGCAGCCGACGAGTTTCCGAGGACCCATTGGGATCGCGAAACTGATATCTGTCGGTTCAACTCCCGCGTGGCTTTGGTAGACACTGCGGAAAGCCGGCATGATGATCGCTGTGCGATGCCCCAATGCTGCAACTCGCGAAGGAAGAGTGCCGCAAACGTCTGCCAGACCACCCGTTTTCGCGAATGGAACAACTTCGGTGGTGAGGTAGACGATGTTCACTGCTGTTGCTGGTATCGGTTATGACGCGAGGATCTGATCGGGTATGGATGGGAGAGATAGAGCGATTGTGCTGATTGACAATGAACACAACTGGTCGCAATTGCTGTGTCAGTGACTGGAAAACTTTGTCGCTCGCCCCGCACAACATGCTTGCGCACTCGACTCATTGTGTGGTGATGTTCCCACAACGCACTGCTATACAGCGTCAAAAGCAGTTCATTGATGCACGTACTTTCGTGTCACTTCTAGTTTACTGCCGCAAGCTCAGTCCTCAAAGATGGTCTTTTCCTGCCGTTGTGAGCCGTGTGGCTGCAAAAAACCCATTATTCGACGATAGAGCGATGAAGTTCGGACTGCTTTTGGGATGAGGTCGGCGAAAGCCAGATCATGTCGTAGAATAGAAACTGGGATAGGACACGTAGAAATATTCGTTTGATTGAAAAATTTGTATGTCGATCGCGTTGGGCGAATTTTGGAAAGGGCTGGTCAAGTCGGGTGTTGCTGATGCATCGGGTTGCAAGCAGATCGCTAGTGACTATGCCGATGCGAATGCGGGGACCCCGCCAAATGACAGCAGCGAGTTGGCCAGCTTTCTCGTGAATTCTGGGATTCTGACTGATTTCCAGGCGGAGGCACTTTTGGCGGATCCGCCGCGGGAAATCCGGTCGGGAAACTTCGTGGTTCGGGCGCAGGTCGGTCCAGAGCCTGTGCGTCGCTGGATTCCTGTTTCTCGGGTCGACGATGGCCGGGTTGGTGTATTGTTTCGGGTTGCCGTTGATCAGTTCATTGGTGGTCGTGACCAGTGGTTGCAGGCTCATCAGGAAGTTGAAGCTGTCGAACTGCAAGCCTTTGATGACGAGACGCAACAAGCTTGGACACTTATTTTCTCCGAACTGCCCGAGGGTCAAGCTCTCTCGTCTTTTCTATCGGGTGGGGGCAGCTTCAGTCATCGTCAGGTCTGTGAGCTCGGTATTTCGTTGGCGAGTGCATTGACAGCCATGCATGAGAGGCCATTGGTGCATGGAGCGGTCAGGGCAGAGCAGGTTTGGCTTGGTCAAGATGGCAAGGCCATGCTTTTGAGAGACCCGTCCGGCCCTCCTGCAGGAATTGATGAAAGCCAATCTGGTTGGTTTGATGGCAGTGAAGAGGTCGGGCTGTATGCTGCACCTGAGTTCAGTCACGCAAATCAGGAATGCAGTGCGGCGACTGATATTTACGCTTTGGGATGTTTGCTGTTTCGATTGGCTAGTGGAAGATTTCCGGTCGAAGGTAAATCGACCGCGCAGCTCATCAAAGCTCATGCTTCGGTGACACCTCCTGAATTGGCTGAAGCAGTCAACAAGGGTGAAAGCGGTGATCCGCTGTACCGAGTCTTGGCATTCGCAATGGCAAAGACTCCAGCATCACGATTTGCCGCGGTGGAGCAGTTGTCTCATGCGTTGACGACGATTTTGCCATTGGCCTCGGCCGAGGTGCCAGTGCAGGAGGGCTCCGGCAGTGCAGGGACAACAGAGAGTGCAACCAGCAATAAAATTCAATCGGCTGGTGCGACTGACCCCACGACTACAAAATCTGAACCTCCTGTCATCAAAGAAATTCCTGTTGTGGAAGTGGCACAGGAAACGAAAATCAAATCGGCCAGCGTTACCGATGCTGTCCAGTCTCGGGTAGCTGAGACTCCGGTAAAGGAAAAACAGAATGTAGGGAAATCTGATTCCAGTGATCCGACAGCGGGTGATTCAAGTGGTTCTGTGCAGCAGGTTGCCTCCCTGTCCGAGGAAACTGCATCGAAGGAGACTGTCGAACCTGGCAAGCCTGGGGGCGTCGAGCAGCGTTCGGCAGAGCCACCAAGTCCACCTCCGGTTGCGAGTGAAGCGACTGCCCCAGGACTCCGCGCTCGGCGCAAAAAGCAGTCAAAAGCTCCGTTGGTGCTTGGCGCGATGTGTGTTGCCATCCTGTTGTTGATCATTGGATTGCTGGTTCCGAGAAGTCCAGAAGAAGAGACCGCTGATAAAGATCTCCGGCGTCCGCCTGTTCCTGCTAACATTCCAAGAGTTACCAATGGGAAAAAGAACGACGAGAGTCCACCGCCGAGAAAGGCACCGGAGAAGGGTAGTGAAACCACGGGATACCAACTGATCGATGACGATCGATTACTCTACGTGCCGCCCTATCCAGCAGATACGGAAAAACCTTTGCTGGATTATTTACCACCCGGTCCAGCGATTGTGGCATCTTTGCGCGTGGCATCGATTTTGGAAAGTGGCATTGGTGGTCAATTGATCGATGCATTTGCACCTGAGTTAGAGGCTCTGCTTTCGGGTATCGCAGAACGCACAAAACTGCCCATGGAAGCGATCCAAACGTGTGGCCTGGCATTGCATGCTGGTAAAGAGGGGTGGCCAGAAGTGTCGTTGGCAATCCAACTGACAACTGCCGTTCCAGCAAAAGATCTGATTGAGAAATGGGGGGTAGCGGCTTCACGTACTGCCGATGGCGTCACTATCTACGCAGGTGACGCACTTGAATCAGATGCCTTTTACTTTGAGGGCAAAGGCGAGGAACCCGTAAGTCGTTTTGCGATCGGCTCAGTAACAAAGATAAGTGAAGTTGCGGAAGTCGAGGGAGGAGGGATTCTTCTTCCAAGAAATTCCCAGTCGCTTTGGGATGCTACGAGTGGGGAAGCTGATATTGTCGTTCTGTTCGCCAGTCCCAATTTTCTGTTCGCAGATGGTCGTGAGGTGTTGTCAAAATCGTTGCCAGGATTTGTAGATCCTTTGAAATCAGCACTACAGCCTGATGTTTCAGCTTTGGTGGTGACGGTGGATTTTGGTGCTGAGCAAATGTTTGTCGAAACCCGTATGGCACCAAGTGGTGGAACAAGTGCTGCTGCGATTGTTCGAATGCTTCAGGAAAAGATTAACGCTTGGACTGAATGGGCTGACGATTTTATTATTAATTCGGTACCTGATGCTTCGTGGCGTTTGCTTGCCAATCGCTTGAGGTCAATGGTCAGTTTTGTCGCTCAACGCGTGCGTTTCGGTGTCTCCGATGAGATGGCCGTTGCCAATGTTTACCTACCTGCACAAGCAGTTCCCCAAGTTGTTTTGGCGACAGCCTTTGCTCTCAATACTCCCAAGGGTGTAGCCGTTGCGACCGGAGCCCCGACAGCGGCTAAGGTCTTGTCTGTTGATGATTTGTTGGATCGGAAAATGTCGGTTACTTTCGAGCAGGAATCATTGGAATTTGCGGTCGACAATATCGTGACCGCCTTTGAACGAGATTTGCCCAGTGGCTCCAAAATGCCAGAGATCCGAATCATTGGCGGTGATTTGCAGTTGATGGGGATTACGCAGAATCAACAAGTCCGGGATTTCAAACAGGCAAACGTCGCGCTGCGAAAGGTGCTCACTGAGTTGGTCAGACGTGCCAATCCTGATAAGACAGCAACGGGAGCCAACGATGAGAAGCAGTCATTGATCTGGGTGGTTGCCGAGGATGCCGCAACACCAGGAGTGAAGGAGATTCTTATCACGACACGCAACTCGGCAGCAGGCAAATATGAGCTGCCTGAAGAATTTAAAACTGAGTAGATCGTTTCTTGGCTGACTTTTGGATGAGAGTGCACGGTTGACTTATCTAGCCGTCCATTTCCTACACGATTTGATTTTCTTGTTTTTTGAACGTGTAAAGCGATTTTGACGGTTATGCCATCGAGATCAACCAGAACGGAGCGATTTGGTTGAAGTAACTTTATCGCCCCCCCAATGTGGTGTTCTAGACTCTCTACGTACCCTTATGTTTCTCAAACAGTCGTGCCAGCTCAATGCACTGCTTTGACTTCATTCCAATCAGCATCGCTACCTTGATGCCCAGTTCTCATCTTGGGCTCGACTTGTATCAAGCCGAGGTCGAGAGCGAAGACTACGTACTCTACCGAGGTGGAGAGTATCCGTTGACGCTGGATGATTTGGAGCGTTTGCGGGGACGTGGCATTGAGCATCTGTTCATTTCAAGAGAGTCGCAGACCTTATACAAGGATTACCTGCGTGAGATTGCGACTGCGACTGATCAGGACGAGATACCGCTGGCGGTGCGTACGGAGGCTGTGACAGAGGTCGTTCGGCAGATTCTGCAAGAGTCGTTTACCGAGGAAGATGTCGACCAGACAGTGGATGCGGCAAGCCAACTCGGTAAGCTCACTGCGGATATTTTGACGAATGATCAGTTCGCAGTTAAAGACATGTTGAAGGTGTTGCATCACGATTATGCAACCTTCACTCATTCAGCTAATGTTGCATTTTATTGTGGAATGCTTGCGACTGAATTGGGTCATTCAAGCGAAGTCGTTGAGGACATTACCGCTGGGGGTCTGCTTCACGATTTGGGAAAGTTGGAAATCCGTGATGAGTTATTGCGGAAACCTGGGAAGTTGACGGAGTTGGAGTTTCGCGAAATTCGTATGCATCCAACTTTGGGCTTCAAAAAGTTGGCTCATCGGGAAGACCTTATTGAGGGGCAACTCATGATGACCTATCAGCATCATGAGCGACTTGATGGCAAAGGTTACCCTGTTGGTTGTGTTGAAGATGAAATTCATCCTTGGGCGAAAATCTGTTCGGTGGTTGATGTGTATGAGGCTTTGACAAGCAATCGACCCTATCGGAAAGCCATGCCTCGAAAGAAGGCTTTGCAGATTATGGAACGTGAGATTGGTAAAGCATTCGATCCGGAGTTATTTCGATGCTGGCAGTCGATTATCAAACAAAGTTAGAGCAGTTGCTCCATTCATTGAGCTGGAAGATCGAAATTCCAGACGAGTGGTCTGACTACTTTGAAGACACAGGGCGACCTGCCTTCTTCGCCGATGATCAACGACATAATCAAAGGCTGAAAATCCGCACTTGCGGCGTCATGTGGTTTGAGAAGTCCATCCCAATCAGGCCTCGCGCAAAAGAACCCGTTGGTATCTACACACGCGATTTCTCTCGTCAGGGTACAGGCTTTCTTTCTCCCTGCGAAATCTATCCGGAAGAGCAGGTGCGAATTGTGCTGCCAACTTTTTGGGTGCAGGTGAGGGTGGCTCGCACACGGCGGATCAACAGCAATTGTTATGAAGTCGGAGCAATTCTGTTGTTGCAACACGATCCAGACGCAAAGGCATTCATGTCTGATCCACCACCAGTAACTGTTTGACGCCAGCGAACTTTGGCATCTGCAGAGTCACTATGCCGTTAATTGCATTACCCGAATGGGGTGAGCAGGATCGTCTTCCAAGTCCACTTTGTGTTCACAATAGGACCATCCACGCTCTTGGATCCAGTCCCGGAATTCATTGGCAATGATCCGATAGGGGTCGCTCAGTAAGACTTGGCCACCATCAGACAAGTGTTCTCGAAGGCAACGGTCCAACTCTGGCCAAAGTATTCTGAGATAGGTGATGTCACTGCCAAGGATAAGCGGGAATCCACCTCCCTCAATGTGATCGATTCCAAATCGTAGTTGCCGCACTTCGCAGTGTTCTCGGAGTTCCCATGTGCTCATTTTCACCAGAAGCAATGGATCGATCACGCCATCGGTCAGTACAACCTGTGCTCCGCGACACGCTGCGGCAAGTCCCGCATGTCCAGTTCCGCAGCCAAGTTCCAAGACTCGAAGGTTTTCCAGCGAGAGGTGGTTCAGGTAACGATCAAGACCAGAGGCGGCACGCCATGTCGTTGCCCAGAAGGGATCAATGACGCCCTTTTCCCCGGCATCCTGTCGTTCACAGGCATCAATCAGCATGCCCTCTGGATCCGATGCAACTGCCAACTTGCGAATTTTACCCGCAATGTTTACCTCCTCCCAATGCCACTGAAATCGGCCTGATGCCTCAATCGCCAGTGCTTCAGGGCAACCATTCTCTAGAGATTCGGTACTGGATTCGTTTGTCTCGTTCATCGTGGATTTTCACTCACTGAGCCATTGCGCAACGTCAGCAGCAAAGTACGTGAGAATGCCATCTGCACCAGCACGTTTGAATGCGAGCAGACTTTCAAGAACAGTTTGACGGCGATCAAGCCATCCATTTTCGGCCGCTGCAGACAACATCGCGTATTCACCACTCACCTGATAGGCAAAAGTTGGAACCGCGAACGTCTGTTTTACACGTTGCACAATATCCAGATAAGGCATGCCAGGTTTGACCATCACGCTGTCTGCACCTTCCTGCAAATCAAGCGCGACTTCGTGCAGTGCTTCATCGGTCTGAGATGGTGCTTGCTGATATGTGTTTTTGCTCGCACCACCAAGACTGCTGGATGAACCTACTGCGTCACGGAACGGGCCATAAAAAGAGCTGGCATATTTGGCCGCATAGGACATGATTTGAACATGCGAAAAGTCGCGTTCGTCCAATGCGGACCGGATCGCGGCGACTCGACCATCCATCATGTCGCTGGGGGCAATGATGTCACATCCAGCCTCGGCCTGCACTAATGATTGTTGGCAGAGTATGGCCAGTGTCTCGTCATTAGCGACATCCCCATTACGCACAATGCCGTCCTGCCCATGGCTGCTGTATGGATCAAGTGCAACGTCACAAATGATTCCGATACTGTCTCCAATTTCCTGTTTGACTCGCCGAACTGTCCGACAGACAAGATTATCCGGGTTGACGGCTTCAGCTGCATCTTCGGTTTTCAAGGAGGGATCGGTGGCGGGAAAGATTGCAATTGCCGGTAGTCCGAGCTTGCACGCCCGGATTGCTTCACGGCAGATTTCGTCCTCGCCAAGGCGGTCAACACCCGGCAGGCTGGCTACTGCTTGCCGCCCTTTGCCGTCGAATACGAAAAGCGGCCAGATCAGGTCATTCGTGCTGAGTGTCGTTTCGGTGACAAGTCGCCTTGACCAGTCGTGACGTCGTACTCGCCGCATCCGAGTTGCGGGGAATGATCCGCGTAAAAACTCTGACATTCTTTTGCTCCTTTGGGAAACACCATGTTAAAAGGCTGACGGAGCTTTTAGAACCGCTGGACCTGAGAATTGCTGAATGAGCGTCACTCATCAATCTTGATGAATCGTGATGACTGAGCGAGTTAACAGGGCAGCACACACCAATGGAAATGCTAGAATCACGTTTTTGACGAGTCTATTTCGATGTTTTGGACTCGCGTCGCCGTTCATCCAAGCACTTGCCGCAGCAAACATGACCATGGTTGCATCCGTTCGAAACGTGTTTTTTTTGCTTCTGACCCTTTCTCCATTGCAGGTAGTCCAATTGCGGGCTCAGCAAGATGAGAAGATTTCGGTGTTATTGATTGATGGGCAGAATAATCACAACTGGAAAGCGACGACTCCGCTGATTCAACAGATACTGGAGGGGAGTGGGAAATTTGAGGTTGAGGTGAACACATCACCCGGGCCGGGCGAAAGCATGGATTCGTTTGGTCCCGACTTCTCGAAGTATGATGTCGTCGTTTCGAACTACAACGGGCAATCGTGGAGCGGCCCCACGCAAAAAGCATTCGAAACATTTGTGGCAGGTGGCGGTGGTTTTGTGAGTGTCCACGCCGCAGACAACTCGTTTCCTCGATGGGGTGCCTACAACAGAATGATCGGGCTTGGTGGTTGGGGAGGCCGTTCAGAGAAGAGTGGACCTTACGTCCGATGGAAAGATGATCAAAAACGTTTCACCCGTGACCTTACCCCAGGTCGGGGCGGTGCTCATGGGAAACGTGTCCCATTTCTGGTGGTTGTTCGAGATTCAGAACACCCCATCACCGCAGATTTACCTGCCACTTTCATGCAGACAGCAGACGAACTGTACGGCAAGTTGCGCGGGCCAGCTGAAAATATGCATGTGCTTGCAACAGGATTCAGTGCACCAGCAACAGGGGGGACCGGCGAACACGAACCACTCTTGATGACGATTCAGTTTGGCGAAGGACGAGTTTTTCACACGACTCTCGGTCACGATGATAAGGCCATGAAAGGAATCGCGTTTCAGGTGACTTTGCAACGGGGCACTGAGTGGGCTGCCACGGGGAACGTGAAGCAGCCAGCGGTCGATGGGCAGGTTTTGACCAGCGATAAGCCCGCAACTCGTGATCCTGCCGAAGTCAAACCGGACGAATTTGCGGCAATTCCCGACGTGAAAACCAAAGGCTGGGTGACTTTGTTCAATGGAAAAGACCTCAACGGGTGGTCGCAGAAAAATGGGACAGCAACCTACCGAGTCGACAATGGAATGATTGTCGGCAAAACAGCGCAAGGCAGTCCCAACTCATTCATGTGCACTATTCGGGATTACGAAAACTTTGAACTGACGTTCGAGGTCAATGATGATTCTGGATTGAATAGTGGCGTTCAGATCCGATCACTCAGTAAAGCAGATTTTAATAATGGACGCGTGCATGGGCCGCAGATTGAGATCGAGAATGCACCTGGGGAAAGTGGTTATATCTACAGCGAAGGAACCGGACGAGGCTGGATTACAAAGCCGCAGCCAGTCAAGGATGCCTACCAGAATGGTAAATGGAACCGATTCGTTGTACGTGCCAATGGTGACCGCATTCAAACATGGGTGAACGGGAAAAAAATCGCTGATATCCGTGATCCTGAATCAAGCAAGAAGGGATTCATTGGTCTACAGGTTCATGGCATCAAAAAGGATAAAGGCCCGTTTGAAGTTCGTTGGCGTGATATACGAGTGCGTGAACTGAAATGAGGCTGAGACGTGACTTGTTCCCTCAACGGTCATTCACCGGTGGATAAGCCGCATTCGCCTTCAGGTCTGCTTGCCCATGTTTCTCGGCACTGTCAAGGCAAACCCGCTGGGCGCTTTGGCAGGAGCTGAATGCCGTCAATCGTCACTTTCATCGGTGGGGTTTCACAATGATCTGCTTGGGTAAATAGCAACGACTATTACGTTGAAAGCAGTTCTACCTTTCATTGCAGTGATTGCTTTGATTCGGGCTCGGACCACAACATTCACTTCTTGATGGAGGTTATGCCTGTGCCTTGGCGGCCTCGCAGTCGATTCACAGAAGGACGGGATCCGCCGCATGGATGCAGTGGAGAGACCCGAATTCAGTACGATGAATCTCACGGATGAGTGCGAGAGCATGAGTAGATCTAGAGAAGCCATTGTTGCAGGAGTTTTGGCTTGGTGTACCCAAGCAGTTGCTACTGAGCCTGCGAAACTGCCCCAACTTGGCAATTTACTGAAAAGCGGCTGGGGGTTGTCTTCCATGGTCGAAGATTCGACCGTGGTCCAGGATACCGTTGTTGTTCCGCCAGTGGCTCATTCCGTGCCGCCCGTGATGCAGGGACCTGTCGATCAGACTCCTCTGATCCGGCGGGCAGTGAATCGTGGAGCAGTTGGAACACCCCTGCCTGCTGCTGCACGTGGAGCCTCGACAATCAGTAACCCCGTTCGGGCTTCCAAAGGCAGTGAGCTAGATTCTGAAAAAGTTGATCGACCTGATGTGCCCAGCAGCGGACAACGATCACACAAAACGGCTCAAACGACTGCTGCAGGCAATCCAGAAGTTGGTCGCTTGCATCATCGGCCAGATTTTGAAACGTTGCAAATCGAGCGTGCTCCGTCTGTACCACGATTGCAACCGCGTCGACCGATCGAGAAGGAATACCAGCGCGGGATTTTTGACGTCGAGAGCCAAGCTCGTGTGGTTGTTGCAAATCCAATCGATGCAGACGGATTACCATCCCGGGCTTTGGCGGGTGCTTCGCCGGTCATGGTTGAGGTTGAAAACACGGGTACCACAGATACCGTCTGTGATTTGGTCGATGTGGATGCACCCGACTCAACACGTCTTTCACAGAATGGCTGGAAGCATAAGTCAGCAGAATCAAAGGATGCTACCAGTCCAGCGGGATTGAGCAGTACTGAAGGTTTGCCAGAGTTGGATGCAGTGGCGTCGTTCTTCAACGAATTGCAGGTTGCGGACGATCAGGACTGT
Organism: Planctomycetaceae bacterium; assembly: GCA_002862205.1. Taxonomy (GTDB): domain Bacteria; phylum Planctomycetota; class Planctomycetia; order Pirellulales; family Pirellulaceae; genus Rubripirellula. The sequence continues at coordinate 31,503 of PKCN01000072.1, read as the reverse complement.
AATGCGAAAAATGGTGATAGCCTGCAAACACCGACGACTGCAGTGTTGCCACCGAATACTGCAAAGTTGTCGCTCCCAGAGTCAGAGCAGCCCACGCGTGGTGTTCCACCAGAGTCCAAGGTGGCAGTCGCCGAGCCTCACGGGTTGATTGAAAGCACTGAGGTAGCGTCGGTTGATCCAGTTGATCCACTTCGCAGGGCCGCAGAGTTGTGGGAGTTGGCCCAACTAACCCTGCAGCAAGCAAGGCATTCCGCAAGAGATGGAAACACGCTTGAGTCAAGGGCTTCCGCACTGGAAGCATTCCGGTTGTGTGTGACCGCCCTCGATGTGGCAGAGCAGACACATTCTTGTATTGACTCATTCAAGGCTGCTGTGGATGCAGTGCGTGAGTCCCATGATTTCTGTGTGACGGTAGAGTCCATGGGTGAACAGCAGGTTCAGCAGACAATTTTGAAGCATAAAACAGCTGTACTGAAAACACGACCATTCGCAGGTTTGTCTGGGCATGAAGCAGCTTTTCACTACTTGACCTTCGCGAGGTGCGAACTGGTCAAAGCTGCTAAGGGAATTCCCGAGGCAAGCGAAGCATTGATGCTACTTGGTGCCGCCGAGGCCGAGAGGATGGATGGGGATGCATCCTACCGAAACGCAATCGCCGTGATGTTGCAGCGGGCCGCGATAGAAATCTGCCCTGCTGATTACGAACGACACTTGGCTTTGGGTATCACATTGTTGAGGCAGGGTTTGCCTGAACAAGCTCGTTTGTCGTTGCAGCGTAGCATAGAAATCAGGCCGACTCGTAAGGGTTATCAGGGTTTGATTGAGCTGGCAATGCATTCCGGTGATCAGGCTTTGGTTGAAACGCTGCGAGCTCAATTGAATGAGATAGCACCCAGTACGGAAGCAATCGCTCGGGATTTTCGAAATGACGACGGTAACAGCGATGCTGCCCGAGTGACAGTGTCAACGGTTGAGAAAGAAAAGGAATCGGACTCGAAATCGAAGCCGCGGATCGGTTGGCGAACGCTATTTCCATTTATCAGGTAGATGCACGTTTCGCGAGAATTGCTGTCGCTGCGCGCAAACCACTGTCCATGGCCCCTTCGATACTCGGGGTTTGAAAATGATCTCCGCAGAGATACGTTGTTTCCCGACCATCAACTTCGGGTGACCTGATGACCGGATCAATGTCCATTTTGGGAAGACCATAGGGAATCTTGTAGGTCTGCACTAACTCCCATTGGTTGACCTGGTCACCGAACCAACTTGTTAATTGCTGCTTTGCGTGTTTTTCCATTTCATGGCTGCTTTTATCTTCGCTTGGGCTGAGCGATACGGAAATCAATGATTTTTGTTCTGGTGCATATTCTGCGGCAACATTGCTGATAATGGTGGCTGTCTGAATCGGCCCGTTCTCGTCCCCGCGGAGAATCAAACTCTTGTAACGTTCATTGCACATGGGACTGGAGTAGTACAGCGTTGTGGTTTGATTCCAATTGGTCTGGACCTGTGGCAGCTCAAGTAAGCGTGCTGCTGCATTGCTTTCAGTGGCAATGACAACATGGTCACCTGATAGCGAATTGCCATTGGCCAGAGTGATATTATTTCCATCCAGTTGTACAGCGGACGACTGTAGGCTGATCGATCCACGTGGTAACTGTTCGGCCAATTGTCTTGGGATCGCTGCCATCCCATCTGCCGGGACAGCAATGCCACCTTGGGAGAACATCCGAAACACGAACTCAAGCATTCGACTGGAAACGGAGAGGCTTTCGTCGAGAAAGACACCACCGATGAACGGTCGAAAGAATTGATCGACCATGCGATCGGAAAATCCAAAATCGCGCAGGTATTGCTCACTGGTCGTGTGCGGTCGCGTGTAAAGTTCGGTTAGTGTGCCGCGACAGGTGTTTCTTCTGAGACGCCAAATTCGAAATTTGTCTGCAAGAGAGCCAACTGGATTTGTAGCCGTTGTCCATATTTTTACCGGTTTTCGCCATGGGTCTGATAACTCCGTGAATCGACCTGAGTGCCTGATAAGTGCACCTGGATCGAAGTACCGCAAACGGAGGGCAGGATAGTCCAGAAGTTGTTGACAGCTTGGATACGCAGTTAACAAGACCTGGAAGCCTACATCCAAGGTGAAGCCATTGATGACGTCGGACCGTACTCGGCCACCCACACGGTCAGTGGCTTCGAGGACTTTGGAGCCAACGCCTGCTTTTGCCAACTGGACCGCACACGAAAGTCCCGCTAAACCTCCACCAATAATAATGACTTCGTGATGACCTTCGTTCGACAAGGACTTTCTCGTTTGTTTGGGGATGAGGGTGTGAAGCGTAGGGATCAGTGGTAACTGTAATTGGGCGGCAATCACATTGCCCAAGTTGCTTTGGTGACTAAGGCTATGTGAAAGCTGTTCAGACGGGATTCAAGTTTTAAACGACTTGATAACCGAGTTTTTTCAGTTCTTCAGCGAGGATCAATTTGGGTTGGTAGTTGCCATGCACAAGACGAATCTGATTTGGAGGCGTTTCCATATTCTGTACAAATTCAATCAGTTCAGCTTGATCAGCGTGAGCAGAGTAACCTTGCATCTGATGAACCTTGGCCGCGACATCATATTTTCGACCATTCAGGCGGACCCAGTCACTGCCACGACTGAGAAAATGCCCCGGTGTGCCATTTGCCTGATAGCCGACAAAGACAATATCCGTGGTGGAGTTACCCAGAAACCGTTTGAGGTAGTTCATGACGCGACCCCCGGTACACATCCCGCTGCCTGCAATCACAATCGCCGGTAATTCCTGCTTTTCAAGATAGGCGAGTGTTTCTTTGTGTTCGCTGTGACTGCCCACGGTTGTCAAATTTTCAAACACAAGCGGTTGGTCATCGGTTTGCATCAACTGCTGCGCTTCCCGCCCCCAATATGCACTCATGCTCTTGTAAAGTTCAGTGAACCTTGATGCAAGCGGTGAGTCGACAATCACGTCCACTTGCTTCAAAAGAGAACGGCCACTTTCTTTCTGTAATCGCTCGAAAATACCATTCATCTCATACAGGATGGACTGTGTGCGTCCCAGACTGAAAGCAGGAATGATGGTCACGCCCCGATCTTGCAAGGTTCGTCGCAATACTTTTTCCAACGCCTGCTGGCGGTTCTCCGGGCTGTCATGGAGTTTATCACCGTAGGTACTTTCGAGAACGAGCAAATCTGCCTTGGGTGGGCTCACTGGTTTGCGTAATAACGGATCTTTCCCTGTTCCAATATCACCAGTGAATACGACCGTTTTCCCATCAGGTAGTCGGAGATCAAAAATGGTGGAGCCGAGCACATGCCCTGCAGGACGCAGACGGATGGACGCCGCGCCAGAGATGGGATGCCATGTGTCATACTCAACTGGCCGTAACAGATGCTTGACCTGCTTTAGAAACTTGCTGATCAGTTTGCGTGATCGAGTGAATCCGATTTTCAACGCATCTTCCATTACCAGCGGCAGTAGTTTCGCCGTTGGGTAACTGCAGTAAATAGGTTGTTCAAATCCCGCCGCGAGCAAATACGGTATACGACCAGCGTGATCGATATGCACATGTGTGAGTAATAGGCTTTCAATATTGGTGAGCGGGAAATTGACTTCAGGGGTTGGGTGTTTTTTGGCTTCATCCCCCTGGAAAATTCCACAGTCCACCAGCAGACCGTGGCCATCACCCCAGTTCAACTGGTGGCAAGAACCCGTGACACCTTCGTGTGCACCATGATGAATCAGCTTCATGATTGGTTACGACGGGTTAGAGTTGGTGTTGCGTCATGCTGCGAGAAATAACGATGTTCCATGGCTGGCCGGTGGTCAGCCTAGCAGGCTTGAACTGCCGTGCCGACAGCCCGAGTGCGGAAGGGTTGTTGTCGGGGCTGCGGGACTCGGTACGGGAGTGCCCAGTGGCATTTCGTGTTTTCTGATTGTTTTCTGGGTTGTTTTTGGGGGTCTGACCAGACGTGTCAGAGGGATAGCGATACCAGTGTTGTCGGCGGGCAGACATTGGTCATCCCGCTCACCCCACTGTGACAAAAACTATTGTTCCAATCAATGATTTTCAAGAGGAAGACTTGCATGTCCAAGTATTACGTTCAATCCGGCACGATGCGGACCGTTGTTCAAGCTGATACCAGTCGTAAGGCTGCCCTGTGGGCGGTCCATCAGGCGATGCAACAGGTGTTACCGATAGAAGGTAACCTGACCGACTCGAGCATGTTAAAAACCGAGAGTGCCGGTGCAACCGGCGTCTCGGTGCTTTCGCAGCGCGTTAGCATCAGCGAACGAGGTTTTGATCGGAATGACTCAACATCACTGCCAACGATGGAGGTTGTCACCGAGTGGAATGATATGGTCGTGACACTCGACCGGCTTGAGAAAATGCTCTATCGAGCCAAGTGATACCCCATGGTATCAGTCTTTTTTCAAGTATCCGGCACTGGTCTGGAAATAGCGACTACGTCGTGTTGTCGCTTGCTCTGGTGTTTTTTCGGCTGGATCAATATCGGCCAGGTTGGCTTGGCAGTATCGACATCCAATCTTTTTAAGATGGAATTCAATGTAATTGCGTTGCTCAGTTTCCAGCGTTCCCAAAACGAATCGGCCCAGTTCGGAGCGATTCGGGCAGGAGAGACGATTTCTTCTCCAGATTGCCCCCAGCGTGTGAAGTCCTGCTGATTCCCTTCCACGAACCTCAATCAGACGTTGACGTAGCTTTGTGTTGCTACGGAGTTCATGTTCAAGTTGCGAACAGCGTGCAGGAGACAGAGCCTCATCAAAAAATGCACTGAGTTCCGCATCGCTGAAGTGATTCATGGCACGTTCTTGTAATCATCCACTTTGTTTCGAGATCAGCCGGCATAGCGACTCAGACAGAGGGTGACATTCTGCCCACCAAAGCCAAAGCTGTTGTTGAGGGCGTACTGAATCTCGGCTTCTCGTGCCTGATTGGGGACGTAATCAAGATCGCATTCAGGATCGGGATTCTCGTAATTGATTGTCGGTGGCAGTACCGAGTCTCGCATGGCCAGCAGGCATACGATCATTTCGGTGACTCCCGCTGCGGCAATCAGGTGTCCCATCATACTTTTCGTGCTACTGACAGGAATCTTGGCAGCGTGTTCCCCAAAAACATCACGACACGCCTTGGATTCAACCTTGTCGTTGACCGTGGTACTTGTTCCGTGGGCGTTGACGTATTGGATATCTGAGGGCTTCAAACCAGCATCGGCAATCGACATTCGCATGGCAGCTATGCCACCGTGTCCATCGGGGGGGATGTCAGTGATTCGATAGGCGTCTGCGGTGGTCCCATAACCAGCAATTTCACCGTAGATGTTCGCCCCCCGAGCCTTGGCAGCCTCGAGTTCTTCGAGGATGACCATGGCCGATCCTTCACCCAGCACAAAGCCATTCCGAAGGCGGTCGAAAGGTCGGCTGGCTTTGGTCGGCTCATCATTGCTCTCGCTGAGTGCTGTCAGCAGATTGAACCCGGTCACGCCAAACGGGTGAATCATGCTGTGTGTTCCGCCGGCGAGCATGGTATCGGCGTCACCACGGCGAATGATTTCGGTCGCTTCTCCAACTGCTTGGCTACTTGCTGCGCATGCGGTGAGGCAATTGAGGTTTGGGCCTTGTGCATTGAACATTGTTGCCAGATGTGCCGCAGGCATATTCGGTTCCTGCTCAAGCTCCTTGGCAGGGTTTAAAAGTTCGATGCCTGAACTGATGAATTTGGATGCGTCATATTCGCCATCAGCCAAGGCGGCAGCCATCATCCGGCTGAATGTTCTGAAATCCTGATTGCCTTCGCCACTGCCTAGATAGATACCAAAGCGGACGGGGTCGCTGATGGAATCCAGGACGCCACTGTCAGCGATTGCCTGCTTTGCCGCACCGGCAGCGAATTTGGTATGCCTGCCTCGATCTTTCCATTCTTCAGCAGATTCTCCGGAATCGGTGATGTCCCAATTCTTGACTTCCGCACTGATCTTGGTGGGGAAGCCACTGGCATCAAAGAGTGTGGTCTTCGCCACACCACTTTGACCCTCTTTCAAGCCCGACCAGACGGTTTCCGGGTCGTGCCCCATTGGGTTGACCATTCCGATTCCGGTGACGACTACACGGCGACGCATCAGGCGAGCTTTCTAAGAAGTGGGGGAAGCGGCTAGCGATCGAGTTTGACTTACCGCTGTGAGTGTGGGAACTAGATGTTTGTGTATTCCTGAACAGGGTTTCCATCAGGATCGACTGCCACGTGGAAAAAATTCATCATTCGGAGCATGTCTCTCAGCATGCCCGGATTGAAAAGTGGACCGTCCGTGAACCGACCATCCTCCAAAAAAGCGAACATCAAATCGATTTCCGCTTGTAGTTGGTCTCCTGAGTGACTGAGGCAAGTTACGGTTGCTCCCGTGTCTTGAACAGCATCCAAGTCGACTGCCAATGAAAGCTGGTCACCATTTCTTGCAGGTTGGTGAAACTTGGCTTTGCCAACTTTGGCAAGGACAACATGCTTGTCAAATTGGAAGTGCTCGGATACCAGAATTCCTCCCATCTGAGCCATGCCCTCAATGATCAAAGTCGGTGGCAGCATGGGGTAGCCCGGGCAGTATTCATCTAATGCTTCTTCGGCAAGCGTTACATTTTTGTACCCACGGGCATGACTGCCGCTTACAAATTCGGTGAATCGATCAATCCAAAACCATCGCATTGATTCATCAACCACAAAGAGAAAAACTTGGAAACCGATCGTTGATCATTTCCTGTGAGCAACGCTTTTGGATGTTAGATTCAGGCGTCACTGCCGATTTTACTGCCAACATAACTGCAAAGATCACCCACCGTCAGCAGGTTGCCGAAGTCCTGAACTCGAGGATTCTGCTCGAACTCACTCATATTCGCCCATGGCATTCGGCGTTTCAGTTCTGCCATGCCGTCGGCTGTTACGACCCCATCTTGGACATAATTCCCATCAGTCAAAATGTCTTCGGGTGCCAATTCTGTTCGCTCGATATTGATTTCGAAAGACTTCTCGAGCTTGAAAACGATATCCAGAAAGTCGATGGATTCGGCTCCGAGATCGCCTACCAAGGTAGCCTCACGATTGACTTCATCATCATCAACGCCCAGAGCGTCAACCAGAGCTTCTTGTACCTTTTCGAAAATCTCGTCTTGGGAAAGGCCCATCAGTGAATCCTTTTGCGAACGTGTCGTAATTTGAGTGTAGTGATATGGATCGAGTTAGTCGCTGAGAGCGACTTGCCCAGTAAGTTGTTTTGTAAGTTCCAGAAACTGCCGTTTGGTGGATTCCAAAACCTTTGCATCCGTGCCGAAATGCTCGGGATCACCGGTCCAACAGCGTTCCAGTATCAATCGTGCAGAAACGGTTACTCGCCCCTGTTTGGTCGCGGATGCCTTCAGAGTTGTTCTATTTCCATCCTGTTTGACGACGTCCACCGCGATTTGCAGGGTTTCGCCCGGAGCCAGAAAGTCGCCGAATTTGACGCCTCGCGTCTCTCGAAGCAATACCAAAGGTGTTTTGAATTCGTCGTCAGCTCTCACCAGCCATACAGCTGCTTGATGGAGGGCTTCCAGCATCATCACCCCGGGCATCACCGGAAATCTTGGGAAATGATCCTTCAGGTACTCCTCGTCCGCGCGTAACGTCCTCTCCGCCGTGAGCCGTTTTCCCGGTTCAATGGAGGTGATTTTGTCAATTTGACGGTATTTCATCTGTGGGGGGGCTGAACTCATGGCTGCTTTCACCTCACTACAATAGGCACGGTTAAAATTTGCCTCAACCGTGGATTGTGCGGATCATCAAGGTTTCCTTGCTTTTGGGGACGTGTAGACCGAAAGATTAGCAATTTCGGGCCTGATACGCCATTCTCAGGGGGGGTGGCTGGCTGTGGGTCAATTCCGCGGGTTCGAATTCGATTCTTTTACTTCGGGTCCGGAGGATCCGACGCCTTGTGAATGTTCTGTACGCTTGGCTTGGACGATCACCAGCACCCCGGCAATCAACAAACTGGCCCCCAGTAGTCTCAGGGGGGACGCCACAGCTCGGGGATTACCCAATAATCCAAAATGATCCAATAGCATTGCGGCGACGGTTTGACCGGTCATGACCGCAGCAAACCAGGGCAGTGAGCCCACCCGGGGCACGAAAATCAGCGAACTGGTCACCAGAATCACGCCAATGGCACCCCCGCACCATATCCACCACGGGAAATCTCGCGGTGGCGACGTAAAAACTGGCGGAAATGTCCCGGTCACCGCTGAAAGCACCAAAATGATCAGTGTTCCGCTAACAAAGGAAATGAGTGAAGCTTGCAGGGGATGCTCGAGGTACTTCGCTAACTGGCCATTCACGCTGGGTTGGGTTCCCAGCAGGCATCCCGCTACCAAGCCGATCAGGATGGCCACAATTACGATTCCGAATCCTTGCACGTGATTCAATAGCCTTTCGTGACGTTACGTCGTTGCGGACCCGGTATTTCTGGCCCCGAACGAACGACTCGATTTGCCTCATTCACAAAAATCAATTGGGGCCGATGGGATTGGATGTCTTCCTCGGCAACCATCGTGTAGGCCGCCAAAATGACCTGATCACCCGGACGAATCAGGTGCGCAGCTGCTCCATTAGCGCAGATGTCATTTGAATCCTTCAGGCCTGCAATGGCATAAGTTTCAAGACGTGTGCCACGCGTGGTGTTCCAGACGTGAATTGACTCGTAGGGGTGAATGCACGCCGCTTCAAGCAGTTCAGGCGGAATGGTTACACTTCCCTCATAGTCGACGTCTGCCGCCGTGACTGTGGCTCGGTGGATCTTAGCTGCGAGAAGTTTGCGATACTTACCGTTCATCGACTCTTTCTGTGCTCGGGTTGGTCTCCATCCTACCCGCCTTGAAGTTCAAGAGAAGGCCATCAATCGAACCTTACCTTGATAGCGGTCTACGAACAGGAGGCTTGGAGGGCGTATTCCGGGGACCGATTCCGGAGCACTGACTCATTCTGTCTCGGATGCCAAAAACGGCTCCATGAGCTGTCGGGTCTCTGGATCTTTGATGGCAAGCTTTCCGAAGCCCCTGACACAACCGGCTGCGATTGCCGTTTCCTGATGCTCGTCGTAATTGGTGACCAGCATCACAGGCACCGAGCCCAGTTCCGGATCCGATTTGATTGCGACAGCCACATCAAGGCCATCACTGTAGTCCCGATCAAGTTTACGATTAACGGTCACAAGATCGACTGATTGGTTACGGAGGATTTCCAGGGTGTCTTCGACGCCATGAGATTGGACGACAGAAGCTCCGAAGTGATTCGAAACCATTTGTCTGATAGCGTGAAAGTCGGGACCACAATTTCCGCAGTCCAAGAGAGTTTTTGACATGGTGTATTTCAAAGATTCGGAACAACCCTTTGGTTACTTTACAAGTCCCAAAGGGTTGTCGGTCGTGCAGAGATTCTCGACGGCGACTTCAGTTCTTTATTTTCCGATTGAGAATAATTTGTCTTTGGTGCTAATGAAGATCGAGTCATTTGCACCCACGGGTGTACTGTAAACACTGCTACCCATGTTGATTTCATCGATAGGCTCAACATTGTCCTTTCCAAATTCGAAAATCGCAACATCTCCATCTTCATCACCAATGAATACGTGTCCATCTGCAATCAACGGGCTTCCCCAGCTTTGGGCGAGCATGTCATAGGTGAAGTGGACAATGGGTTTACCGTCTTTCGTGCCTTTGGCATCAAGGCAGTGGACGAGTCCTGAGAAGTCAGCGACATACAGAACATCGTCTTTGATTGCACAAGTTCCAATGGAGCGGTGCATTTCTTCCTCAAAGTCAATTTCTTCGTCGCCATTCGTGTCCATGATGCTGTAGTGCCAAACCACACCCGAGTTGGGGTTGTCAACTACGACTTCACCATTCTCGGGCTCGACGGCTTGAATTCGCCGGTGGGGAATGGGAGTCCGCTTTCCATCGTCACCAAGCTTCATCGCAAGTGTCGGCGAAATGTCACCTCGCATGTTCGGGTTGATGCACCAAAGATGCCCTTGACCCTCCCCATGTTCAGGATCCTGACCGACAGCGATATATACGAGGCCATCGTAAACCACAGGCGTGGCAATCAGATTATTTCGAGTACCTTCACCGCCAAGGATCCACTTGCTGGTTTTGGGATTGCAGTCGAATTTCCAAAGCAATTCAGGATTGCCATCTTTGCCTTCGTCAGCACGGAAACTGTAAAGAATTCCGTCTCCACCAGCAAACAACGCCTGCGGGACACCCTTGAATGTTCCCACGGTTGGGCTCGACCACTGGCCGTGCAGAATGTTCTTTGCCGGCGCGCCGTTGGTCCACAGGACTTCGCCGGTGTTCTTATTCATGCAGATGAAACTGGGAGCATCCGGAGCGGGCAGGTTGTAGTGCGACTCATCCAGCCCATTGCCTGTGTTCACGAATAGCAGGTCGCCATAGCTGGTCACGCTGCATGAGCACATGTTGTGTTGGCTGATTCCCATTTCGGAACCCATCATGTTGTAAACCCAGATTACATCTGCATCTCGCTTATCCGAAGCGCCAAGTTTTTTGAAGAACTTGATGCGGGGTCCGATCTGTTTGATCGTAAGTTCTCGATCGACGCCACCGAATTTGCCGGTCGCCTTCCATGCTTTGCCGTCAGTAACCGTTTCGATTTTGACATCACCTTCGACTTCTGCTCCGGAAGCTGCTAATGCTGCTTTGGCGGCATCGGTCAGTTTACCTTCGGCCAAGCCAGCCAATGCCAGCTCAAAAGCCGATGCCTCACCCTCCGCTGCACCGGCGGGGGGAGCAGTTTTCATGATGGCAGCTAAAGAGACCATTTCGTCTTTTACTGGACCGTCATCTTCATTGTCGTAAAATCCTTCGGTATCAAGGCAACGTACTTCACCCCGACTGGTGACAAACCAAAGTCGGTTTCCCTCAACCAGTGGAGAGCAGCACACACCCTGAAGCGGCCAGTCATGAACACGGCCAGTGATCAGCTTTTCACTGCTGTGCTGCCATTTAAAGTCGCCACTCTTCTCGTCAAAGGCAAGCAGACAACCAAGGTCCACTTTGGAAGGAAATCGTTTGAGGTGACCTGCCCCGTTATTGGTTCCGACATAGACCTGACCGCCGGCGATTACCGGGTTGCCATAGGTCTGGCTGCCAAGATTCGAGAACCAGCGAATGTTCTTTGCTTTTGAGTCATCCCATGCACCTGAGCGTCGATCGAATTTTCCAATGTCCCACTCCAGCGGAAGGTTCTTGACTCCCGGAGTATTGTTTCGCTCTCGCGTACCACCCCACTGAGGCCAGTCACCTCCAGCGGAAACGACCTCTGCTGAATTGTTAGTGACCGCAGCGGCGGCTGGTTGTTCGGCAGCGGCTGGTTGTTCGGCAGCGGCTGGTTGTTCGGCAGCGGCTGGTTGTTCGGCAGCGGCTGTTGAATCTTCGGCTGCCACGTCGTTTGCAGGTAAGGGAGTCTCTACAGCTTGTGATGAAGAGGCAGTAACGTTGTTGTTGGTCTTTGTGTTGCTTTCAGCGTATTGACCTGTCGAGATGTCGACACTAGCCGGAGCTGGCGGCTTGCAGCCGCTCAGAGAAAGCATGGTGACGCTGCCGATAACGGCAGATGCAATCAATAAAGTCCAGGCGGAAAGTTCGTTATTACGCATGACTCACTAGGGATGTTGTGGAGGTTTTGTGTCAGGTAAAATTCAGGAATGTCAGAGCCGATCGCAGGTTGCGATGTGCGCTAACGGGAAATTCATCAGGGCCGTATTCAGGGCTCTTGGGTATTGGCTGTGACTTCGACATTGTCGAGGTACAATTCTGCTACCTTGGCGTTGCCATATAACCCGGGACTGGCTGCGAGGTTTGGAGATTCATCTCGTGCGGTGATGGTCCATTCTTTTGGTTCTTCTTGATCGCGGGGCCACACTTTGCCCCGCAGCACGGCGATTGCCGCTGGCGGCTCACTTTCAATGTCCACACGGAACTTCATGCGGTACCAGGTATCTTCCTTCCATGGAAACTTGATGGTTTCTGCCATTCGAAGTTGTGCAGACCATGTGCGGATCTGCAATTGTTGACTTTCGCCCATCAGGTCCAGGACATAGCCGTGTGCTGTGAGTCCGATATCCGGGAGTTGATCGCTCATGCGAGTACCGCGCGCGTCAGCACTGATGGTGTACTCGGACAGGTCACTGTATCCCATCCATGCCCGGCTACGGGCTCCTTTGGGAATGGTTGAGATTTTGGTCAATGCAGGCGAACCATCAACTTCGCGGATGACGTGCCGATAGCGGGCACCAACCCAAGACAAAGGAGGGTTTTTCAGATCGTCAAACGTGAACTTCCATGGCAAGGGAGGCACAATCCGCGTTCGTGTTTTGCCACTGGCATCACCCACTTTGGCAATGATGGTCGTTCCCGTATGTGCCGCATCTTGCGGCGCGATGAAGGTTGAACCCTCAATTTTTCCGGGGCCTGATAATTCAAATGTCACATTGTCCGGGGTTTCGAGTTGCTGTCCCAATACGTTGAACACATTTATTTTGAGTTCAATTCTTTCACCGGGTTTGACGACTGATTCGGCTGGAACGATCTGGACCTGAGTGATGGTTGGGTTCTCTGATATTGGCGTTTCGGTGCCCATGGAATCCGCCATGACGACGGGGGTTTGGCTGCTGCCTTGAGTCGCAACGCAATACAGTCCCGTGGTACTTGGGAAATACAGCCGACCATCGGCAACGATGGGTGATCCGGCAAATCCTGTATTCCGGACACGGCCTTTGTTGAGGACTTCAAAGCCATCCTCTTCGTTGGGGACGACCACGGCCCAACGACCGTTCTCTGTTAGCACATAGATCTTTCCATCCGCGTGGAGCAGGGCAGAACGTTGACGACTTCCCACGAAGGACTTGCGTTCAAGGAGCGGTTCGCCAGTCTCAGCATCAAAAATCCACATTTTGCAACGATCATCAACGACGTAAAGACGATCACCGATCAGCACCGGTTCGCTATAGCCCGCTACAACTTCCATCTGCTTCCAGAGTTCTTCGACTTTTGTGTCCTCACCAGTGCCTGTAACACGCAAGCCTGCGACGGCCCCCATCACATTATTGTTGGGAGTAACGTTTTCTTCGCTGTGACTCGCGAACACCTGATTGCCAACGACCAGTGGTGTGGCAAAAATTCCACGACGGGAAAGGTTGTAGTGCCACAAGGGTTTGCCCGTGCGAGGTTGAAACCCCCAGATAGCCCCGTCGCCTGCACCCATCACCAACTGCCGTTGACCATCAATGGTGACCAGGCTGGGTGCTGAGTAGGTGGTATCGAAGGGAAGATCACGGGTTCCGCTAAACCAGATCACCTCGCCGGTGTTCTTGTCCATCGCGATCAGCCTGTGGTTGGGTTTGGCGGCATCGCCCCAGTTGATAATGATCCCGCTGATAATTACCAGATTTTCGTGAATGACTGGAAAGTTGGTTCGCCCGCCATAGGTGCTGAGCATGCCGAACTGTTCATGCAGTGGAATGCTCCACAATGTTTCACCTGTCTTACCATCCATGCACTGGAAAATATCACATGCCCCCAGCGTGTAGACATTTCCAGTCTCAGGATCACCCACAACGCTGCTCCAGCCAACGCGTTCAGCTGGAACATCCGATAGCCATACGTTGTAGGCGTTTTCCCACAACGTCTTTCCAGTGACCGCATCGAGACAAACGACTTTTTCTCCTTCACGATCGGTTGAGGGCAGGGCACGCTGAATCATGTAGATCCGCCCATCCATTGCGATCGGTGTGCAGGGACCACCGATGTCCTCCCTTTTCCAGAGCACATTGCTGTCTTCGCCACCAGCAGGATCCCAGTCATCTGGTAGGCCTGTTGCTTCTGCCTTTCCATCAAAGGAAGGACCACGCCAGTAAGGCCAATCAGCAGCGGCAGCGGACGTGACACCACATGCAAGGACAAGCATTGCAAGTGCTATACGGCGGCCTACGAAGTCGAAACTCAGTTGCATTTGGATTCTCTAAACTCGGGGGCTATTCAGGCAGTTGCAGGCAGTTGTCAAACCATCCAACCAACTACGTGGGTACAGTTGAAGCATCGAAATGTTCATCTGCAGGATCAAAATTTGGTGTACACAGTATCAAAACAGTCATCTGGCCGACGGCACGATGCCGGACTCCTGGGGGAATCAGAATGGCATGTTGTGGTGCCACCGGGACCTCTTTTCCGTCCAGGACGATGGCAGCATCCGGCTGGCAAGCCAGAATGACGTAAATTTCAGTATGCTTCTTGTGGTAATGCTCGCGTGCGTCGGTGCTGATTTCAGTCAGGTGTACCGTGCCAGGAAACTCGTCTTGGTCAGCAAAAGCCCGACGGGCGATGCCACACGGGCAGGTGACCCCCGGCAGGGCAGTCAAATCGACAACTGTTGGCTTGGCTGGCAAGATCAGGCGTTACCGAGGGGGGGAATGGCCCTTGTGGTCCAAGTTTGCGGGTTCGATACGAAGGGAAGCCGACCGAAATCCTCATGGGTTCCCTGTCAGCAGCCCTGTTTTACTCGCTAACCCGTTGTGAATGTTCCACTTGGGTTCAGTGCCGACGCATTGAGTCGGGTGTGGCCGGCACTCGCAAGCCACGCACTAAGGTTGATTTTATACCGATTGGACCAAATACGCCACGCGCAGAAGCAGAGGAACGCTATTCCTCGTGAAAAACCGCAAAAATCCCGTAATCGGCAAAGCTTTCCAACAGTGTGAAAATCCCATGGAACAGTGATTGAAAGCCCGGTCAGCGTCGATACGGATACAGATCGCGAATGAGATTGGGCTTGGCTCAACGCCAAATACCAACTCACTGCGATAGACCCAGGGAACCTGACATGGGATGTCAGGATCACATGGCGTCACCAAACTTGAGTGGTTCCACGGCAACCTAACCGTTGCCGGCAGCGGGAACGACAAACTGAACGAAGTCGGCGGGCCGGGTGTCCGCACCCGACCCGTTTGTGTTTGTTGGAGCGGACTCGAGGTGTGCTCGACGGCGACTTCGTCCATCGAATGCACCTCCACAGGAGGCTCTGTCACGCTGCAAAAGTGGAACCGGTTCATCGACGGCGACGCCATACCGACTTAACCGCCAAGTTGAGATTAAGGGAGAAGTGGCTCCAATGAAGCGGACAATAATGACAATGGCGCTCGTTCTTGGTTGTACTATGTGCAGCCAGAGTTTCGGGTTTGACCTTTTAGATCGTATGCTTGGTGTGAAGGGCTGTGGAAGCTCCGCCGAGTGTTGTGACTCCGGATGTGAACCAGCTTGCGGCTGTGAAGAGCCAGCTTGTGGGTGCGAAGAACCAGCTTGTGGGTGCGAAGAGCCAGCTTGTGGCTGTGAAGAACCTGCTTGTGGTTGTGAAGAACCTGCTTGTGGTTGTGAAGAGCCTGCATGTGGTTGCGAGAGCGATGGTTGCGACTCAGGTTGCGACAGTGCTTGCAGCAAGGAGCGTGGATGCGGACTTTTGGCGAAACTTTTCGCTAAGAAAAGCAACTGCTGCGACGGATGCGAGCCAGCTTGTGGCTGTGAAGAGCCAGCATGCGGATGTGAAGAGCCAGCTTGTGGTTGCGAAGAGCCAGCATGCGGTTGCGAAAGCGATTGCTGCGACTCAGGTTGCGACAGCGGTTGTGCTCCTAAGAAATCTTGCGGACTGCTCGAGAAGCTGTTCGGCAAGCTTACAAGAAAGAGCTGCGACGGTGGTTGTGATGCTTGCGAACCAGCCTGTGGCTGCGAGCCAGCTTGCGGCTGCGAAGGCGGCATGGAAGCAGCACCGATGCCAGCACCAGTTGTTGATCCAAGTGCTCAAGCGACCAGCAAGCGTCGCGTCGTTCAGGCCAGTGCCGTTTTCGTTCGCTGAATTGCGTAACGGAAATGCTCTGAAAACCTTTCAGACGTGACCTACAAACGACCCGTCGAGGATTTCCTTGACGGGTCGTTTTTTTATTCTCTGTTCACTTTCAAGCTCGTACAGCTCGTACAGCTCGTTCAGTACGGGATATCTTTCTGGCGATTCGAAGACTGGAAATCAGCCCGCAGTTTACGGCTTTCCAAAGCTCACCCGTCGCTGGCAGAATCGGGAACCTTACCAACCAAGTCTTTGCCAAACCTCGGCTGCTCAAATCAAACGTCAATTGTGAGATGCTAGCATTGAATTAGCGTTGACGCTCAGCACCGGATTTCTCTACTGATGTTCTCGGATCACACATGATTCCGGCTTCCTGAATCGAGATTCCTGTCACTGGAAAACTCGCTACCCTTGAGGGGTAAGGGAAGCCAGCGGGAAGGTTCGAGGCCCGGAGATCTGAATGTCAGCAAACATATTTTTTTCTGTCGGTGAACCAAGCGGTGACCAGCACGCTGCCCGAATGGTTTCACAGATCTTAGCATTGGATTCAACGATCCAAGTGCGAGGATTTGGAGGCCAAGCGATGAGGGATGCGGGCTGTCACCTTGATCGTGATTTGACGCAGCATGCGGTTGTAGGGTTGGTGGAAGTGATTCCCAAATTGCGTCAGTTTTTCAGCTTTGCTGACGAAGCTGAAGAAATTTTTCGCCAAGGCAATGTCGATGCGGTCGTGCTCGTCGATTTTCCCGGTTTCAATTGGCATGTCGCCAAACGAGCTAAAAAGTACGGAATTCCCGTCTACTACTACTGCCCACCGCAATTGTGGGCTTGGGGCGGGTGGCGTATCAAGAAGATGAAACGCACGGTGGATCATGTTTTAGCCGTGCTTCCCGTTGAACAGGACTACTTCGAAGGGCATGGGATTCCTACCACTTTCGTGGGGCATCCCTTTTTCGATGCAGTGGACTGCCAGAGTCTGGATCACCAGTTACTTGATCAATTTCGTGGGACGAACCTCAGTGGTGAGCATCTGGTTGCTGTTCTGCCTGGCTCGAGAGAGCACGAAGTGCATTCCAACTGGCCGTTGATGCTGGAAGCGATACGCAGGCTCAATCGTACCAATCCGAGAGCACGTTTTCTTGTGGCAGCCTATCGCGATCGACAATGTCTTTGGTGCCGCGATCAAATGACGCAACAGGATCAAGACCTGCCAATTGAGTTCTTTGTTGGTCGAACCAGTGAGGTGGTGGAGGCTGCACGTTGTGCCATGATGGTGAGCGGTAGTGTCAGTCTCGAATTGATGGCAAGACGGACACCTGCTGCTGTCGTCTATCGAGTTGGTCGCGTGTTGCATAGCGTTGGCAAATACCTGCTGAACCTCGATAGCATTACTCTTCCCAATCTGATGAGCGATCGAAAAGTGTTTCCAGAGATGGTCTCTGTTGGCAAAACGGAGCCAGCAATTGATTTTCTGACTCAGTCCATCAATGCGATGCTGAATGACCATTTTTATTTCCGAGGCTTATTGGAAAGTCTGGATGGTCTACGTGGTCAATATGCCCAGCCCGGCGCGTCCCAGCGGGCTGCCGAGTTCATTCATTGCCAACTTGCGAATCACGCAGGGTTGCCTGCGGAGCATGGAAATTATCAGGATTTACCCAAGCGGGCCGCGTGATAGTCAACTGCTGAATCAGGGCGAGACTATTTTTGTGTTTGGATGCGAAATCAGCCTTTTTTCAAAACCAGGTTGAGTCAGACTGCGTATCAGCAACGCAAGGACTGCGTTTTCCACCGTTCTGCCTGCCTCAGACGTGTGCCCAAGATCGAGGGTAATCGTCTTTTTTTAGGCAAAAAACACGTGATTTGTGGTGCCAAACTGTTAGCCAGTAGGCTGGTAAATTCAGTCCTGCCTATCACAATCATGCTGCGGAAAATGCTGTCGTTTCGACAACATCTGTGGTTGTTGGACGGATTCTTTTGACAGAACTCCCCTGATGATTGCCCTGCAGATTGGCCAGTAACCTCAATTCTTCTCCTGCCAAACGATTGCCAAATGACCGAAGAACGTGATGAAAAGAACATGCGCGGAATGAGTTCGGGGAATGGATTCGAGTTGGAAGAAGTGGCACCACCACTACGTGTCTCCGGTTTTATCTGCCTCTTGTTGGGTGTGCTGAGTATCTTCAGTATCATTTTCAAGGCGATGCTCTTGATGCCATTGATGGCACTTGTGTTTGGGCTAATTGCTCTGAGGAAGTACGACGGTCCACGACCGGCAGGGATGCGTGCGGCCTTTTTGGGAATGTTGTTGGGCGTGGCTTTCGGAACGTGTGGTTACACCGTTGATATGATGAAACGCAGCACACTCGGTCGTCAGGCTGAAGAGTTTGCAGGACAGTACATGAAGCTTGTGGCTCTGGGGCATGATGAGCATGCAATGGAGTTGCAGAAGGAATGGTACAACCGACTGTCAACTGACATGAATCTTGCGGAACATTATTTGTCAGACCAGCGTGTTGCCGAGTCATTGGTGCAGTTCAAGACCGACGCCGTCAATCGCGAATTGAAGCGACTTGGCGCTGACGCAGATTGGACGCTTAATCGGCCCGTCAATGTTTACTACCAGTTCGGTCAGGATCATGCCGAGGTGATATGGTCGGATCCGTCCGGTGACAGCTCTTTGACGATCCAGATGTTCATGGACTATCGGGTCGACAGTAGGGGAAGGGGACAGTGGCAAATGAAAATCGTTCAGCCACTGCGTACTCGGCTGGTTGCTGAGAATGTTCTCTAAAGTTGCGTCAATGGAAGTCTCTCGAAGAAACTGCCAGTCCCGACACTTCCTCGCTAAGGTCGGTAATTCTTCCAACGATGACGTGAATGACTCCTTTTCGGTTCTCCAGTTTCCCATCAACCAACCAGGCGTTACTGGTTCGAGCAATGCGAAAGAAGCGTTCCCAAACCGCTTTGAAGATGACTAGATTGATTGATCCTGTTTCGTCTTCCATTGTCGCAAAGACAATGCCTTTTGCTGTCGAGGGTTTTTGTCTCAGGAGAATCAACCCGGCGACTCGAATATGTCGTCCTTCCCGAAGGTTGCTGAGGTCTTTTGCTGTGACGCATCGTTGAGCCACGAGCTCCTCGCGAACAAATGAAACCGGGTGTGCTTTCAGACTTAGTCCTGTCATGTGGTAGTCTGCATGGACTTCTTCCATCGGTGTCATTGGGATCAGTGTGGATGGTGTTGGTTCGATTTCATTCAGGTCGTCAAATAAGGGTTGTTGGTTGGGGCTGTGATCTTGACCAAGAGAATGCCAAACAGCGGCACGACGATCGACGTGAAGTGATTCAAATGCATCCGCATCAGCAAGTGTTGCCAGAGGTGTTTTTCCAAGACCTGTCCTTGCGACAAGTTCGTCCATACTGCTGTAGGGACCTCGCGATCGCCGCTCGTTAATGATTTGCACCGCAATTTTGGAATGAAGTCCGCGAATGGTTGTGAGTCCCAGGCGGATGGCATTTAGATGTTTTATTTCAGGTTCAGTATTTGGTGTTGGCTCCAATGTTGACTCCCATTCACTGAGGTTGATGTCCACGCCACGGACTTCCACTCCATGTTTTTGGGCATCAGCGATCAGCTGGGCAGGTGCATAAAATCCCATGGGCTGGCTATTCAGCAGCGCGACACAGAAAGCGTCTGGATAATGACATTTCAAGTAGCAGGATGCGTACACCAGCAGAGCAAAGCTGGCCGCATGGGATTCAGGGAATCCGTATTCTCCAAAACCACGAATTTGATTGAATACATGTTCAGCAAAGGCAGCAGTGAAGTTTTTTTTCCGCATGCCCTCGAGAAGTTTTGTCCGGAATCGGTCAATCAGTCCTGGGCGTCGCCAGGCTGCCATTGCTCTGCGCAGCTGGTCAGCCTCACCCGGCGTAAAGCCAGCCGCAACGACTGCCAACCGCATTGCTTGCTCCTGAAAAATTGGGACACCGAGTGTTTTTTCCAAGACACTCCGGATGGCATCATTGGGATAAACAACAGATTGGGGATTTTCACGAGCTTTCAGGTAAGGGTGCACCATGTTGCCTTGAATGGGGCCGGGGCGCACGATTGCTACTTCGACAACCAGATCGTAGTAACAGCGTGGCTGTAGCCGTGGCAACATGCTCATTTGCGCGCGGCTTTCGATCTGGAAAACACCAACAGTATCTGCTTTGCAGATCATATCGTAGGTTGCTTTATCACCTTGAGGCATCGTGCCAAGAGACAATGTGCATCCATGATGTTCAGCAACAAGCTCAAAGCATCGGTGTAGCGCCGAGAGCATGCCCAGGGCCAAGACATCTACCTTGAGAATCCCAAGTTCATCCAGATCATCTTTGTTCCATTGGATAACGGTACGACCCTCCATCGCTGCATTCTCGATGGGACACAACTCGCATAGGCTGCCTGCGGTCATCACCATCCCACCGACATGCTGTGACAAGTGCCTTGGAAAACCAGCCAGCGTCGTCACCAGATAGATGAACCGTTGCCCCAACTCTGAATTCGGATCCAGTCCACCTTCAATGCAACGTTCCAGAAAGGTTGCACCACTGCCACTGAGCTTGGCAATGGAGTCGAGCGTATCTGCGGAGATACTCAGTGCTTTGCCAACATCCCGGATAGCACTCTTGGTTCGATAGCTGGTGACTGTTGCTGTTAACCCCGCACGATCACGGCCATATTTTTCATAAAGATATTGCAGCACTTCTTCACGCCGCTGATGCTCAAAGTCAACGTCGATGTCGGGCGCCTCATCACGCTCACGGCTGACGAACCGCTCAAAGAGCAGGTCGGATTGACTGGGATCAACATTGGTAATGCCAAGGCAATAGCAGACGGCAGAGTTTGCAGCAGAGCCTCGCCCCTGACATAGAATGTTGCGTTGGCGTGCAAAGCGGACCATGTCCCAGACGGTCAGAAAATACGCCTCATAGCTGAGCTCCTGAATGATCTGGATTTCATGTCGAAGCAGGTCAATTACCTTTTCAGGAACCTCGTCAGGCCATCTTGCTTTTGCACCTTCCCATGTCAAACGTCGCAGATGTTCGAGCAATGACATGCCTGGCGGGGCAATTTCCACTGGGTATTCATAGCGAAGCTCGGATAGTTTGAATTGACAACGATCTGCTATCTCAACGGTTCTTTCTATGGCTTCAGGGACATCCCGATACAAGTCCCTGATTTCTTCCAGTGAACGGAGGTGCCGCTGGCCGTTACAGAAACGTTTTCCGTGGGCCTTGTCGATGTTGGTTCCACTTTGAATCGCTGAGATGCAATCATGCATCAACATCCGTTCGGCAGTGTGGTAATGAACGTCCCCTCCCACTACAAGCGGAACATCATTGCCGATGGAAAGTTCCCGTAGACGCTGTAGATGCGCCTGATCGTCTACGCCGCGATGGACTTCGCAGAGTAGGTAACCACTGTCATTGAACACATCACGGAATTCGGTTCTCAGAAAGTGACTCAGCGGTTTAGCTGTATTGGAATCCAGCTGTTTCTTCTTTTCAGGTGGTATTAGCCCCGCGAGCATACCACTGCTGAACTCGACAACATCCTGCCAAACAAGTTGGCAGCCACCTTTCTCTGCCCTCATCCGACCACGAGAGATCAGACGACACATCTGACCATAGGCAGCGCGGTCAGTTGGCCATAGTACCATCGATGGAGCATCGGTCAGATGAACCTCTGTCCCAACGATGTACTGCATTCCCAGATCTTTGGCAGCCGCGTAACCACGCACCACACCAGCTACTGATGATTCGTCAGTCAAAGCGAGCCCGTGGTAGCCTAGTTCTGATGCCCTTTCCACCAGTTCGTCCGGGTGGGAAGCGCCAGTCAGAAACGAGAAGTTGCTTTTGCAATGCAATTCGACGTACTGCATGGGCTTTTGCTGCTGAGGCTGTCGAGGATCCCAATGAATGGTGTAACTATGTACACTCTATCGACTGAATGGGTTGGTCGCAATCAGAGTTTTTTTCTCAACGGATCCAGGAAATCCCGCTGTCAGCAGGATGGTTGGTCGTGCTGGTGCTAGATTCCATGCACGCTATTTTGCGTTCAGCATCCGCTCCAGTTCCCCCTCGATTCATGACGACAATGGACACACGCTCCAACACACCCATTCAATCAACCAGTGACATGCAGGGAAGTGACATTCAGGGAAGAATTGCCTCCAGCCACCCACGTTCGATCGGGTATCTATTTTGGCTGATTGGCTTTAGTGGTTTGCATCGCTTCTACTTTGGAAAACCGCTGACCGGTGCGATTTGGTTTTTTACCGGCGGATTGTTGCTGGTGGGCTGGATCATCGACCTGTTTCTGATCCCGGCCATGGCTGATGAGGCAGATCGCAACTCAAGCAGGGGTGAATACGATCATGCGATTGCTTGGGTGTTGCTGGTCCTGCTGGGAATCTTTGGGGCCCACCGGTTTTATCTTGGCAAGATTGGCACGGGTCTGCTCTACCTTTTAACAGCCGGATTATTCGGATTTGGAATCCTCTATGACCTGTGTACTTTGAATGAACAGGTGGATGAGCAAAACCAGAAGACAAGCATCACGGGATGAAACGGCGTTTGTCCGATGAAATCAGGACAACCTACGCACGGTAACTTTTGCTCCCTGTTTATCGACGATGCAAACTTCGCAGTCAGTGTCGATGAAGTCACCCTCGGTGACAACGTCGATGATCAGGTCCCTGATTTGGATCTTTCCACTGGGGCGTAATGGTGACGCAGTTGTTCCCACATCTCCCACATTGACCAGTTGCCATGGGGGAAGTTTGTCTCCCTGATTACCACCCAGCAGTGAGTTTCCTGTTGCGGCGGGAACTGCTATTCCCGGCTTGAGTGTGAGGCGACTTAAGCCGGGAATTTCACCGATGTAGCGAGCCAGAAAAAACAGGGCGACCAGAAAGCATAGAAACGCGCCAATCACCGTCAGGACATCGCCTCCAAGCCCATTGAGTTCTTCATTTGTCTCAGGGAAAAAACCTCTTGACGACGCCATCACGAGTGAAACTAGCACAAGAAGAATTCCACCAATCCCTGCGAAGCCGAATCCCGGAATCACAAAGAATTCCATCGCAATGAAAATCAGTCCCATGGCAAAGAGCAAGACTTCAAGCCAGCCAGAGGTTCCCCCCAAAAAACGGCTCCAGAAAAACAGGCTGAAGCAAAGTAATGACGTCAGTCCACCCACGCTGATGCCTGGTGCACTTAGCTCAATCACCAATGCAATGAGTCCAATCGCGATCAGCAGAAATGTGACAAATCCTGTGTTAAGAAGAAAAACAAAGGTATCACTCCATGTCCGTTTCATCACCTGCATAGGTTCACGAACATCGAGTGCCTTGGCAAGATCAGCGCGATTTTCAATCACTTCGTCCGCGAATCCGAGCTCGACAGCACGCTTGCCATTCACGGTGAAGAACATTTCTTTGCCAGCTTCACGGACAGGGTTTCCTTTCTCCCAGTCATCCCGATTTTTGAGCGAATCCCATTCTTTGTTGGAGATGTATTGCTGTTCTCCTGTGCTCTTGTTAGTCGCTGAGAAGACAACTAGGTCCTTATCAACCATTTTTTCGGCCAACGCGATGGGTCTGCCCCGGGCTTCTGCCGTGTCACGTACTTTTTGTGCCAGCACACTACGACTCTTGGCTTCCGTGTAGCGATATTTTCCATCTTCACCCATCACGATTTCACCAGCATCACCGATTCTGGCGGCTGGCAGCATGATGATTCGATCACATGCAAGTGACAGCAGGGCAGCACCACTGATCGCGTCTTTTTCGATGAATGCAACCGTCTCTACCTCTTTCGCATCCAAAACCATGTCCATCAATTCGAAGGTCACATAGGTAAAACCACCCGGGCTGTTGATGTCGAGCACGATTACATCAACGCCGGAATCAATCGCCTGTTGGAATTTTGTTTTGAGTAATTCCCCACTGAGTGGATTGATGTCTTCGTGAAGAGGAATCACCACACCAGTTCTCGATGGTGCGTCACGATTGACCACTTGTGCGAATGCTGGGCTAGCAGCGATGGAGCAGAGAATAGCGATGAAGATCAATGCAAAATGACGCATCTGTATCGTGCCTGGATTCGATTGCTGATGATCCAACGCAGAAAGTATCCGCCGTTGGCTCGTGCATGGAGGTTATTGGGCCTCAAAGGTCAATTCATGTGGAAGTCGACAACGAGTGATTTTCCATCAAACACCTGTGGGAAGTCAGGAAGGGAAAGCGGCAGTTTCATACCGGCCAACCCATTCTACAACGTCTCATTTTCGACGCTATTGGACTAGGCCCAGGTGCCCATTATACGCGGCGCCAAAACGAAGGGAAAAAGAGAACTAAAACACTGAATACTTCCACTCTGCCTAGCATCATCAGCCATACAAACAGCAGTTTTGCTCCCTGACTGAAATGGGCGTAATTATTTGTAGGGCCAACGACACCTAGGCCTGGCCCAATGTTATTCAGGGTTGCTGCGACGGCACTGGCAGCATCCAGCAACTCTTCATTTGCTCTTAATTGCTGCGTCACCGAGCCAGCTTCGGTCAACTCAGAGTTGGTCACTGGAACAGGATTTTTAGCTGACCAAGTTTCATTGGGTTCGAAAGTGACAAGGAGCAGCCATGAAAAGACAAAAATTGCCAGAATCATCGCAAAGTAAACCACAATGCGGTGAGGTAATGCCGGGTCATCAATCGATGCACCGCTGATCCGAATCAAACGGACGACTCTGGGGCGATGAGCTTTTTCAATTTCCAATCGCAGGATTTTATAAAGCAGGATGTGGCGAATGACCTTCATTCCACCTCCAGTGCTGCCAGCGCATCCGCCCACAAACATCAGTAACAGCAGAATGCCGCGGCCAAAGTTATTCCAACCGTTGAAGTCAGCCGTCCCATATCCCGTTGTTGTGAGTATTGAAACCACTTGGAACAGGCCATATCGCGCCGAATTGCCAAAGGACTCAAAGCCACCATCATCAGCCCGCAGGCCGAAGAAAATTACAGCAGAGGTAACAACCAGAATGATCCCCAAGTAGGTGCGGAATTCGAGATCCTGGAACAGTTTGCCGGGGCGGCGGAGAAGGACCAGATACAGCAATGTGAAATTTGTGCCTGCCAGAATCATGAATATGATTGTGGTGTACTCAATCAGTGGACTGTTGAATTGGCCAAGGCTTGAGTTGTAAGTGCTGAATCCTCCGGTTGCCATCGTTCCAAAGGCGTGACACATGGCATCGAACATCGTCATGCCTTCGAGCTTGTAAATGATTGTCAGCAAAATGTTGAAGGTGGCGTAGATGGACGCAAATACCAACGCAGTGTTCTGCATGCGGGGCAGGCTGCCGTCCTTGGTAGGGCCAGGCATTTCAGCTCGCATCATTGCTTTGCCAGCCGATCCCTGCCCCAGAATCGCAACGAACAGAACGACGATTCCCAGGCCACCAAGAAAGTGTGTCCATGAACGCCAAAACAGAATGCAATTGGGAACCAATTCGGGTGATTCCACATTGGTAAGCACTGTGGCACCCGTGGTGCTGAAACCCGATTGCGATTCGAACATCGCTTCAACAAACGTGATCGGCTGATCAAGACTCGTGCAGGTCCCACTAAGGTAGTAGGGCAGGGCACCCAATACCGTGGCCATCACCCAACTGAGTCCCACGATCGCCATCGCCTCTTTCTGATAGAAGGGACCGCCACGATGTCGCCTCCCAATCCAACGCAGGACACCACCGGTCACCATGCAAATCAGGAAACTCTCAAGGAGAGCGACCGCCCCCCGCGTCTCAAACGATGTGGCGGGTTCCAAGTCGGTTCGATTTGCAAAAAGCGGTACTGCGAATGGCAGACTGGCAAGCATCGACCCACCGATCAACAGGCAAATCGTACCCAACAAGCGGAGTAGAAGTGGGAAATTCAATGCTCAAACATTTCATGACAAAGGGCAGAACCGTTGCTGCAAGCTTAACCACTACACCGCGAGCTTCGTACCACCACTTCAAAATAGAGTTGGCTTGAACACCCTTTGGCAGATAAAACATCAGCAAAATCACCGTAACTGGCACTCGCTTTGCACCGACGTTTTCAAGGTGATCTCGGCCTCTGTTCCTCATGGAGGCTTTGATCACCTTTCTGCGGGGCGGCACTGGAGGCGGTGCCGCTCCGCTCTTGATCATCATTTTCTGCGATCATTCACTCCCCTTCGGGATGTTTTCAATGCAATGCTCGCTTAGCCATCGAAACATGGCAGCGGATGATTTTTCTGATGCTGGCACGCTCATGACAAAAAACTGGGAATGAGGTTGGCGAGAGTGTATGATTCTGCCGCATCGGCATGATGCAAATTGCAACATTTTGAAATGGCCAGATTCGGGAGGCTTTCGCTTTGTGTGGTCGGTTTACGCTGCGAGTTCCGACAATCGACTGGGGACAGCTTTTCTTTGCCAACATGGATGGAGCTGAAGAGATTTCTGTGGGCCCGGCTCGATTTAACATCGCACCCACACAAAATATCAAATGCATTCATCACGATTCGCCGAGTAACGGTTTGATGGCCACCAACTACCGGTGGGGGTTGATCCCAGCTTGGGCGACCGATCTCCGTATCGGTTCCAGAATGATCAATGCCCGAAGCGAAACATTGGATTCCAAACCAAGCTTCCGGCATGCGTTTGAGAGTCGCCGCTGCTTGATCCCCATGGATGGATATTACGAATGGGCCCAGGCTTCGGATGGCGAGCCCAAGCAACCATTCCTGATCGAGCCTGTAGATGGTCGGGTGAGATTCATGGCAGGCTTATGGGAAGAAAATAAGCAGTTGGAAGGCCACCCCGCGATCCGATCGTGCACCATCATTACCACACCCGCCAACTCGAAGACCGCGAAAGTGCATCAGCGGATGCCAGCACTCATCGGTGAATCTCATCGCTCACTCTGGCTCGACCCTGAATGCCGAGATCTAGCACGATTGAAGATGCTGCTGCGGCCTGCACAAGAAGATCTTTTGAAATTGACGGCGGTTTCCACGTACGTCAATAGTCCGCGTCACGAGGATGGGCAGTGTGTCCTGCCACTCAACGATATGGGTTTGGGTGGAGAATGAGCCGTCCGGGTTGATGGTCCATCGAGTACCGTCCATCGGCGATCGATTTTGCCCATGCTTCAAGCTCTGACTTCGATTTGGCAGTAGCAGATTTAGGTCTTCATCACAAAATTTGTTGTGATTTAAAGAATCATTGGCAAACACAATACCCAAGTTGCCCCAGTTACCCTTGAGTGGTGTTCTAATTCTTTTTTTCGACCCACGTTGCCCGTTCTTTCTATCTTGCCTAGGCGGAATCACTTGCGCGTCGAACCAACGTCATCTCACATTTTCTAGGCCTATGCTTCTTAATAAGTAGGAAAACAAGCGATAGGTAGAACGATAAACAACTATATGTTCACCGCCTGAGTACGGATGGTTTCGAGGAATGAGCCGAGCAGCTTTAAGTCTAGCGTTAGTTTTCTGCGTCATTGGTACGTGCAAGGTCCACGGGCAAAGTACGATTTCCAGTCGCCCCCTCGAACTCTCCACTGGCCAAGGTCTGTGGGGTGCATGGCTACCGAAGTATGCATGGGGTGAAAGATTGAACAATGGAGCAGGCATTGTTGATGACATGGACTTGGCCGGCTATCACGGTGATTTGAAACTTGTGCGTCGATTCTTGGGAACTCGCACGAGCTTTGAGAGCCGAGTCTTCTACGCCACCGCAGAATCAACTGCAAGTGGTGCGAATGTATCAGTATTGCCGAGTTTGGTTTCAGGCGCACCTGAAGTTGTGGGCAACGTCGATAGCACATGGCGGCTTCGGAGTGATGTAGAGAACTATGGTTTTGATCTCTCATTGCGCGACACATGGGTGACAAGATTTGGTGGTTTATCGGCTGGATGTGCTTTCAGTTACATCGCGTTGGATCAAACTTTCAACTTAACAATCGATAATAGCCCGCTTCTTCGCGAAGAACTCGACGCGGACTACCGCGGCGGGAAAGCCTTTCTTGGGTGGGACGGATGTTTTCGTGGAAACCCGGCCAATCTCGACTTGCTGGTTGGTTTCTACGACATGAACGCTGACTACGATGCTGTTGGCACCATACAACGCGAAATGACAAAGAATGTCACAACCATCGAGGCTAACTTCACAACACGTCGGGACTTTCGCGATATCCAAGTCGGCGCCACTCTGGGCCTGATGTACCTTACCGACATGCCGATGATTGAGCACAACGTCGACGCACCGGTTTCCATCGGGACCGATGACGCGCTCACGCTCAAGTTCTTGTTTGAAATATTGCTATAGCGTCAATTTTGCGTCGGCGATTGGAGCGCACCAAAGGTGGCAAAATATCGCTGTCCAAGCTCTCGATATGAATCACTGTCAAAATGGATCTTATCACCTTTGTGTGACAGTCCATCTGAGTTCACGAAGCCAGTCAGCTTAACCTGCGCCGGCAGATTTTTATGGACCGAATTCACGAGGTTCTTATCTGCGTTCCAGGGTCGCTCTTTGAATTGCCCCATTTGTCCGGCAATGAATGGGAGATTTCGATCTTCAAATTCTGAGCGGAATCGCTTGATCAAACGATGAAGCCTTGTTTTGTAGAGGCCGGATAGTTCAGGTTTGCAATCAGATTCACCCTGATGCCAGAGTACACCTTTCAGGGTGCCGTCTTGCATTGCACGGTGCGTTCTTTGGATTGCCGTGTCGTAGGGGTGTGTTTTTGTTGACTTGTGAAAACCACCGGGTTCCCATGAGGAAATTGGGGAACCTCCTACTGCACAGGGAATCAAACCAACGGTGATATCAGGATGGGCTGCCGCATATTGTTTGGCAAAGGTTTTGCCGAGTCCGACGCCCACAATGCCGGGCTTATCAAAATGAATCGGGTCAACCGCGGCGATCCATGCGTCTTGCTTGTTCAGTGTCAGAATACGAGGGCTGATCTTCTTGTCGCTGCTTGATACTTTTCCACGTCCTGCCATATTCGATTGGCCTGCCAGGAGGAATAGATGAAACTGTGTCTGATCAGTTGGAATCCCGCTTTGCTGGGCAGCTGAGGTTCCGGAGCCTAGAAAGCAAACGGTGAAGCACACCAGAAATCGGTTAATCATCATTAGTTGTGACGGTCTTCGCAGCGAGAGGATGACGTGGTTTCAAAGAACAATTACCGATTCCACGCACATGGTTTCGACAATTCCAACAACTCAAGTTATCCTTTGGTTCATGCGGATTCCAGCCTCAATCATCATTCTTTGTCTGATCACCGTCCCGGCCCTTGGGCAGGGTCTTGATCAGGGTCTTGATCAGGGTCTTGATCAGGGTCTTGATCAGGGTCTTGATCAGGGTCTTGATCAGACCACCCTTCCTGAGGGTACCACTGCGCGGAAATTGATTCTGCCATCGGCCGCGTTTCGCTACGCCGGTCAGGTTCTACCGGACCATATCTCAGAGGTTTCGAAGCTTTTTGACAATACTCCGGATTCCAATCCAATCAGCAATGACGGGGCCACCTTGGGACGGGTGTTATTCTACGACCCCACGTTGTCCGCCAATGGTTCCACTGCCTGTTCGTCCTGTCACACGCAGGCCACTGCCTTCACCGACGCCCGACGATTCAGTAAGGGATTTGAAGGAAGAGAAGTTGATCGCAACTCGATGAGTCTGGTGAACCTGAGGTATTACCGCCCTGGGAAGTTCTTTTGGGACCAGCGCGCTGCTACCTTGGAGGATCAGGTATTGATGCCGATTGAGAATGAAGTCGAGATGGGGCATCATTTGCCATCACTTGTTTCCCAACTACAGCAGGATCCTATTTATCCAGCTCTGTTCAGAAAAGCATTTGGAACATCCAAAGTCACCGAACAGAGGTTGGGGAGAGCGTTGGCGCAGTTCATTCGATCGATGGTTTCTGTTCGCTCACGCTATGATCTGGGCCGCGCCGAGGTGACATCAGTACTGGATCCGTTTCCGAATTTCTCTGAGCAGGAAAACTACGGGAAGGAGCAGTTTTTTGGACGAGCGAAGTGCTCTGAGTGTCATTTGCCAGAAATTGAGAGTGGACGCGGTGCGGCCCGTCAGTCAGCATTCTTTCAGCTGGAAAAGCCGCTGGTAAATGGCATTGATAGTGATTCCGTTGAGGTGGATGGTGGTGTTGGTGCGTCGACGCAACGTTCCGAAGACTGGGGGCGTTTTAAATCAACATCTCTGAGAAACGTTGAGTTGACGGCGCCCTACATGCACGATGGGCGTTTTCGAACATTGGATCAGGTCATTGAACATTACAATTGGAGTGTCAAGCCACATCGCAATCTTGATAGTCGACTGAAAGACTTTGCTGCAAACGGCTTGGCATTGCCCGAGGTTGAAAAAGTTGCCTTGGCAGAATTCTTGAAAACGCTAACCGATCAAAACTTCGTTAATGATCCAAAGTTTAGCAATCCATTTGTCCCTGCCAAATGATTCAGGTTTTGGCGAGTCCTGTTGAACAGATCGATGCAAAGTATACGGTTGTTATACTTACGAGCCATGACAAATCCCGAAGATATCCCATTGACTGAACGCACTGGCAAAAAAATTGCCGAGGATGAGCCTTTCGGGAACGGGGCGATTGACGATGCAGCTTTTAAAATGCTTGCCACGGCGTATCACGAAGCCGGGCATGCGGTGATGGCTTTGTCGTTTGGTTGCCTGATCAAAAAGGTCACCATTGTTCCAGGACGCTCATGGCTTGGGCAGTACCGGCTTGGTGAGTGTGAGCTCCAGAAAGGTCGTTCAGCAAACGCCAAGAACCTGTTGGACGACGAGATCGTGATCCTATTTGCAGGAATGGTTGCGGAGGCTCATTTTACGGGTCGCTATTGTGAAGCCGGTGCTGCGGAAGATCTTCGAGCGATTCGACGGTTGCTTTGCCGTCGTGTCAGTAGTGACAAACAGCATGAACGGTTAAAGCGGCGTTTGCTGGCCCGTACAGAACATCTTTTGGGGGACGAGGGAACTGCCTTGGCCGTCGAGTTGGTCGCACGAGAACTGATGCAGAAAAAGACGATTAGCGGCCGAGCCGTTCGGCACTTTTATCAACAAGCGATTCAACAAACGTCGTGATACAGGGTGGTTTCGGGATGCCAGAAATTAAGGGTAGAAAACAATTTGCACAGGCCATCGCTGTCGATTTGCAATTGCCAGTAAGGCAAGTA
This sequence comes from Planctomycetaceae bacterium, assembly GCA_002862205.1. Classification (GTDB taxonomy): domain Bacteria; phylum Planctomycetota; class Planctomycetia; order Pirellulales; family Pirellulaceae; genus Rubripirellula. The sequence goes on along the minus strand of PKCN01000072.1, from coordinate 220 downwards.
TTGGCCGCGATAGAGTTGCTCGAAGCTGGTAATACGATTCCCTTCATTGCCAGATATCGAAAGGAAGTGACACAGGGATTGGATGAGATTGCACTGCGGGCAATCGAGGATGCGGCTGAAAAAGCAACCGTTTTGGCTGCTCGTAAATCAACGGTTATCAAGAGCATTCAGGGCCAAAGTGCAATGACTGATGAGTTGCTTGCGGCGATTGAGAGTTGCA
>PKCN01000399.1 GCA_002862205.1 Planctomycetaceae bacterium | reverse complement strand
GGCTGGCGGTGGTACGTTCTGAAAATGAAGTTCTGGATTGAGGAACGCCGGCTGGTACTGGTTGGCCAATTGCGGGGCAGTGGTATCAGTCTTGTCGTGCATCTCGCGGTCTTATTGATTCTGGCCAGTCTGTTCATGAAGGTGGAAGACGATGAGTTGAAGGGACTTGTGATCACCTCTTCGCCCCCTTCGGACAATCCGGTTCAAGAGGTGGTCATCGAGCCCACACCGCTTGAGATTACAGAGCCCACGGATGCTGAGTCTGCAGATTCACCCGCGCCGACGGAGGTGGTGCGTGCCGAGTCCGTGACAGCTCCAAATTTTATGGAATCCATCAGTGGTGCGGCCATTAAACCACCAGCCAGTGCGGCTACCTCCGGGACTGGAAAAGCAAAGCCAAGGAGCAAGCCAGCTTTCTTTGGTAGTAGAGTTTCGGCGGTGGACTACGTCTTTGTGATCGACAACTCCAACAGCATGACCAGGGGGCGGTTCGAGACAGCGCTGAATGAACTGCTGATTGCCGTCGGTCAGTTGACGGCAAAACAACGGTTTTATGTCATTTTTTATAGTGACACCGCCTATCCTTTGTTCCACCCAAGGCCTGCCGAAGATCTCGTCAATGCGACCAGTCGCAACAAGCAAAGACTGAGGGTCTGGTTGGATACGGTTGAGCTGTGTTTGAAAACAAATGGTAAAGAAGCGATTTCTGCCGCCTTTGCGCTGAAACCTGACGTCATCTTCGTGTTGGGTGATGGTGCCTTCACTGATAAAGCGTCCACTTTTTTTGCCTCACGCCCCCAGAAGAAGATTCCAATTCACACGTTGGGTATGGAAGTCAAAACGTCTGATTCAGTCGCGTTTCAGAAGCTGGCGAAAAGTAATGGTGGTACCTACAAGGATGTTGGGGTTGCTCAAGGGGCACTCGCAATTGCGAAGAAATTTCCCCGGCAAAGGAATACGACCCAAGGTCCAGTTTGGGGCGTGAAGTTGAAGCCCAAGCCAAATCTGAAATAGGATGTTGCTGTGATGTTTGTCTCCATTCCTCTGTTGCTCAGCCAGGTTGAATACTCATGAGCCGTGTTGCGACATGTCCAAAATGCAAGACGGAGTATGAACTGGATGAAGATGACATTGGTCACCTGATGGAGTGCGAGTGTGGTTCGGCACTGTTTGCCTGCCATACCAGGTCTCTCGAGTCTTTTGCAATGTTTTGCAAACACTGTGGTGGTGAGCATCAGATGAGTGGTGCGGACGCGGCACGGAATGTTCGCGTGGACTGTGGTGCTACCGTCTGTGTACCAAGTGTGCTTTTGCGGTCGCCGGTGGGGAATCGCAAATTGGCTGCACGAGCCAAGGCTGACTTGGAGGCACAAGTGCGGTCGGGTAGCAAGGTTGAGGCAGAATCCGTTCCCGATGCCATGGTCGCAACTCGGCAGAAAGAGGCTGGTGTGCCTTCCAACAAGCCTGGTTCCCGGAGGGGATCCGAGGCTAACGATTCCGTTGTGAGCATCAAGGACGCGGCGATCTCGGGAAGCGTGGCCTCAACCCAATCAGGGACGACGAGTGAGGGGGCTGAACCTCAGGACGGCAGTCAGGGAAAACAGAGGGTACAGCCCAAGAGAAACATCGGTTCAACGCTGGGTGTATTGGGGGTTGCATCGCTGTTGTTTGTTGCGGTCGTCATGTTTCTTCTACGAGAGCCACCGTCGCGTAATCGAAAGACCGGATTTGCGCTGAAATCAAGGGAACCCGCGGAGATAGAGCTTCAAAGCAGCGCGGTCATTGCTCGCGACGTACTCGATCCCGCCACGCAGTCTTTGAGTGGCAGCGCTGGAGGACTGGTGGGGGGTGTTCCAACGGGAAATGTGTTACCTGCAGCGCAGCCAACTGCAGTTGTTTCCAGCATCAGCAGAAGTGATCCCGGGACCGGCAACCGTTATCAGTTACCGCCACCCACAGTCTACGCGTTACCTGATCGGAAGCAGGCTCGTGAATTGATACCGATTGCACGTGAAAATATATCGATTCCGTCATTGAAGCGTGGTTTGGAGATTGCGTTTGAAGAATACGGAAAGGTCCAGAAGCTGCAGCGAAAAGCAGATAAGTCGAATGAGCAAGCTGACGTCAATGCGTACCACAAGGCTATCGGGCGTACGATTGGCATCCTTGAACAGGTTCACGCCTTGGCCTTGAGCAAGGTGTCGATGGAGGATCTCGCTACGACACGATATTTGCTGGCGTTTCTGTACTTCAAGGCGGGCATGCTACCGGAGGCTGCGGTGATGGGAGAAGCGGTTGCACGCTGGGGGGCTGTCTCGGATCCTTCGACCAAAGAAGCAGCCATGATTGCGTTGGCGGCGTCGCAGGAATTGAGTGATCTGCACTGGGGTGACGCCGGGGATCTTGGTGAATTGCGGCAGATGCATAGAGTTGCCGAAATCTTGCAACGACGTTGGCCCAAAGAAAGCCAAAATGCGTTGGTTTGGATGAATATCGCCTACTTGTACGAAGCTTTTAACCAACCACACAATGCGGTACCTGTTTATGAACAGGTACCGCCATCCTCTGAGCATCATGCAACGGCATTGCTGGCCAGTGGACTGGCGGAATGGAATGGGTTGCGGCAACAGCAAGGAAAGAGCGGGAACGCGATCTCCAGTGAAGATCAGCAACGGGTCAAACAAAGGCTGGCAAAGGGGTTGCGAGTCGCAGAGAAGAATGAGCCAGGGCTTTCGCTTAGCGGCGTGGAAGCACGATTGACGCTTGCCCAAATTGAACTGGTTAGCGGGAATCCTGAGAAAGCAGAGGAATGGCTGACGGCGGAGCCGCCTGCATTGTTGGCATCGATCCGAGTGCGTGAAGACGATGAGAGGGACTCTGCGTTACTCGTGGATGAGGCGACGGCTCGGCAGTTGTTCGACGTCATGTTCCATGCGTGCAGCGTGCAGGGTGATCCCCAGGGAGCCACGCGAGCCATTGATGATCTGGCGGAGTTACTCGGCGAGGCGGGAGAGGAGGTTGCCTCACGAAGAATCTCTATCCTGAAGGTGGCATTTGAAGGATTGAAGGATTCTGGGGCGTTCAAGCAGGCAGATTTTGATGCCGCCCAGAAAATGTCTGCTGGCATCATGAAAGAGGCCGCAACGGTTCCAACACCGACGATACTTTGGCTGGCAGAATCATGGGCTCAGGTCGGAGAGCATGCAGAACAGAGTGAGATTGCGAAACAGGCTGCTCGAACAGGAGCGGAGTTGTTTGGCGCTGCGATTCAGCGGGATGATTTTCCCAAGCAGTCCCTACAGGCGGCTCAGTTGCGACGTATCGAATTGCTGCGAAATTCGGGGGAAGTCATGAAATCACTCAAGCAAATTGAGGATATCCTTGCCGACGAGCCCAATGTATTCACGCTGCAGATTTCTGCAGCCCAGTCACTGCAACAGGTCGCGTTTGAATTTGAACGCCCGAGTGATTTACTGGCGGCGATCGAGGGACCCAGTGGGTTTTCACCGATCTGGGGTTGGGGGAAATTGGTCACGACTCTCCACGCGACACGCTATTCGACAGGTGGAACCCCGCGTCATGCTGAACAACTGGCTCTCGCCCAGTACCATCTATTTTGGTGTCGCTATCATTTAGCCTCGCAAGTCGAGGATGCGGGCGAGAGGAGGCAGCAATTGACTGAGTTGGAGCGAGCATTGTCGAAAAGACTAGCGACGATGGAAAAAAAAGGTGATTGGTACCCACGGTATCAGGACCTGCATGCCAAAATGTCAGCCGGTCAGTGAGCCGTTCAGTGAGCCGTTCAGTGAGCCGGTCAGTGAGCCGGCGAGGACTGGTTTTCCAACGAAGACGGCAGCAACCTTGGCTCAGCCAGCCCGGGTGTGCCGTGTGGGGATGTCAGTTTGCACCGGTCATAGCAGTCGAATTCCCGCCTCAAGCCACCTTTGAAGGGCATCAGGGAGGCTGAGGGCAGTAAGAAGCCGCACGGGAGTGTAGAATCAGGTCAGCAGCCGAGACCGCAAGGATGTTCGGTGGTCTGTAACGCCTATTCAAATAAACGACATGTCAGATTCGACCGAAATGTTTGACCCCTACTGGGAATGGTTGGAGATACCACCTGAGGACCAGCCGCCGAATTTCTATCGCCTACTCGGCTTGGACGACTTTGAGGACGACTTGGCTGCCATTGATGCCGCTGCCAAAAAAACCACCGCGTATTTGCACCCGATGGCCGCAGGCCCGAATCGTGAATCCGTGCAACAGCTCCTGAGCGAAGTGGCTAAAGCACGACGCACTCTGTTGGGATCTGACGCAAAACAGGCGTATGATGATTCGTTGCAAATGCGTGATGCGCCGCAACCCGGTGAATCGGTGCCAGAACCACCACCCCTCTTCATTCCTCCTGTCGAGCACGGCGGGCTCGAAAAGCCTCCTCCGGTGGCATCCGACTCGGCAGAGGAAGCTGGCAACCAGCCCGCGCCGGTGCGACCTTTGCGAAGAAAGTCGCTTCTAAACGATTGGCGAGTTCATGTCGTTTCCGCCTCAGTGTTGTTCATCAGTGCGGTTGGCTTCGTCTACTACAACAATACCAGAGCACGGCGGGTTGCTTCTGTGGCTGCTTCTTTACCTGGGTCACGTGGAGGTAATTCTGGCAAGTCGCGACGCACCGCTCCGGTAACAGCGAGAGGTGCGGGGCAGGCGAGCGCAAACGGTGCCAGCACCTCGGGCAGGGTGGGGCAGAGTCAAGTGATGCCTGATGCCCCCAGAAAACCGAAGGTACGCCCAAGTGGGCAAAAAAGCTCGCTGGAATTGCTTCTGGCTCAAGACGGTCTGTTGATTGAATCATCCAAGGGGCCCGAGAATGCGATGCGCAGGGGGGGGCGGAAAGACGGTGCTCAGCAAGACGGCAGCAAGTCGGACAAGAACCCATCAGCCGGGGATGCTCTACCCGAGAATCAGTCGATCAAGCTGCCTGAGAACTGGTTAGCTGGTTTGCAGGTGACCAAAGATTTTGCGGCACCTTTGGATCAAGACTTTGACGTATCCAATCTCAAATCCGCACTGACCACTGCGGATGGCAAATTAGTAGTGCAGCCCTCGAAGCCGTCAGGAAAAATGGGTAGCCTTGCCCTCAAGGGGAACGAGCTGGGGGTCGGTGAAACCGTGGTGGTTAAAACAAATCTCAACAGTGCAACGCCTACGAACGTCCGAGTGGGTTTGATGGTCGGTGGGTTACGTGTGCATCTTTGTCCCCGGTCGGAGGTGGTGGAGATTCGGATCAATGGCGTGAAGGCCGGAGAGATCGTCGGTTCCAAGGACAATGAGATTACCTTGGCGGTGTGTCGTGACAGTAATGACAAAAAACAATTTCACTGGCTCGCGCAATCGGGTAAAGAGACCGTTTCCGGTAGCGGGGTCTTCGCCTCAGGGTTGGGGAACGCTGCCAAGATCGGAATCTTGACCAAGTGTGGTGAGAACAAGCCCAAAGTGACTGTTGCAATCAATGAATTTGCCTACGGAAAACTTGCCAGCCAAGTCGCATTCAGTCAAACAAAACGGCTAACAGTTGACGTGCAACCGAAGTGATGTTCGTGTTGGTTCTTCTAACGTTTTTGGGGCGCTGTTGGTCGAGTTGGGAACGACGGTTCCCACCATTTCCGTCCTTCAACCTGTGTCGTGACATTGAGGGTATTCTTGTCGTGCTCAGGACACCGGGACAGGGTGATGCACGGTTTCAGGTAACCTGCAAATATTCATTTTCTTCATTGGGGAAACAATCGAATCATGAAATATGCAATCTGTAACGAAACGTTTGGTGACTGGCCGCTGGATCGGGCATTGGCCTACGCGAGCGACGCCGGCTACACGGGCTGGGAGGTTGCGCCGTTCATGTTGACGGAGGACTTGCATTCATTTGGCGCAGCCGAGCGACATGCTTACCGGCAACAAGTGGAGGCGGCGGGATTTGAAATCACCGGACTCCATTGGCTGCTTGCAAAAACACAGGGTCTGCATTTGACGACGCTGGATCGTGAAACGCGCACGCGGACCACGGATTACCTCAAAGAACTTGCAAGATTGTGCAGTGATCTTGGTGGTAAGGTGATGGTGCTTGGTTCGCCGCAACAGCGAAATGTACCCGAAGGGCAGTCGATGGAATCAGCGATGCAGAACGCCGCAGATGTGATCCGCGCCGCGGTGCCAGTGCTGGAAGAGACGCAGGTGCAGATTGCATTGGAGCCGCTGGGCCATGAAGAAGGGAACTTCTTGCTGACTGCTACAAAAGGACGTGAGTTGCAGAAAATGATTGACAGCGAGCAGGTAAAACTACATCTGGATGTCAAGGCGATGAGCGATGAGCAAACCCCTGTACCCCAGATCATCACGGATAATGCCGATGCGATGATCCATTTTCATGCCAATGACCCCAACCGACAGGGACCCGGAATGGGGACCGTCGATTTCGTGCCGATCTTTCAGGCCCTGCAGGACATTGGCTATGACGGTTGGGTCAGTGTTGAAGTGTTCGATTATGAACCGGGCATTGAAACGCTGGTGACGCAGAGCATGGAAAATATGCTCAAAGCGAGAGCGTTGTGTTCATGAGGTGGAACCATGATCGGGCTAGACGAGTGAGCTAGACGAGTGAGCTAGACGAGTGGTTGTTGCCTGGCTGCATTGCTTCAGCGGTTTCAGTTCGCTCTGCAACGCCTTGTGGTTTGTTTGTTGCACGATGATCTGCATGGTCGCAAGGAGGATTCTGAAGTTTGCCTTCCCTTCCCTTTCACGTATGGTGGTTTGACGAGCTGGCAAGCAGAGAGTTAAGACGTATTTCACATCTGATGATGGCGTGAGAAAACTTTAACATCACGACAACAGCCCATGCATGTTCATGAATGGGCTGTTGTCGTTGATTGCGTTGGTAAATGACACGAATCAACGATTGGTGGAATCGCTTGGCTTGGTTGCGAGTTTGTTGGCTGGTCGCAAGACAAATACCTTTGGATCGTCAACGACAAATGCTGTGCTCCAACGCTTGCCATCATTGGCACTGCACACGTTGTAGAAAAATGTTCTAAATCGCTCGGCTCGATAATCGTAGGGGAATTGACTTGTGATGTAGTCATCTTCGGTTAAATCATCCACGCCTGGCGAGGCATAGTAGTGCACCATCCCATCAGGCGTGACGCTCATGCCCAGCGTCCACCACCCTGTGCTAGTGATTTGGGGTCCAGTGAAATCTTTGCCGCTTTTGTTTCCACGAATCCGAATCGTCGCATAGTCGTTTTCTTTTCTGGATTGACTCTTGTTCTCGAATTCGATGAACATACCTGGCCAATAGATTTCGTTGCCTATTTCTCGGGTAGTACGTTTGAAGATTCCGAAGCCGGATTCCTTGTCGACCATTGCTGTGGTTTCAAGCGCGAGCCTGAAGCCGAAATGAGGTCCCGTGCGGTTCTCCCATTCTGACACCGGGGGAAGAAAAACCCGGGTGGTCACACTAGGGACTTCGGAAACCTTGAGCTTGCGTCGTAGACGGTACTGGACATTGGCAACGAAATCGTCCTGTCCCATTTTCCCTGACGGCTTGTTGGGAATGCCGGTATATTTTGACTGCAACAGCATGGCACCGTTACTTTCGGGCAGTCCACCCGTTGGCGTGGAGACCCTTTTGACAATGTCAGGATGACCACGTTTGATTCCCTCATACCACCTTCCATTGGTGGTGCGTCCCATGGGGCCACGCTGTTTTTCGTCAATGTCTTCGGTGCTTTTGGGATTTCGCGGAATGTAATTCCATTCCGGATCTTCGAAGTCATCCGCGACCCCGACAATCTCGGCTCCCGTACCGGGAACGACCGGGCGTTGGGCGAGCAGGTTTGGGGTCTGGCTGCTTCCAACCACAGCCACTGCTACCAGAGCAATGACTCGTTTTATCGAAATTCGCATGGTCCGATCTCTTTCTACTGAACTTTGTCAGTGCGCAAAATCACGCTGTGGAAGATCGCTTCACCGCGCATCAGCGCGTGCGTCCTCCGCCCTCCACTCCGGATGATCGGCAGAATCGTTTTATCTTCTCCAGCCAAAACAGGCTGTGCACGACGGACAATCGGGTTTCATCAGCAGTCGTCAGCTTATCTGCGGTGTTTACGTGGAAGCGAGGACCCGAATTTTCTATGGAATCGGGATGGAGGTGGTGGAGGATTTTGGATGTTTGGGTGACTGGCAGATGCGGTGGTTCTGCGGGGCAGTGGTTCTGCGGGGCAGTGGATGAGGCTGCCCTTCAGGTAACCAAGTGCGTCTTGAGGCAACGGGGTGAGGTTGAGTCGTTATTGTTGCGATGGAATCTGCAAAAAAATCAATTTTGGGCAGTCAGCGCTGTGCGGGCCCACTTTCATCACCGGAGGAGCTGTTTTTCCCAGTTTCGAAGCGGCAGGCTTTCGTCTCGGCACTCCTTCCGTGCCGAAACTCAAACAAGGTGTTGACTCAGCATGATTGGGGTGGTGTGATTTGAAGTGTGCGTGGAACGTAGCTGCGCTGAAATGATGTCGTTCCCTTACAGAACGTGACGTCTCTGAATACGACGCAATGAGAGGTAGCTATGCTTGTCAGCATTTTCAATGATGTGGTTGGTCCGGTGATGCGAGGACCTTCCAGTTCGCACTGCGCGGCCGCGTTGCGGATAGGGCGAATTTCGCGTGATCTGATGGAGGGTGAAATCGAACACGTTTTGGTTCAGTTTGATACGGGGGGGGCTTTGCCCGCAACGCATCAGAGTCAGGGCTCGGATATGGGTTTGTTCGGCGGTTTGTTGGGATGGGCTGCCGATGATGACCGGTTGCCTGATTCAGCGCAGTGGTTGAAGAAGGCGGGCATCGACTTGGAGTTTGAGTATGGCGAGTACGGTGATCCGCATCCGAATACCTATCGCCTGACCTTGAAAAGTGCCAACCACCAGCATCAAGTGATTGCCATCTCGACAGGGGGCGGCATGTTTGAAATTGTTGAGATTGACGGAGCGGCTGTTTCAATCGGCGGTGATTTTGACGAAACTTTGATATGGGGTAACGCCCAGCTTGCCAGTTTGGATCCACAAACTCTCTGTGATGAGTTAGGGGCGGACGAGGTGTCGATCGCTACTGGGACTGAGGTAACCTTGGTCCACGTGCAGGCGCAGCAGCCCATTGAACGCCAACGGATCGAGGCTTTGGTTTCAGCGGATTCGATCAGGCAAATCAATCACGCAGCAGCGGTCTTGCCCGTCAGATCGCGGAAGGAACTCAAGGTTCCTTTTCAGACTTGCGATGCGATGTTGAAGTACGCAGAAAGACAGGCCTCGGAAAATGACCTCACCTCGCTTTCCTTAACTGATTTAGCTCTGCATTACGAAGCGGCTCGAAGCGGGTTGGGCGAAGCCGAGTTGATTGAAAAAATGTGCGGGATTGTAAGGATACTTCGGCATAGTGTTGACCAAGGGTTGGCTGGAACAAGCTACGAGGACCGAGTCCTTGGATTTCAGTCAGGTGGGTATCAGCAGGCCATGGAATCAGGATTGCTCTTGGATAGTGGAATCCTCAATCGCATGGTGCTTTACACCGCAGCATTGATGGAAGTGAAAAGCTCGATGGGTGTGATCGTGGCTGCACCGACGGCGGGAGCCTGCGCTGCCTTTCCGGCCGCCTGCCTCGCCATTGGCGAGAACAAAAAAATGAGTGATGGTGAGATAGCCAGAGGAATGTTGGCCGGTGGTATGGTGGGGGTTTTCATTGCAACCCACTGGAGTTTTGCAGCCGAGGTGGGAGGCTGCCAAGCCGAGGGCGGTTCAGCTTCGGCGATGTCGGCTGCTGCCCTGGTAACCTTCATGGGGGGAGACGCCGCAACGGCGTGCGGAGCAGCGTCGATGGCGATGCAGAATATGCTCGGCCTGATTTGTGATCCTGTGGCAAACCGTGTTGAGGTGCCGTGTCTCGGGAAAAATGTTCTAGCTGTCAGTAATGCGTTGTCAGCAGCCAACATGTCACTGGCCGGATTCGATGCCGTGATTCCCTTCGACGAAACCATTGCGGCGGCAAAAGCAGTGGCCGAACGAATGCCGAGAGAGCATCGGTGCACCGCGCTCGGTGGATTGGCGGTCACACCTACTTCACTTGCCATCCAGAAACGTTTGGAAGGCTGTGGGAATTGCAGCTGCTAACAAGGCCCAGCGATTGGTTGCGTGTCATGCGGCCCGGGCAGTGGTCGACAACCGAGCCGCTGGTTTTCTTGGCCACCTGATGTTCCTGTGCCCAATGATCCCCAGTGATCCCCAGTGATGTGCAGTGATGTGCAGTGATCTGCCGCTGCGAACTGGGCCCGTAACAGTGTCGTCGGACTTAGAGAAACCGAAGCTTAATCCTGCTGACTGTTTTCAAGGCAGTTGATCGTGCGTTGCAAGTCTTCGGGCAAGGGGGCGTGGAACGTCATTTCCTGTCCATTCTGCGGATTGACAATCGTCAGTTTGCGGGCATGTAAAGCCTGACGTTCCAAAATCGGCTGCTCGTTGTCAAAGTGAGTCTTGCCTTGTAACTGGTCGCGGTGAATTTGACTGTGACCTGCGTAAAGTCGGTCGCAGATAATGGGACAACCGATGTGCGAGAGGTGGACTCGCAGTTGGTGGGTGCGACCGGTTTTTGGACGCAGGCGAACTTGAGTGAATCGGCCGTGTCGAGAAATCACTTCATAAAAGGTTGACGCCGGTTTGCTCGTCGAATGATCCTCTCGTATCGCCATTTTATCGCGTTGATACGGATGTCTGCCGATGGAAGCCTCAATCACATCGCGGTCTCGATCGATGCGTCCGGCTGTGATCGCAAAGTATTCTTTTTGAACAAGTCGGTCATGGAATTGCTGGCCCAAATGAATGTGCACAGCATTGGTCTTTGCGATCACAATGGCTCCGCTCGTGTCGCGGTCCAGTCGATGCACAATGCCTGGCCGAGTTGGGCCTCCCACATCAGAGAGCGACTGAAACCGGAAAGCCAAAGCGCTTGTTAGCGTGCCGGTCCAGTGTCCCCTTGCTGGATGGACCACCATCCCGGGAGGCTTGTTCACCACCACCAGCCCGTCATCTTCAAATAGAATGTCCAAGGGAATGTTTTCCGGGATCGTGTCGTCGCTTTGGGGCGGCGGAACACGGAACCTGATCTTTTGACCGGCGCGAATCTTGATGCTGGGGCGTATGACACGACCGTCCAGTTCAGCACCTTCGTTCTGCACTGCCTCCCGAATCTGCGTACGGCTATAACCATCACAACTTTGGGTCAGAAACAAATCAATCCGCTGTCCTGCAGCCGACTCAGGGACAACAAAGTCGCGGTAGACGTCACTATCCTGTGAGCACTCCTCGCCTTTTGCGTGGGAAGACGATGGATCAGTGGAGTCAGAAATGACGTGAATCCTGAGCGAAACGGTGACTACTTGTCAGTGGTTGGGGATTCCGTGGCCGAATCCTCCGCACCAGTATCAGTGGGTGCCGCCGCATCAGTGGGTGCCGCCGCATCGGTCTGGTCGGGTTGAGCTGCGTCGGCTGATTCAGCGGGTGCGTCAGCTGGTTCAGCGGGTGCGTCAGCTGGTTCAGCGGCTGCGTCGGCTGGTTCAGCGGGTGCGTCAGCTGGTTCAGCGGGTGCATCCGGGGACGGTGCAGTCGCATCCGCATCGGCGGGTTTCGCCGCATCCGCATCGGCGGTTGCAGGAGCCTCTGCGGTATCAGGCAAGTCCAGTCCACCATCGAGGTCGCGTGGAACAGCATCATCACCACCCAAAGGATTGGATTCACCTTCGCCGCCCAGATTCAATTCTGGCATTTTGATATCAGGCAAGCCGATGTTGGGCAGTCCGGACATCGGTGGCAGGGAAGGGTCTGCGTTAGGCGGAGTCACGACTGCGAAATTCGCAGTTTTGAACCACGATGCAAATTCTTGGCTGGACTTGCTTTCCAGAATTTCAATGCGGTCATTCGCGTTTTCGACCATCGCCTCGGATTCGTTTGCGGCAATGACTGCTTTGTAAGCCTCGATCGCTTTGGCATTCTCACCGAGCGTGACGTAGGCTAACGCGACTCCAAGATTGGCACGGGAGCGAATCAGTGGTTCCTCGCTGCTGGAAGCTGCAGCGGTGAGAACGTTGATCCCCTGTTCGAGTGTGGTGGTGGCTGTCTCACGGTCAGTATAGATATCCAGGTTACCTTCGGAAACCAAAGCCAACCCTTGATAGAGCTTTGCCAATTTACCTGCGGGAGTTTCAGGGAACTCGGTACTCAGTTGGTCCAGACTCTCAGGATCAACGTTTTGAATGTTGGTCTCCTGAATCAGTCTCTGTGTCGCAAAACTACTATCTGCATTCTGTTCGGATGAGTAGAAAGACCAGAACACTCCGAACGCCATCAAAACGAGGACAACTCCGAGGATTGGTTTCGAGTATGGCTCAATGTAAGTATTGGCTTTTTCCAAATAAGCCGCTAATTCATTCTGCTGTAGCTCGTGACGTCGGTCGGTCTTGTTCATGTTGCTTTGTAGGTTTGGTCATCGATGAAAGCATCATCCGGAGTTCCGCACCCCGTGATCTTGCTCAAGTATAGAAATCACAACGGATTAGCGTCAATAGAGGGACAAATGCAATGGGATTTGCGATACCGGTGAATCGGCAACCATGACTTTGCAAGGGGATTAGTCTTCGTTGTGGCGAGTCAAATGGCCGCTCCGATTGATCGCCCGCAGTAGCCACAGCATGACGGTCATGCTGCCAAAGAAACCCAGAAGTCCCAATAAGCTGATGTCTTGCAACGCTAGCCAGCTTTCGTCGTGGAAGAGCAGGGGGGGAACTTTCATGGCCAGCAGCAGGGAAGAGCCGAGAAAAACCGCACTGGTCATCAAGCCGAGCACCATCCGGTTCACCGTAGGGCTGAGGCGTTGATGCTCTAAAATAACCCTGACTTCACCTTTTCTGGCTTGCCGCATCAGCGAAATTAGCTCATCCGGTGCAGCTTCCATGAAATTTTCGGCTTCGAGATAAATGCGACGAGCCTGTCGAAATCGACGTTGTGGGCTCAATCGGCGAGCCACCGATCGCGTCATGAAGGTTCGTACGGCTTCCAAACTGTCAAACCTTGCTCCTAATTCGCCTAGGGTGCCCTCCAGGGAGACCAGCATTTTCAACAGCAACGCTGATTGGTTGGGCAGTTTGATCGCGTGCCGGTGCAGGATTTCGCTCAGCTCATTCAAGGCGCCTGTGAGATCGAATTCGCCCAAATTCTGCCTGCCATAGGTGCCAATGAATTCGGTGACGTCGATTGCCAAGGCTGAATCATCGAGTGTGGGTGGAGCATCACCGACGCGGCGGATCAACCTGACCAGGCGGTGTTGGTCACCCGAGGAAATGGCGACCAGCATCTCTTCGATCGTTTCGCGCAGGGTTTCATCAATGCGCCCGATCATTCCAAAATCCAGAATCCCCAATGTTCCATCTTCCATCGCAATCAGGTTGCCGGGGTGGGGATCGGCGTGGAAAAGTGCTTCGTCGAACAACATCGTCAAATAGGCTTCTGCGATCGTTTCCCCAAGGTGCTGTTTGAGTGACTCGTCATGCTCCTGAGAGGATTGAAGCGGTGATTCGCTCGCGGCAACGTTTTCTGAGGCCGTCGTTGCCTGATGAGTAGTTGGATCGTCCGCCGTTGAGTTGCCGGTTGGATCGCTTCCACCATCTTCCTGATCAGCATTCCCCGGGTTTGGTTCAGAAACTTCCGGCTTCTGGTTCGGGTGGCTTGCCAGATAGTCGGCTAGCGGTACACCAATCAGCTCATCCATCACCAACACCCGGCGTGTGCAGAGTGCATTGACGGGCCGTGGAATGATCACATCGCAGGATTTACGGCTGAACATTTCAGCGAACTGATCAAGGTTCTGTCGCTCGCGACTGAAGTCAAGTTCACGGGTAATCATTGGGGCCAACTGTCGAACCATTTCAACAGGCCCCCACGCATTCAACGCATCAACCCGCTTGGCTAGTTGTGCAACGCCTGCCAAGACTTCCATGTCCTGTTGCATTTTCCTTTCAATGCCCACTCGCTGAACTTTCAGCACCACCCGTGAGCCATCATTCAGGACGGCACGGTGTACCTGTCCGATTGATGCGGTCGCAAGTGGCTTGAAGTCAATTGTTTGGAAGTGCGACTCATAATCTTCGCCAAGTTCATTTCGTAGGGTCTCACGCACTTGGTCGATCTCGTCAGCTGCAACATTGGCTCGAAGCTGTTTCAACTCCTCGCTGAGGCTGGGACCCACGAGGTCGGGGCGAGACGCCAGGATCTGTCCCAGTTTGATGAAGGTGGGGCCGAGATCAGTCAGTGCCATCCGTACCCGCTGTTCACGGGAGTATTGCGATAGGGGGACTCCGCCTCGGTCCTTCAGGGAATCCTTGAAAGGGAGTCGGAAATGCGTCAGCCAGTCAGCAAGCCCGTATCGACGCAGCACCGCCAGAATTTCCCGCCACCGCCTCAAATTGCGGTACAGTTGTGGGATGGCGGTGATTTTCATGATGAGTACTGGATCTCTTGATTGGCGTGAATTGGCAGGAAAGGGCCTGTGAGGGACAGGGGATGCCGAAGGATGCGAAAATCGGTGACAATCTGGGTTCGCAGGTTTGGCCCCCAAACATTGTGATTGCTCGAGGGCTCTTCCGCGTCCTGATTACTGATCTTTCTGTGCTTATCTTGGGTTTCTTCGGAGTGGGTAGTGTTGGCTTGGATTCAGCCACTTTTTCTGACTTTCCAACTGGTGGTGTTTGCCGTGATCCTGGCAGCAACCCTCGGTATTGCTGGCGGTTGGGCTGCTTCCAATTTACAGGTCGCGGGCCGGTTTTGCCGCTGGATTGCCGGCGGTTTTCTAGCTGCCATGGTAGTCGCTATTGCGATGCCAATGATTTTGCAGGCTGCGGCATGGGAAGCGACAGCGGGTAAGTTTGGGTGGATGATCATGACTCAGACCGGAGCTCGTGCAGAGGGCCTGTCTGATTACGGGTTCTTTCGTGGACTCATTGCGTGCGGTTGGATTCATGGCCTCGCTGGCGCAGCACTGGTCGCGTTGGCGACCTGGTATGGCGTGAATCGAGTACCTGATCATGTGCGTCAAAAAGCGCGGATGGATCTCGGTCTCCTGCAAACCTGGTGGCGAGTACAACTCCCCTTGGCTTTTCCCTGGCTGCTCTCCAGCCTTGTTGCCACCGCTGTTTTGGCTACGACGGAAATGACTGTCGTGGATCTGTATGGCTTTCGAACCATTGCTGACGAGTTTTATCTGTTCTATGCAGTGGAGCCTTCGCTGCTTTCAGTCTTTATCGTCTGTGTGCTGCCGCTCGTGAGCATGGCAATGCTGATGACGTGGTTGCTGGTGCAACGCAGGAAGTTCATTGTGACTGCCAGCGAATCAGCGGTTGTGAGGCATGAACATGAAGAAGTTGGTAAAGGAGTTTGTTGGTCAGCGGCCATAATCGCGATCCTGATCGGTGGCTTGATTGTGTTCGTACCGTTGGCAGGTTTGCTGGTGAAAGTGGGGCACGATGTCGAGGTGCTTGATGGAACGCTGGTAGGTACATGGTCGTTCAGCCGAACCGTTCAGAGACTCTGGGAAGCACCGTTTCTTTTTGCCTCCGAGTATCGCTGGACTGGCATCATCGCTGTGGCCGTTGCTGTCACTGCCGTCTTGATTGCCTGGCCCATGGCAGCGCTGGCAAGAGAACGCCGTCGCTTGGAGGCTGCTTTGGATCTGTTCACGATCGGATTGGTCTTATTGCCAGGTCCATTGGTCGGATTGCTGGTGGTCAGGTTATTTCAGATCCCGATTCCCGCGTTTTCAACGCTGTACCAGCAAACGATTGTGCCGACCGTCATTGCACTACTTTTTCGTGCGGTGCCTGCGGCCTATTGGGTGCTGAGGGCAGGGTATCGTGGTTTGGATAACCATTTGTTGGAGACTGCCCAATTCGACCACTCCTGGTTCAGGCGAGTTTGGGTTATCGATCGTCCCCTCCTCAAGGGGAGTCTCTGCGTTGCTGCGGTCGTTGCCGCAATCGTTGCCTCCGGTGATGTGCCGGCGACGCTGCCGGTGGTGCCACCCGGTGTCACAACTGTTGGAACCCGCTTATTCGGGCTCCTCCACAGTGGGGCACGGTATCAGGAGGCCGCTTTGGCGATGTGGTATTTGGCGGTAGTGCTCGCGATCTCTCTATTTTTAGCACGCAGGTTCCTTGCATTACGTGTTAAAGTGAAATGACTGCTTCTCTGATATGAACTCTTAATGCGAATTCAAATGCTGCTCTCAATGCCACGGTTGGTGCTGCTGCTTGCTGCTTTCCATGCTTTTCTGATTCATGCTACCCCCTTGCTGGGAGTGGAAACCATCAAATTCCGCACCGCCGATAAAGAGAGAACTGCAGCCGGGGAAATCCTCGTGGAAGCGCAGGATGGAGGAGTCATGCTGCAGGCCGATGACGGTCAGATCTGGACGCTGCAACCGGAAGATATTATCGAGCGTAAAACGGATGATCGGCCATTTGAACCCATTGACGCCGATGAGATCCAGTCACGACTTGAGAATGAATTGGGGCAGGGTTGCGCGATCTATCGAACCCAACATTACGTGATCTGCTACAACAGCAGCGAGGCTTATGCGAAACAGGTCGGTGCCTTGTTTGAGCAGCTTTATCGGTCCTTCTTTATCTTTTGGAAGAACCAGCGATGGGAACTGCCAGAGCCGAAATATCCGTTGGTTGCCGTTGTGCTTCGTGATCACGGAGCGTTCCTGTCCTACGCCACCAATGATATCGGTGATACCGCGAAATCAGTGATCGGCTACTACCATCTGGGTAGCAATCGCATGATCACATTCAATGTTCCCGATTGGGAACGTAATGTGGCGACCATCATTCATGAAGCCACGCACCAGCTTGCCTACAATTGTGGCATGCAAAGACGCTTCGCCGACAACCCCATGTGGGTCAGCGAAGGCCTCGCCATGTTCTTTGAAACTCCTGATCGCAGGAACCCGAGAAACTGGCGGGCGATTGGTAGTGTCAACCAAGTCAACTTGCGACGGTGGATTCAAGCCTATCCCCGTCGATCCAACGATTCGTTGGTGACTTTGCTGGCAGACGACATGCGTTACAGAAACCCTGGCGAAGCAACGGCTGCCTACGCAGAAGGCTGGGCGTTGACCTATTTTCTGATCAAGACGAAACGCAAGGAATACGTGAAGTACCTGCGGCTTTTGAGTGAAGGCAAATACCTCGCCGAAAAAACCAAACGGCAACGGCTGGATGATTTTGAAGAGTGTTTTGAAATGACTCTCGAACAAACCAACCGAGCATTTCTGGCTTACATGCGACGACTGCGATAGAAGTCAGTCTGTGCTGATGGCCGATTCCCCTGAACGCTATTGGTCAGCGTAAACACGTGTTGTGTCTTCTTTGGTGACGGGCACGGAGCTTTGGTCACTCACCACCACTGCCTTGGCAATGTGCGTGCCTGCCGTTGTGCCACGCACTCTCACCCGGTATTTGAATTCCTGGCCGGGGCCCAATTGGGCTTTGGGTTGAAAGGCAACCAGTCCGTTGCCATCGGTTCCAGCATCACCATCAACGCTGAGTAGTTCCAGTCCTGCTGGCAATTGAACTTGAACCCGTATGTTGGTGTCTGCTTTTGAACCACTGTTGTGAACGACGATGTCGTAGGTTGTTTCTGCACCGATTTCAATGGGACCATTGGGATTGGTCATCGAAAAGTCCAGATCGGCGAACCCCTCAACGGTCATTTTACGCTCGGTTTGCGCGAGGGCGCTGAGATCCGCGTTGGCGTTGATCTTGATGACTTGTTCGCCTGTTTCGACCGGCAGAAGTGTCAGGGGAACCATTCCCTTTGCTCCGGCTGGTAATTGAGCCAGAGACCAGAAGACAGCGTGCCGATCCGGATCATATTGTCCTTCGAAATCGGTGCTGACAAAGGTGAAGCCACGTGAGAGTTGGACAGAGATCTCGACGTTGGTAGCCGAGGCGGTTCCCGCATTGGCCACGTTCAATTGATAGTTTGCCTGACGTTCCAGAAAACGTCGTGTGGGACCTTCAAGAGCAACTTCCAACTGGGGTGCAATGACTTCGACAGAAACGGTCTCTTCGGTCGTAAGACCGTCATCACCCACCAGACGGATCGTGTTTTCAATGATTCCCGGCTGCTCGGCTTTCAGGAACAGCGAGTCGTTGCGGACTTCACCCGGCATCAATGTCCCGATGTTCTGCTTGAGTTGAGGGCCCTCTGGGTGCGATAGACCAGCAGGAACATCCTCCCAAATCTCAACGTTGGTCGCTTTGCCTGATCCAGTGTTCGAGATGGTGAGGGCGATTTCAAGTTGTTGCCCGATCAGTACTTTCTCAGGAGTTTGTTGTTCGATTTTCAGCATGGGGCGGGTCGCAATGGTTCGGACCGAAGCCGCTGCTTCAAAACTGACGCGAGCAACGCTTCCAAGTTCACCTTCCTGCTCGGGGATCAACTGTAGAGTGATGGTGCGTTCGTCACCGGCGGGCATCGAACCGATTTGCCACATCAACAGGTTTCCTTGAATCACAGGTGGTGGCGAGGCGTCCGCGAGCCGCATTCCGGCGGGAATGCGATCGTGTACCTCCACGTCCAGAGCTTCGACGGCACCAACGTTGCGAACGCTGATCACAAAGGCAGCTGGTTTGCCCACCTTGACTTCCGCAGGAGCCCGTTTTTGGATGATCACACTGGGCGTCTGTGCGCCCTCAAGACGACGTTCCCCCGGGGCATCTGTGGTCGCGTTTGGATTCAATGCGATCGCCGTGTTGGGAGGTACCATGTTGACTGGGTTGGTCGTCGTTCCAGTTTGGGTACCGTAGCCATCAGTGAGCGGGGTCGGGGGCCCGTTGCGGAAGGTTGCCGGAGCTGCCGCGACATCGCCTGCCATCGCGGTATCGACCATCACGCTGGCACCGGATGCAGCAATCGCACTTCCCACCACGCCTGAGGCCATGGTGTCGTCAGCATAGGCTTGAGCTCCATTTGCGAAGCCACTCGGCGTCTGAAAACCGGGGTCTTCGGCAAGGCTTGCACTTTGGGCCAACGGTGATGTCGCCGCCGCCTCGCTTGCAAATGGTTCCACCGCTGCTGAGGATCGCAGTTGATTTTGGGCGGGTGCCGCGCCTCGGAGCGTGTTAGCAGGAGCGGGAAAACTGGCGGCCAATTCCTGTGGGTTGGATTGGTCATTGTATTGAGCACTGAATCCGGCTGGTTGTGGTACGGCACCGAGTTGAGCGGGGGCAACTGATTCCTGCGGGGCACCAAGTCCGGTCGAGTTATCCCGAGAGTCAGAGTTGGTTGGAAAACCGAGTCCTGCGGCGGCAGGGTTGGCCTCTGCCACCCCTGCAGTGGCGACTGCTGCAACACCTGCTGCGGCAGCGAATGTCGATGCAGTGGAAGCCGGGAGATCGGCGATGCCCCCCGCTGCCATTCCCCCCGCTGCCATGGCCGCCGCCGTCGTGTCTGCAGCAACCGCGGTAATCTCAGGCAAGGAACTTCCAAAACCGGTTGATGGCTCTGGCGAACTCGCAGCCAAGGCTTGATCCGAGCTGGTGGGAGTTTGGAATGTCGGGCTTGCAAGGCCAAGGGAATCGGCTTCGGGTAACGCCAAATTGGCGGATGGTTCGTTGGAAAAGGTTCCATCAGCAGTCCCAGGAACGTCTGAGGATAGCACCGAGTCGCCGGGCAGTGGGACCTGAGGAGTTGCAAGTACGGTTGGCTGCGGGACGCTCGTTGGATCACTCGGCAATGAATCGAATCCCGCAACTGCGACGACCGGGGCAGCAACTGTTGTTTCGTCGTAATTGACTTGCTCAACACCACTTGCTGAATCAACTGGATTTGTCATCGGATTGAACGATAACGCCTGCTGTTGGTCCACCAGTTGGGTGTCGGGTTGGTTCAGCCAAGCTGGCGACTCATTGGTGCCAATGGGAACGGCGGGGTCTGGAGCAACGGCCGACTCGGCATTCCATGTATCTGAAACTGCCTGATTGTCTTTTTGCGCAAGCGCGATCGCATAAGCAACAACAAGAATCGTGCCAGCGCCTGCGGCGAGGCGAACGCCAAAAGATTTCATGGGTCGCATTCCTTTGCGTAATACCGTGCAAATCCATAGTCAAACTGTTCGTTATCAGATTTGGGGGGCAAAACGGAAGAGCAAACCGTAGATCGCCTTGATGGGGGCTTGGGGGTTCTTCGACTTCATGCGTTCCATTGCGTGGAAATCACGAGCCTAGCCCCTTGTCGGAGTTCGCCGCTCGCCGCATTTGAAAACGCCACTTGCCGCATTTGAAAGCATTGCTTGCCGCATTTGAAAGCATTGCCCTGGGCGGTCTCACCGACGGCTTGCCAGATGAGATTGCACGCATGGATCCGTGATATCCCATTTGCACCACGGACTTTTGAAAGCAAAGTCAGCGGAGTTCATTGAAACACTGGTGGACGTCTGGGCGTTAGGGCTCCTGTCCTCCACGAGTTCAGTGGTCGATGGTGACTGATTCTGCATATGCCAGTTCTCCGGTGCGTCCATCGAAGTACTGAAAAATGACTTGCGGGTGGGGATAGGCAACGAGACGTTTTCCGCCCAGTTTCTTGGGCATATTGAACACGTTGTTGACTTGTACGACACAAAAGTGCGGGTAGAGACGTTGCAAACGCGGTAGGTCTGGAAGGATGTAGCTGCTCCATCGAATATCACATTCCCGGGGTCCGAATTTGAATTTTCCGGTTGCCGGTCGATCGCTTTCATCATTGAAGGGGACATGATTGACACTATTGTGTGGTCCGCAGCAGAATTCCCAGATGTTGTCGGTGACCTTGATTGCGAAGCTGTTGTGAAGGTCGCCAGTCATCACAAATACTTTCTTGCCAAGTTTGTCCCATTCTTTGATCAGCATTTCGCGTTCATCAAAGAATCCGGTCCATGCCTCCTCCTTATTGGGGGCATCGGCTTCAAATCCACCTGCGCCGCTGTGGGGGATCATGAAGGGCACGGTGGAAATCACAAAGAAAAAATCTGCGTCGCTCTTCTTCATGGATTTGAGCAACCACTCGCGTTGAGGTGTTCCCAACATTGAGACACCTTTTTTACTTCGGTTGCGTACATCATGCATGTCGCGATCACCGCGGGTATCGATCAGATAAAACTCACAATTGGACACTCGGAACTTGCCATAGCTTCGACGACCAATGGAGTAGCTCATATTGTCGTCATCGACTTTGGCAGGCATGTGTACCCGGATTCGATGGGCGTCCAGCACCTCAACGATGTCGTAGACGTACGAGTTTTTATTTCCCTCGTCATTGTCGAACTTCATGTCATTGACACCCGCCTCGGGTGTTCCCCAGTGGACATGCAAATTCAGCATTTCATCCAAAGGCAACTTCGTAAAATCGGCATCAGGGTCGTGCAGGATATCGTTACCCGCCTTCATGGTTGCTTTGCCAAAATGGATACGGTGTTGGTGTTCCATCGGGTTGGCCCAACCCAGGTAATCATGCCATGCGTAGGTACCGATATCTCGAAACACGGTGCGGCGGTGACGCTTGCCAGTCTCACCAGCTCCCCAAATGTCATTGACCAATTCGTGGTCATCAAACGTGAAATAGCTCGGGACGTTACGATGCCATTTTGCGAGTTCGATACCCCGACTGAGGTAAAGTTTGTAATTTTCCCAGACGCCAACCACGGTTGGCATGACTTTCACTGGCAGTGGCAGCGCTGATAATCCCAGGGACAGACGCCAAGCTTCGACCGGGTGGGTACGCAATTCTTCATACAACCAGTCGCCGTTCATGATGTGGAAATGAACTTTATCAGCCCAGTCGCTGTTCAGGTGTTCGTAAGTGGTTGCGCGATGTCCCCCGCCATGCATGGGATTCTGGTTGGCGCAGGAACCGATTTGAAAGCGGAAGTTGAAGAGGCCCTTGGGGTTGTGGTCCTTATTTCTTGATTCTTCAGCACTGGGCAAGGTTCGGAAATGTCCCGGCAAACCGTGGGGAAGATCGTTCACAAAAAGTTGATAGTGGTAAACGGTGTCTGCTTTGAGGTCTTCGAGAACAATGATTCCCGTGTTGTCATGTTCAATCGTGGTCAGCTTTGGCGGACTCTGCTGATCCAGATTGTCCGCAGTCGTCCCATAGCGAACAAAGAACGGGCCGGGTTCGGAGGTTCGGCCCCACACGCGAACCGAGTCTGAGGTTGACATCCCAAGCATGGGACCGTGTGTCAGGCGAATTGGATCACGGCGCGATTGGGCGAGCAGTTCGACATTCAGGACAGCGACCAGGCTGAGAAGGATCAGACGTACAGCAATGATGCGATAGCGGGTCGATGTGATCCGAACACGTCGCGGCGTGGGCGTGGAGTGGGGCATGGGGTTGAACACGTTCTTGAGCACAGGAAGGACAGTAAAAAAAGCGTTGCAGGGTTGTTGCAGAAAATGACGTGCTGGTCCGGGGATCCAACAGACATTTTCTGCGTTGAGCCTAGATGATAGACAAAATCGGAGCGGGGCATGCTGCAGGGGAAAGCCAAGATGGTCATGGTTTCCCGCCAACAGGTTGTCAAACGACCGCTGAAGCGAGACCCCATGTGGCGGGATGACTTCTGAGGCTGGAGGCTCCGCATGTGATCAGTCAGTCAATCGTTTGGTTTTCTTGTTTCGACCTTCGGTATCATATTTTGCAGCAGTTCTGACAGGGTGTTGACCGTGTTCTGCTGTTGCTCGCGGTCGGCAAGGTTGATGTTTTCATCCGGGTCGGTGCGATGATCGTAAAGCATCCTGCCAAACATCAGCTTTGCTCCCTGTTGTTTGCGGTACTCGCTCAGCCTGAATCGATCCGTTCGGATGGTATCACCGTCCCGGTAACGGCCGACTGCCTGAGGCTTTCCAGACAGGTTTGGGTTTTTCAAGAGTGGAACGAAGCTGGTCCCCTGCAGGTGATCAGGCTTGGGAATGCCGGTCAGCTCGCAAACCGAAGGATAGATGTCAATCAGTTCAGTCAACGCAGCGATGCGTCCACCCTGGACGGTGTTCTGCTGCTGATTGGGGATCGAAACGATCAGTGGCGTATGCATGGAAGTCTCGAAACAGGAGTGCTTGTTCCACATGCCATGATCGCCCAGTTGCCAACCATGATCACCGCACAGGATGACCACCGTGTTGTTCGACAAACCAGTCTCTTGCAGTGCTGTCATCAGGCGACCAACCTGTGCATCAATGAAGCTGACGCAGGCGTAATAACCGTGAATCAACTTGCGTGCCTGGGCTGTCGAAACGCTACCTTTGGGAGGAATGGTTGCGTAGCTGCGGAGTTCCGAAGACTGGTGTACTGCACCCTTGGGAGCCTTGGGGGGGCTGCGGAAATTGTCAGGCACCTGGATCGATGCAAAGTCATAGAGATCCCAGTATTTCTGCGGTGCGCAGAAGGGCAGGTGTGGTTTGAAAAAGCCAACCGCAAGAAAAAAAGGCGACCCGTCTTGTTGTAGTTCACCGAGGTGTTTGATGGCTCGCGTCGCAGTCTGGTGATCCCGGTATTCAGAATCCTCTGCATCGAAAGCTTCATACGGCATGCCGCGCACTTTGGCACGTTTGGGGTACTTTTTTTTGTGTTCGGCAATCGCCTGCTGCTCTGCTTTTCGGTCACGGTAACTTGCAGTTTTGGGACGCCATGATTTCTCGCTCCACCCGGCGGCAGAGTCGTCAGGGAAATGAAAAATTTTCCCAAGACTAATGGTCTGGTATCCGTGGTTTTTGAGATGTTGGTTCATGGTGCTAACGCCCGGGGCATCCTCGTCCGCACGCGCTGTGTACGAAACGAAACGCGTGGAGTGCGGTCTTAAACCCGACATCAGCGAGGCGCGACTGGCACCGCAGGTGGGCACCATGCAATAAGCACGCTCAAAGAGTTGTCCGCGTTTGGCCAATGCATCGATGTGGGGGGAGTGCATGAATGACTTTCCAAAGCAGCCCAGTTGTGGACGCAAGTCATCGATCATGATGAACAGGACGTTGGGCTTCCCGGTTTCCACGGATGATGCCGCTTGTGCCTTCACTGCTACAGCGGGGCCCGCCGCTGCGATTTGAGTTGGAACGGACTCGGGTTTTCTGGCGGTTACGGAAACACCAGAATACGGTCCCGACTGTGCAGGAGCACAATCTGCGTTGGCGTTGTTGGGGGATGGCTTGGAAAAACCGGGGGCGGGTTCAGGGGGCTGATTGGCTGCCGTGAATTGAAGTGTCCCGAACACTGAGAAAAAGGTCAGGGTGAGGGAGAAGGCAAGCTGTCGCGAGAAAGGAGGTGGCATCACAACTCGAGTGGTTTCGAATGGAAAGCGGGCAAAATTCGGTTGGCCCGCTGACGGTGTCAGCGCGGCACTTGACGTCCGGGTTGGGACCGTCGTGCCGCTGAAATGTCGTGCAACGCGGCCTTGCCGAGCAACTCGTAGAATATGCCGATTGTTCCAATCACGCCAGTTTCCGCAGGTGGAAAAGGGGGATCGTCCCAGTGAGACCGCAAAAATTGCCCAAAATGCGTACTCTTTGACACCAAATCAGCTTTCTACTTGGTCAGCCGCCTTTCGGCGAGTATCATATCGTGTGAACGGAAGTCTGTTATGCCCCTGGGGAAACAGTTGCGCTGTTGGCAATCGTAATGCCGATGCTGCTGTTGGAGGCTGAACGGACCCGCCGCATCCGTTTTGTGATTCGAGCTTGGAGACGTGTGTGTTTCCAATGGCCGAGTCGGTACCAAATCATTTGTTATTCGCAAACAATCTCGCGAATAACGAGGCGAACACTTCTCAAGGAACGTTTACGTGAGCATCCTTTCCCGTCGCAATTTACTTTCTGCTGTATCCTTTTCCATTCTTGCTTTGCCTGCGGTCGCTCTGGCTGAACGTCAGGGCGAGTTAGGTGCCATCAAAGCCGGTCTCTTTGAGGCAATGGACGCGGGTCAGATTGATGTAAAGATCATTCCGCAGAATGCGACCAAGGCCAACGTCTTGATCCGAAACCTGACCGACAAGCCAGTTGAGCTGCGGTTGCCCAAAGCATTTGCAAGCGTTCCTGTGCTCGCACAGGGAATGATGGGTGGCATGGGCGGCATGGGTGGCGGCGGCATGGGCATGGGCCTGCAACGCATCGCTCCCGAGAAGATGCAGAAGCTCACCGTGCAGATGGTTTGCCTCGAGCATGGCAAGAAAGATCCAAATCCGAGAATGGCATACAAAATGGTGCCAATTGAGCAGTTCACCAAGAAAGCTGACGTTCGTGTCCTCTGTGAAGCACTTGGTTATGGCCAGGTCACTCAAAACACAGCACAAGCTGCTGCTTGGCACATGATGGATGGTTTGAGCTGGAATGAGCTCGCTGCTAAAAATCGAGTCGAAAGCAAGTATCTGGGCAACATCCGCTGGTTCTCACAGTTCGAGCTTCGCACTGCAATGGCAGTAGCGAAGGAGGCTGATCGGCTCGCCAAAGAGAGAGCGAGAACCAAAGGGAAAACGTCAGGGCAGCCGCAAGAATCACTCAGTGATTTCGAAGGCTGAGATTCACTCTCGCGTTGAAACAATCATGCCCAGTGTGCCATCCAGCACGCTGGGTTTTTTTGTGCCGGTAATTGCCGCGATTTTGTGGGTTTGAGGGTAATTGTTTCCGGATATCTTCGCAGGCTGATTGCTGACCTGATAGGGTACCGTTGGGCAGCATCAAACAGGGTTTTCCGTGTTTGCCGTGTTGTTGGGCGGCGATTGCTTTTTTCTGTTCTGATTCATGCTCCCTGTGAGATCGGATCATGAGTGGCTGCTGGATAGATCAACACTTCGTTGCTTGAATCACAAACGGTTGCTCGAATCACAACGGTTGCAAAGTCGCAAGACGATGCAAAACCATTACAAGACTTCGCAGAGATAGAGATATCGGGTTATGCAAAATCACGACACAATCAGACGATCAGTACATTCCTTGGCACTTCCGGGAATCGCAGCGGGGGTCATTGCTGTGGTGGGATGTTTTTCCGGCGGAACGATGGGGCGGACAGGGGTTGGTGGTTTAGCCGTTGGCGACAAGGCTCCGCCAATAGAAATACAGCAACTGGTTCATGGGAGTTCGCTTGGCACAGCAAGTGACAACTCCGTTCAGGTGATTGAATTTTGGGCGACTTGGTGTGGCCCATGTCTCTTGGGCATGCCTCATCTATCCGAGTTGCAGGTGACTTATGGTGATCAGGTCACGATTCTTGGGGTCACCTCAGAGAAGTTGTCGACCGTGCAAGGGTTTCTTGCCTCGTCGGAGGGTGATGGCAAAACGTGGGGTGAAGTTGTCAAGTATCGAATGGCGGTTGATGACAACGGTGCTACCACTGCAGCCTACATGCAGGCTGCCGGCGTGAACTCGATCCCGACGGCGTTCATCATTGGGAGAGACGGTGTTTTGAAGTGGATAGGACATCCGGCATCCATGGATGCACCTCTGAAAGCCATTGTTGAGGGCAGTTGATCGCGCAATTGCTCGCTGTCTGAGCTGTCTAAGCGGGCCTGTCATCGAGAGGGCTGCCTGCAAAATGCGTTGCAGCAACCTGCAGGTACCGCGATTCACCATCACACCGGAATTGGTTGTTAAACGCCGGCTGCGACGACAGAGCGGGTTGGGAGGAAGCGAGAGCGGCCGAATCATGCTCACCGTGCCGCCGTGGCCATGGGCAGGTGGCTTGTGGCTCCTGCAGGGGTTGCTCGAGGGCAGGGGTTGCTCGAGGGCAGGGAAGTGGGGGTCTCTAAGAACGTGGCCTGTGTTGTTTTGTCGATCAGGCTGGTTGTCCGCCGGTTTCTACGATTTCCAGGCTCGGATTTGGCTAGTCAGTCGATTGAACCGTTTGCGTGAAATCGGGGCGTTCTGTCTAATCATGGCAGATTTCACTAGACGTCTCTCAACGCATTTGTATCCATGCAGCTACCTATCATTTCCGACACGCAGAAACCATCGCGACAAGCCAGTGATCAGCAGGCTGAGGGCCAGCGTGGTCGGTATGCGGTGGTCAGTCTGGGATGTCCTAAGAATCTGGTGGATACTGAGCAGATGCTCGGCCGGTTGGATGAAGACGGGTATCAGATGACGGATACGGTAGACGATGCCGATTTTGTGGTTGTGAACACCTGTGGCTTCATCGATTCTGCGCGTGAGGAGTCGCTTGGGGCCATTGATGAGATGCTGGCGCTCAAACGTGAAGGTAAGATCCGCAACGTCGTGGTGACTGGTTGCCTGGCTGAGCGTCAGCAGGGAAAACTGTTGGAAGCACGTCCCGAGATTGACGCAATGATCGGCGTGTTTGGACGCAATGAGATCGTCTCGGTGATTGATCGTTTGCAGTCCGGGGTAGAAGAGCAGCAAAAATTGTTTCGACCGGCGGCCATACGCCCGCTTTCTGATGCGGTTCGAAGCCCCGTGACGCCTCGGCATTTTGCTTACCTGAAAGTCAGTGAAGGCTGTGACCGACTCTGCACTTTTTGTGCAATTCCGAAAATGCGCGGCAAGCATTTTAGCAAGCCCATTGAACAGGTCGTCGAAGAGGCCAAGCGTCTTGGTGATGCTGGCGTGCGCGAGGTTGTGATCGTTGCGCAGGATACGACCTACTATGGGCGTGATCTTTACGGCGAGGCAAGGCTCGCCGAGTTATTGCAACAGCTTGATCAAATCGACTCGCTTGATTGGATTCGGCTGATGTATTTCTATCCGATGTACATCGACGATCGTTTGATTGATACGCTCGCTGGAGCCCAGAGAATCTTGCCTTACATCGACATGCCACTGCAGCACGCAAGCGATAAAATGTTGAAGCGAATGTCGAGGAAAACAACGCGTGCCAGTCAAGAAGATATTCTTGGAAAGTTGCGGTCCCGAATCGACCGATTGGTGATGAGAACCACGATGATCACCGGATTCCCGGGTGAAACAGAAGATGACTTTGCTCAGTTGGCTGAATTCACTGAACAGCAGAAGTTTGAACATCTGGGAGTCTTCACCTACTCGGTCGAAGAGGACACACCGGCGGCCCGGTTGCCAAACCGTGTTCCTGCCGAAGTTGCACAAAACAGGCATGATTCCATCATGGCAATTCAGCAACAAATTGCTTTCCAATGGAATGAGAGTCGAGTCGGGACCGTGGAAGATGTAATCATTGATGCGGCGCTGCCGGATCAGGATGGTGTTTGGATTGGTCGCACACGTGGTGAAGCTCCCGATATCGACGGGATTGTCTATGTCTCTGGCGTGGATCCAAGTCAAGGTGTCGGTGTTGGATCCATGGTCAAGTGTGAAGTGGTGGCCTCCGATGGATATGATTTGATTGCGGCACCACTGATCTAGGTGCTCGGTGGCGGTCTTTTACCGTGTAGATAGGTAGCATGCATGCTCACCGTCGGGGCATGGTATTTTGAGTTGTGTGTTTGGCTCTGCGACACGTCTGAGCAATTTGCTGTTCGACAGGCCTGAGCAGTGCTTTGAGAATCTGCTCTGCAAATGGCCTTTGGGGACCTTGGCGTGGCCTCGGCAATCAGCGACAACAGAGACTCGCGGCGGTCACGGTACTCAGAAGATGATTTGAATGATGAATGAATCCACAAATCCAAGTATTTACAACGTTCCCAACGCATTAACGAGTATCCGTTTTGGACTTGCGATCGCCGTCATGGTCTTGATCCCGATGGGGCAATACCTGCCCGGGTTGATCGTTTTTGCCATCGCCGCGTCAACCGACTGGATGGATGGCTATTGGGCAAGGAAATACGGTCAAGTCACCAAGTTGGGGCGCATCTTCGATCCCTTTGTGGACAAAATCATCATTTGCGGCACGTTCATCGCCCTGGTTGAGGTGGATGGTTCGTCCGTTGCGTCCTGGATGGCAACGATTGTGGTCGGGCGGGAATTGTTGGTGACCAGTCTGCGTGGAATGATTGAGGGCTCTGGTGGTGACTTTTCTGCCAGCCAACTCGGGAAGTGGAAAATGGTACTGCAGTGCGGTGCGGTGATCGCCATCTTGGTCATGTTGTTGAACCCAGAGAATAACATTCTGGAATGGACGGCAGTCGGGTTTCTGTGGTCGGCAATCGCGTTGACTGTTTACTCGGGCGTTGACTACAGCCGGGCGGCCGCTCGAGTGATGCATGTGACTTCGGCATCAACAGACTCGCAAGGCGAGTGATGGCAGATTCTTTATACCTGCTGCTCAATTCTCTGCTGATCCTCGTTGCCGGTGTCAGTCTGGTCATGTGGGTGCGTCTGCTGCCTGCGATTTTCAAGCATGGTGTACGTGAATTTGCTGACACATGGTTGCCAGTCAAGCGGCGGGAATGTCCGTCATGGGGTATTCCCGAACTCTTTGTCATGTTCGGAGCGATGATTGTTTCGGGGCAATTGCTGCTTCGGTTCGCCAGTGAAAACGGTTGGTACAAGTTTCCAGAGCCGGGGGAGTCTATCGGCGATCAATCGCCGGAAACGGTATTCGTCGTACTCGCGATTTCTGGTCTGGCAAACTGTATTGCCATTGGTGTCGTTCTGCTTTGGATGTGGAATATCGATCGCGATAATTTACGCAAGTTCGGGCTGTCGATTGATCGATCGATGATTGGTCTGGGATTCAGGGCTGCCTTAATGACGTTGCCACCCGTGCTGGCAATCGCTGCGTTGGCAAACCTGATGGTTGCCGAGTATGAGCACGAAGTACTTGATGTGCTTCAGCAGCTGCAATCGCCACGAGTCTTTGCTGTGCTCTTTTTGGGAACAGCAGTCGTGACCCCGATCGCAGAGGAAATTCTTTTTCGTGGGCTGGTTCAGGGAGGCTTGCAGCGTTTGGCGGATCGAGTCGCCGGGCAAGTTGAAACGTCTTCAACTGATGGCAGTGCCAGCCAGAGCGAAAGCAACGCATCACCCCGCTCATTGACTGCTGAGCAAGCGAGCGGTCAGGAGAGACAGAATCCAGACAATGAGCAAAGTGGAAACTGGGAGCCGGTTTCGTATTGGCCCCTCATCGCCGCCAGTTTGATCTTTGCCTTGATGCATTTGGGACAGGGCGCGGCCCCGATTCCTTTGTTTCTGCTCTCGGTAGGGCTGGGGTATCTCTATCGCCAGACAGGTTCACTGATCCCCTGCATTGTGCTGCACATGATTCTCAATTCGATCACACTGTTGGCGACGCTATTGCAGTGAGTTTTGTGGAGACAGCAGCGAAGCGGATCGTCATCATGGCGTGACGTGGTGTGACGTGCGTTGGGCAGTATTTGACTTCACTGATCGAGGTCACGCTTGTTGCCGCGAACCTTTTCGGAACTCCAATGGCGCCGGGCCCATCCAGCGACGGAAAAGTCGCGTCAGGTGCGTCTGTTCATAAAAGCCATGGTCCAACGCAAGGATGCCAATTTGTGTTTCGGTAGTGAGCAAGGCCTGGCTGGCGTGATGGACTCTGACACGCTGCAGGTATTGAGCGGGTGACATTTGATACGTCGCTCGAAAACGCCGATTGAGCTGCCTGGCAGAGAGGCCGGCGTGCTGGGCGACCTGCTGAATCTCAATCGGCTCGGGGTGGTGCTGGTTGATAAATTCCGTGGCGGCTTGGACTGCATCTGGAGAGCCGGTTTCGTGGAGTTGTTGGGCAAGCGGATACATGACCCCGGCGATTCCGATAATGCTTCCTTCATGGTTGCGAAGGGGGATCTTGCTGGACAAAAAGGAGGCAAGTTTGCCGTCTCCAATGGGCACCAGCCAAACTTGGTTTTGGATCTCCCCCCCGGATTCGATCACCTTGGGGTCTTCTTGTTGATATTTGCGGCCCCAAAACGTTGGGTGGATTTCCAGATCCGTTTTTCCCGGCAGTTCACGTTTGTGGCTTGCACCACGCAAATGGACCAAAGGTGAATTCAAGGCGGTGAAGCGGCCCTGAGTATCTTTCAGATAAAGGAATAGGAGGGGAAGAGAAATCGAACAGACGGAGGAGTTGATTGGCATCGCCGATGGATGAGAAAAACTGTGCCTGCAGGGTTTGCTTCTGGTTGGCTGTGCGTAATTTGTACAAAAGATTGCGTGTTTGCTGCAATTGTCGTGCATCGTTGTCTGGTAAAATTCGTCCAGTCAGTGGGATGGGCTGGGCTTGCTTTGTGGCTCGCCTGGTCGCTGCAGTTGCCCTGCCGATTTGCCTTGCCCTGTTTCCGGATTAGCTCACTTCCAGTCGGGATGAACCCATGCTGAATCTGACGTCAAAAGCTTCGTCGCATACGTGTAACGGAACCACGCGACGTGATTTCCTTCAAGTCGGCACGTTAGGCGCAATCGGCTTAGGACTGCCCCAATACTTGGCTGCTGCTGAACAGGGAAATGTGGATCCAGAGAAAGACAAACGTTCTTGCATCATGATCTTCAACCTCGGTGCACCGAGTCAGTTGGACACCTTTGACATGAAGCCTGAGGCAGCTGCCGAGGTGCGAGGGCCATTCAAGCCAATTTCCACCAAGGGCGACTTTCAGGTTTCCGAAATATTGCCACGTCATGCAGAGATCGCTGACAAGTTTTCGATCATACGTTCGTGTTATCACACGGCTGCTGCCGTGCATGATGCCGGTTGGCAGATGTTGCAGACCGGACGGCAGTTCACCGGTGGCGTGAATTATCCGCATGCGGGAGCGGTTTTGCAGTACATGCGTGGCCGCCGCAGCGATCTTCCGGCACATGTCGTGTTACCAGAAACGATGGGCCGCGGAGGCGGAAATCTACCCAATGGCCAAGCGGGAGGATTTCTTGGGAAAACTTATGATCCGTTCGCTTTGATGGCAGACCCCAGCAAAGAGAATTTCAAGGTGCCTGACTTGCTGCCTCCCTCTACCTTGGGCGATGTGCGGATCGACCGTCGACGACGCATGCGGAGTGCGATCGAAGGTCGGCTCAAGGAACTGGAGGATACTGAATCAGCAAAAATGTTGGACAAAAACTTTGAAGCGGCTTATCGATTGATGAGTAGCGTTCAGGCACGGGAGGCATTCGATCTCAGCAAAGAACCGAAAAATGTGCGAGAACGTTACGGGATGAATCGCTTTGGCCAGTGCTGCCTGTTGGCACGGCGTCTGGTCGAGGCAGGCGTGCGATTCATTACAATCAACACCTTTTTGACCGTATTCAACGAGATCACGTGGGACATTCATGGCAGCAAACCATTCACAACCATTGAGGGGATGAAGAACATTGTTGCTCCCATGTACGATCAGGCGTACAGCGCCTTGATTTCAGATTTGCATGAACGCGGTTTGTTGGATGACACCATGGTTTGTGGACTTGCTGAGTTTGGCCGCACACCGAAAGTGAATCCAGCCGGCGGGCGTGATCATTGGCCGCAATGTTTCTCCTGTACTTTTGCCGGTGGTGGCGTTCAGGGAGGTCGTGCTGTGGGCGCCAGCGACCCTGTCGGGGCAGTGCCCGCTGATCGGCCAACCAACCCGGGCGAGATCGTTGCAACCATTTTCAATAGTCTCGGGCTTGACCTGCATGCCGAAATGCCTGGCCCAGGTGGGCGGCCTTTTCCGCTCGTTGATTTTGGAGTTCGCGAAGTCAGGGAATTGTTTTCCTGAGTTTGGAACCAGGTCACGGTGTCAGTTGTCTGCCACGCATGAACCGCATGGCAACGCAGGTATTTTGTACGTAAACGAACGCTGTCCAACGCATCAACCGCGGCGTGGCTGCACGCTGGCCAGCATGATCACATTCAACGATTTTGGCACGATTCATTGAACATGTTTTCTTATCGAACATTATTTCTCTGTCTGTTCATGGCTGTGCTGGGCAATCAAACCCCCATGGTCCAGGGGCAGGAGATTCGTCTGTTGCCAATGGAGTTCACTCTGCATGGTCCTGAAAACATTCAGCAATTGTCCGTTGTGAATGTTGAGCAGGGGCGTCTGGCAGGAATGATTGATGCCGCAGACTTGAAGTTTGACGTGCGGGACAATTCGGTTGTCGTTATCGAAGAAGGAGTTGTGCGTGGCTTGGCCAATGGCCAGACCGAGATCACCGTGTCGATTGGAGGACGTACGGCATCGGCGCGGGTTGTCGTATCCAATGTTGATAAACCGGCGCAGTGGAATTTCCGCAATCATGTTCAAAGTGTGCTGGCCAAGAGCGGGTGCAACATGGGATCCTGCCACGGCTCGTTGGCTGGGAAAGGTGGATTTAAACTTTCACTGAGGGGGTATGACACGCATGCTGATTTTCTGGCAATCACTCAAAAAGCGCGTGGCCGACGTGTGGAATTGACTGACCCCGGACGTAGTTTGTTGCTCGCCAAGCCAACCGCAGCTCTGCCTCACAAAGGTGGTTTGAAGCTGGCGGTTGGCTCTCGCAACTATCAAGTGCTTTCAGAGTGGATTGCGGACGGGGCGGTTGGGCCATCCACGGCCGATGCCCAGCTGGAGCGGATTTCTGTGACTCCTGAATCCGCTTTACTTGAACCCGAAGACAAGTTCCAGATTCTTGTTCATGCCCATTACAGCAATGGAGAATCGGTGGACGTGACGCACTGGTCACAGTTCTCGGCAACCGATGAAGCGATTGCAACAGTGGACGAAACAGGTCGGCTGACGGTGCAGGGCAGTGGGGAAGCTGCCGTCCTGGTTTGGTTTGGCAGTAAGGTTGCCTTGGCTAGGATGACGGTGCCGTATCCGAATGTCGTTTCTCCGGAGGTGTATCGGAATACGAAACGTCGTAATTTCATCGATGAACTGAATCTGGAGCAATTGCAAACATTGCAATTACGGCCATCGCCAGCGTGTGATGATCAGGCGTTTCTGAGACGGGCCACGCTGGACACGGTGGGCCGTCTGCCCACCATTGAGGAACGGGACGTGTTTCTGGCCGATGAATCCGGGATGCGTCGGGATCAATTGATTGAACGCTTGCTGTCAGGCGAGGATTTTGTCGCGTACTGGACCTACCGGTGGTGCGACATGTTGCTGATCAACGGGACGCGGCTAAGGCCTGTTGCCGTCAAAACCTATTATCAGTGGGTACGAAAAGCGGTTCGCGAGAACCAACCATGGGACCAGTTGGTCCGCGAAATCCTCACGGCCACTGGAAACAGCAATGAGAACGGTGCGACGAACTTCTATGCATTGCACCAAACACCCGAGGAAATGACTGAGAACGCCTGTCAGGCGTTCATGGGTTTATCGATCGGTTGTGCGAAGTGCCACAACCATCCTTTGGAAAAGTGGACCAACGACCAATATTACGCAATGGCAAATCTGTTCTCTCGCGTCCGAGCGAAGGGTTGGGGGGGAGATGGACGTAACGGGGATGGTCTCCGGACGCTTTATGTGGCAAGTTCAGGAGAGTTGATTCAGCCAGATTTGGGACGCCCACAACAACCGGCTCCACTGGATTCACCGCCGCTTGAATTTGACGATCCGCGGGATCGGCGACTCGCCTTGGCTGATTGGATGACCGATGCATCAAACCCCTACTTCTCACGTTCCATTGCGAATCGTGTTTGGGCCAACTTCTTTGGACGCGGTTTGGTCGAGCAGGTTGATGACCTGCGACTCAGCAATCCTGCTTCCAATGAAGCATTGCTGGATGCAGCAGCAGAGCATGTGGTTGACGCAGGTTTTGATCTCAAAGCCTTGATGAGAAGTATTCTTCGCAGTCACACCTACCAGCGCAGCAGTTTGTCACTGGCGGAAAATCGTGGTGAGTACAAGTATCTGAGCCGCTATTACCCTCGACGCTTGATGGCTGAAGTGCTGCTGGATGGAATTGATCAAGTATTGCAAACTTCGACCGTTTTCAATGAAGTCGCTTTTCCGGGAGCTGATAAGCAAAAGACTGACTTTTATAAACAGGGTACTCGAGCGATTGAATTGTTTGATGCATCTGTGAACTCCTACTTCTTGAAGACGTTCGGACGGAACCCGCGAGAGATAACATGCGAATGTGAACGCAGTTCGGAGCCCAGTCTTGTGCAAGTCCTGCACTTGTCCAATGGCGAAACGCTTAACCCCAAGTTGGCGGATCAGAAGAATCGTATTGCTGGATTGATTGAAGCCAAAGAGTCTGACGTCACGATTGTGCAAAAGTTGTTCTTGGCTGCTCTGTCCCGGGAAGCTACCGAATCAGAACTCGCAAAATTGCTGGAAATACGCAGCGAATATGGTGAGGATCGGGCCACGGCCTTGCAGGATATCGCTTGGAGCATCCTTACCAGTACCGAATTTACTTTCAACCATTGAGCGTTGAGCCAGACGTTCCATTTTTTCAGTTAGCGCTTGCCCATGACTCATTTTGCTATCCGTCTTGCCGTTCTCTGCCTGCTGCCCTCGTTGGTGTTGGTCGTTTGCAAAGCTGATGAGAATGTTGACTATGTCAAGGAAGTGATGCCTATATTCCGGTCGCATTGTGTGGGATGTCATGCGGTGGATGATGCAGAGGGCGGGCTGGTAATGGAAACCTACAGCCGTTTGTTGAAGGGCGGGGAATCTGGTGCTGCGATCACGCCGGGTGAAGCCAATAGCAGTCGACTGATCTTGCGAATTACAGGAAAAGCGACGCCACGGATGCCTCCTGAAGGCGAACAATCGTTGACTGAAAACCAGATTGCTACTCTGGCTAGGTGGGTAGATCAGGGGGCTCGCGGGCCTGAGGGAAATGTTCCCGTGATGCGAGATTTCAAGGTTCCCATGATCAAGGCAAGGGCAGATGTGTTACTGCCGCTCAGCGCTGTCGCTGTCACTGAGTCGGGAATGCAGATTGCCGTGGGCCGAACCGGTTTGGTGCAACTGAAAGATGTGAACGGTAAGTTGCTGCAGGATTTGACAAAGCAAAACAGCGGGATTGAGAAAGTCCACTCCTTGAAGTTCAGTGGGGATGGCAGTCGTTTGGTGGTCGCGTCGGGCGTCGCGGGCGCGTATGGAACCGCGTTGGTGTTCGCGGTGCAAACAGGCGAGCTTTTGCATGATCTGGGGGGGCACCGCGATGTTCTCTATGCAGCAGAGTTCTCGCCGGATGGGACCATGATTGCCACTGCCGGTTACGACCGCCAAATCAAATTGTGGGACAGTTTGTCGGGTGAACTGCTGAGGACGATGACCGGTCATAATGGAGCGATTTATGATCTTGCATTTTCTCCTGACGGAATGTTGATTGTCAGTGGGTGTGCAGATGAAACCGTCAAAGTGTGGAGTGTTGAAACGGGAAAACGCCTCGATACTCTCAGTCAGCCCGAGGGTGAAGTGTCGACCGTGGGGGTGACCAACGATGGCAGATTCATTATCGCCGGAAGTTCCGATAATCGCCTCAGAGTCTGGACGCTGAAGTTATCAGACCCATCGCAAACCAAGCCGATTATGATTACCCGTTTTGTCGATGAAAGCCCCCTGCTCAAGTTCGAATTCACTGCCGATGGCAAGCGATTGGTTGTGTTAACTGAGGGAGGTGTTTTGAAAATCATTGATGCTGGTTCATGGGATACGGTTTCCACGCTCCCACGTTTACCGCATCGCGGTACAGATTTCACACTCTCTTTTGATGGAAACGATGCGCTGGTTGCGTTGGGCAATGGACAATTGTTCAAGCAGGCGATTCCTGATTTGAAAGACGCCGGGCAAGGGCAGGCGGTGACTTTGAAATCCCGGTATCTCGATGCAATGACACCCGTCGGGGTGAGCGAAGCTGAGCTCAGGAAAAGTAGGGGTGAGCAAGACGAGGACGTGTTGGAGGTGCAGGGTGGATCTGATGTCGTCGGTGCCATCGGCAAACAGGGCGAGGTTGATTCCTATCGCTGGAATGCAAAAAAAGGTGAGCTGTGGGCAATCGATGCAGATGCTGGGGAAGGAAGCAAAATGGATCCCTTTGTTGCCATTTTTGATGCCGAAAAGCAACCTGTGCTGCGGACGCGATTGCAGGCGGTTCGTGATTCCTACTTCACCTTTCGGGGTAAAGACAGTAAGCAGATTGGGGATTTTCGCCTCTTCAATTGGCAGAATATGCATTTGAACGACTTCTTGTATGCTGCTGGGGAAGTCACGCGTTTGTGGATGTATCCTCGTGGGCCGGATTCAGGGTACAACGTCTACCCCAACGAAGGTGAGCGGTGGACGTACTTCGGGACCTCGCACACAACACATGCTCTCGGTGAACCAGCCTATGTGGTGCGACCGCTTGCTGCAGATGAGAAACACGTCGCCAATGGGTTGCCCGTGTTTGAGGTGTTTTATGAAAACGACGATGATCCCACGCGTCGCGCGGGAAGGAACAGTCGCCTGCTATTCAAGGCTCCTGAAAATGCTGCCTACACGGTTCGAGTTTCAGATACCCGCGGTGATGGCGGCGATAACTTTGGCTACAAGTTGTCTATCCGACCTGCAAGACCTTCATTCAAGGCATCCGTCGCAAAGCCAAATGCTGAAATTCGAAAAGGTTCAGGCAGGGAGGTGATTGTTCGAGTCGACCGAGTGGATGGATTCGAGGGACCGGTTACGTTTGAACTCAATGGCTTACCTGAAGGTCTTGTTTCAAGTTTCCCGGTCACGATTGAAAGTGGTCAGCGTTATGCGGTGGGAAATATTTGGGCGGCAGAATCTACCGAACCGTGGGAAGGCGAGGTATCACCAAAGCTGGTCGCAAAAGCAAATGTTCTGGGGGCGATTGTCGTCCAGGAGGCTGGTGAACTGGGCGTGCTGAAACTGGGTGGTAAACCGAGTGTGCTGCCATCGATTCAGCCCACCGAAGGTTCAGTTGAGGCTGCAGAAAATTGGACGCTGCAGGTGCGAAGAGGACATAGTGTCACTGCCCGTGTTGTCGTTCGACGCAAGGAGGGCTTTCAGGGTCAGGTCAGCTTTGGCAAAGAGAACGCAGGGAGAAATGCTCCGCATGGTGTCTATGTCGATAATATTGGACTCAATGGTTTGCTGGTGCGTCAGGGAGAAAATGAGAGGGGGTTTGTTCTGACGGCAGACCCCATCGCAGAACTCGGCAAACGAGCTTTCTTTTTGCGTGGGGAAGTTGACGGTAACGTGACGACGTATCCGATTACTGTTGAAGTGCTACCTTGAATCAGGATTGTCGTGCGATCCACTGAAGAAGCAGCAGTGTCTCGGCGGGAAAACGTTTCCAGCAGCTTGTCAGGCCTCGATTTCTCAGCGCATTAAAAAACGCCCGCATAGGTCGCGGGCGTTGTGCTTTGCTTTGTTTGAGCCAGGAATCAGGCGGTCACGATGTTCACACGTCGTCCCTTGCGATCGAACATGACGTTACCATCGACCAGTGCATAGAGCGTGTAATCGTTGCCTTGGCCCACACCCGTGCCAGCGTGATACTTGGTGCCAACTTGACGAATGATGATGTTTCCAGCTCGTACAGCTTCACCACCAAACTTTTTGACGCCACGGCGTTGGGCATTGGAGTCACGTCCGTTACGGCTCGAACCCTGCCCCTTCTTATGTGCCATTTTTCCTTACCTGATATCAGAGATGTTCCGAGGTTTGCTTGATTTGGTGGCAATTTAGCCGGAAACGGGGAATTCCTCAAGAGGCAAACCACCGGTGAACCTTACTCGGATGGGCACTTTTGCAATGAAAACCGTCGATTCGTGTTCAAAAGTTGATTTTTGAGCCTGCAGGCGTGCCGGGCGAAGCCGCCAATGTCCGACGTCTGCTCTTTTGGCAGGTCAGGGTCGCGCCGTTATTTTTCGCTTTCTTGCAGTTGCTGCGGGGGATTGCCCAGTTGCTGCGGGGGATTGCCTGCCTGCCATTTTCCGGGCGTGAACCAGGCTTGGGGTGCGGCCGCTGGCGTGTTGTGCCAAAATGAATCAATCAGGACTTGTCCGGGGTTTCCTGCTCAAACTTTTCTTTGGTTGCTTCAAACTCGTGGTTGTCCGGTTCGGCTTTGATTGCCGCCTGGATGTAACGCTTGGCTTGCTGCAATTGCCCGAGATCAAAGTGCGCTTCAGCGGCCTCGTAGTTTGTTCTGGCATCTCCCGAATCCAGTTTCAGCAGTTGCATGAGCAAGATGAGCGCGTCGGTGGGACGGTTATCTTTGCGGAGGCAATAGGCGAGTAAAATCATGGTGGCTTCGTCATCTGGGTATGCCTCCATGACGTTCTCAAGTGAGGAGACAGCTACCTCGAACTGATTCGTCGCGGAATACAGCAGACCCAGATCATAATAGGCGCGTGCCATGTGTTCTTCGTTGTCGGTGAGCAGAGCCGAAATCAGGTAGGGTTCAGCTTGGTTGGTCAGTCCGGAATTCAACAGCAGTTCCCCATAAGGCAGGTGGGCACGTGGGTAATCTTCGATGTCAAACAGGATCTGGTACTCGGAGTGGGCTTCAGCGTATCGTTCCAGATTGTTCAGACTGTCGGCAAGCAAGAACCGGCTTTCAAGGTCATCAGGTGAAATGACAAGTGAACGGCGGGCAGAGACGATGGCCTCTTCGAATTTCCCGGCCCAATGGTTGACTTTGGCGAGGTTTCGGAAGGCGATCGATGTTTCCAGATAATCGATCGACGCATTGACTCGCTCCTGGATCATATCCATCGTTGCGATCGAGGGTGAGTCACCACTGATGACTGAACTTGCGATCAATTCATCAACGATCCATTTTCCCAAATAACGATGAACGTCAAGGTTGGGGTGCACGTGGTCCAGAAAGTAGTCATCGCCCAGGCAGGCATGCCCTTTCTGCTTGAGGCTCGTTTGTCGCAGCAATTGTTCAGCTTCCACGAGCGGGACGTCGGCTTGAGTTGTAACTGAGCGTAACACATCGCGTAGCGTTTTGATGGCTCGCAACGGACAAACGTCTTCATCCAATGCGCGTTGGAACGCTTGTTCAGCCTCGGACCATTCTTCACGGGCAAACCGAATCTGACCCAACAGAAATTGTGCGTCCGCTGATTTCGGTGACAGGTCGACCACGCCTTGGACAGTCTCGATTGCATTATCCAGTTGGTTTTCACGCAGTTGGTCTCTGGCGATCTGCAGCTTGGCGGATAACGCGTCCGCATCGGTGCCGTCATCAAAAAGTGATTTGAACGGGCTCGTTCCCCGTAAGTTTGAGACGGGCGAGACGAATACGATTTCTGCTCCGGCATCACGGGCGATGGAAATCATGTCTTCAAGATTGAATCCATATTCAAAAATGACTTCCTGCCGCCACTCTTCGTTCCGTTCGTACTGGAGCGGGCCAACAGAATGATTCAACATTTCGTCGACCTCCTCCGGATAAGGAGCCGAATCCTTGGGTAGCGTTTTTGAATCCGATTTCGTTTTGCCAGCGGGCTCGGAGTTCACCGCCTGGGCAAGACGTAACACAACAGATCCTGTTCGCGTTCCTTGTAGAGCTGCGCTGAAATCATTCATCCATGATTGGTTTTCAAACATGCGGGCGTAGGTGCGACGCTCAAGGAATTCATTTTGTGCTGAGTAGACAATGAACAGGTCCGGGTCATATTGAGCCAGTTCACGCATCACCGCTGCAACACGGTAACTGGCGTAACTGACGCCGCCCGCATTGATCACTTCCCAATTCACATCGGGTTGCGTCTCAGGTAACAGATCCCGCACCCAGCGGGTGTAGGATGCTGGATCGGCGAACGGCCGGCCAAAGGTGGTAGAGCCACCCACGCAGAACACGCGTTTGGTTCCGCGGGGTTTTTCCTTCAAAAAAGACTGGACATTGAACCAGCTTTCCTTGTTCACGGCCGTGGTCAGAATGACTTCGCCATTTGCATTGGTGGATGAAGCCAAAAGCGGGATCTGTTTTGAAAATCCTGCGCTGGGGTCGCTTTCGCTGGTGATCGTCGATACACCGCACGCGAACAGCATGAATTCCAACGATAGAAAGAAAAACAACGTGCTGCCACAGGCAAACACAGCTTTCTTCTTCCAAGTGAGACGCGATTTTTTAGATGTTTTGGGACTGGACATTCGTGCTAGGATGACCGTGCTGGGATGACAGGACGCGCGAAGCGAATGCGCCCGGTGATGTGCTATTCTGGCTGGACTCGATTCTGGGCAAGGCGATAGATGCTAGGCGACTCAAAATTCGCTTTTCCACGCCGTGTCAAGAATTCAAGGATCGTGTTGTTGCCCCCTTGGGTAACAGCGGCGTCGCCCAGCAATTCACCATTGAAAAACACGAACCACTGGGCGTTGTGGAGCTCAATCTTGATTTGCGCATAAGTCGGCGTCTCGGGGTCGCCTTCCATTACGGCGATCTCTCGCGATAATCTCGAATACTCTCCATTGGGCCCACTGCCAGTTCCAAACGAGACCGAATCCCGATTGTAACGCACGATATAACGCTCACAATCACTCAATGATGAATTCGTGAATCCAAAATGCACTTCGCATTGCTCTGCGGTGGTGAGATCCATTCCCACACGGCACCCAAATCCAAAACTACCATCAGCATCGGGGATCGGTGGAATTGGGAGTGGGCGTAGGATGGAGCCTTCACCCATCAATACTGATCCACCTTCTTTATCGTTGGTGGCCAGCCAAAGCCCGTCGGGGGACTGGAATCCATTGAGTGTTCTGCCATCAAACAAAGCTTCTTCCCAGCCATCTGGCACCAGGCTCGGAGCAGCAGCGATGCGCAGGAGTCTCGGCTGACTGATCACAACGACGCAAAGTACAGCCGCAAGGATGATCATGCTCACCAGACGTAAACTATTCAAATGTTTGCTGGACCAATCTCGCAAAGCGAAAGGTTGCCTTACGCCTTGCCCATCACTGCGAAGACGGGTCGCACCGGGGCCATGGGGAGCTGCTGACCCCGGGTGAAGGATGGTGTCAATTCTTGCTACCAAGTCCTGATAGTCCGCCACTCGCTTGGCTGGATCAGGTTGCATCAGGTCGAGCATCAAATCAAGAATCGCCGGGTCCAGGTTTTTGGGTAGTAACTCCATGCGGGGTGGTGTGCCATTTGCCTTGGCCGAAAATATCTTGGTGAGTTTGCCCACCGCGAAAGGAGTCGCCCCGGATAGCATGTGAAAAAGCGTGGCCCCCAACGCATAGATGTCAACTCGGTGGTCAATCGGTTCTCCGGAGAGCTGTTCCGGGGCACTGTACATGGGGGTCCCAATTGTCGTGCCGGCAAGGGTCAATTGTGTTTGATCCAGCTCGCTATCTTCAGTCGCATTGAGCTGTGCGAGGCCAAAGTCTGCAATTTTGACCAGCGGGATTCCCGGGGGTAGGTCAAAGCCTGCAGGTGCATTGGTCAGCAGAAGATTCCCAGGTTTAATGTCCCGATGAATGATGTCATGCGATTTGGCATGTGCCAGACCGAGTGCGGTTTGACGGAGAATCCACAGGCTGGTTTTTGAGTCGAGGGGTCCGGATGCAAGCTTCTTGCGCAAGTCATTTCCTTCCACCAGTTCCATGACCAGATAGAGTCGATCATTGTGGCATCCGGAATCATAGGCGCGAACGATATTGGGGTGTTTCAGTCGCCCGATTGCCGTTCCTTCCTGTTCGAACCTTGCAATTACATTCTGTAGTGCGATGCGTGATTCGATGATCGATTTGATGGCGACATCGCGCTGCAGACGGGATTGGTGGGCGCGGAATACAATGCCCAAAGCACCATGTCCCAACACATCTTTCAATTCGTATCCGGGAGCAAGATCGGTGGGCGACGTGAAGGCCTCAACGATCTCAACCTCAATCGGCTTGAGCATGCCAGTCTGGAGGGCGGCTTCAGAAGATCCCAGTGAGTGTGACTTTGCGAAGTGGTGCAACGTTTGCGCATCTTCGTCGTTGAGCAGTGACTGGTCGCAAGCCACTGCGAGAAAGTTGTCGGGAGCTGGAGGTGACTTCTCAGGTTGCATGAAACCTGGCATCAGTGTGTGGGATGGATAGAACACATCGCATCTCCATTCTTGCCCAACCGCTTCATGCGTCGTGGGAGAATTATGCTGGTAAGCCTAGTTGGGAACTATTTTCCTGAAGCGGCGAATGAACGTAGTGATAAGGAAGGTGCTGGCGAGCACTCAAGCCCTGCTCCGTGCCTGGATACCTCTGGATCAGCTCATCGCCAGAGGCAGGTGGGAATGGCTGAATGGGTGCTGTTCATTCTGAGGGTCGTGGCAATTACACGGATGCTAAGAAATGTTGTGACAACTCGCAACCTCGTCGTGCGTTGTGTGGGGTCGATCGCTTGCCGGGAACCGCTTCTGATGGAAACAGGTCTGCGTTCAAGTCAGGTTTCGTCAGTTGGGCGACGCCAGAATCATCCATTTGCCATCAGGCGAAAAACAGACGCTCGTCCAAGGCATTGAAGTATTGATTTCGGGGACCAGTCGGGGGCGGGTATTGGCAGCAACTTCCAGTTGAAAGATCAGTTCGCGACTGTGGGATGGAGAATACATGTTGAATAACAGGCGTTTGCCATCAGGTGACCAAGCGAGGTCTTCGCCCATTGATTCATTCGTGGAGAATCGCTTTCGTACTTTGGAGGGGCCAGTTATCGATAGGATGCCAATCTC
Source organism: Planctomycetaceae bacterium (assembly GCA_002862205.1). Classification (GTDB taxonomy): domain Bacteria; phylum Planctomycetota; class Planctomycetia; order Pirellulales; family Pirellulaceae; genus Rubripirellula. Next base: position 25,115 of record PKCN01000399.1, on the reverse strand, counting down.
CTGATGTGTTTCCGTTTTTCCCTTGAATGCCAATTGCCGGCTGTCAGGTGACCAGCACATATTCCAGTAAATGTACTGGTAAGGATGTTCTCCCTTTGCCAGTACCGTACGGATTTCGCCTGACAGGACATCGTAAAGTCGAATGCTGTTGTCGTTCGTATATGCGATCGTTTTACCATCGGGTGACCATTGGGCCGCCCAGCCATCATCAATGCGTTTATGAACGGTTCCGTTGGTATTCATGATCCAGATACTTGCCCCCTGCTCATACCTGCAGCAGACAAATCGACCTCCGGTTCCTGACCACGATGGCATCTGTCCTTTGCAGACATCGCGGACATCATCACCGTTGGGTTTCATCAGCATGATTTGAGTGAGATTGCTACGCTCTGGTGGTGAAGCATCAAACAGGACCCAATTACCGTCCGGGGAAATGGAGGGTGAACTGACGATGGGGAAATGCTCGTTTCGGTAAATTTCTTCAGAGTGTTCGCCATTGACGGAAACGCGATACAGCGAATGAAGTTTATAGGGCTCAAAATCGAATTCGGACGAGTCCAGCGTCTTGTTGCCGTCGCGGTCCAGCCGATGGAAATAGTAACGCCGCTGCAACTGGAAGAGATCTCTGGCGTGGAATTTGAACTCCTTGTACGAAAGCAATCCATCACGATCGATGTCCTTGGGACGCATCTCCCACGGATAGTTGAAGTTGGCAAGCATCGAAACCCGATATTCCGCGAGCGATAATTGCTGATCGCCATCATCGTCGAAGGCTCTGATGTTGGAAGCGACCAGATGCTTGCGGGGGCGGTGAACCGCTTCAAGAAGCTCCGTTTGGCTAAGCAATTGGTCAGCATTCGTGTCGGCTTGCTCAAACAGATTCACTGGCTTTCGCAGGTACGGGCCAGCTTGGTTTGCAAATTCGGCAAGATCGACCGCGCCATTATGATCCACGTCAAATGATGCAAAGTCCTGCTCATCTGTCTCGCTATTCCACCATGTGTCAACAAATTCGCTTTTCGTCAGTACGCCATCCTTGTTGACGTCAGATCGAAGAAAGTTGGCAAAGTCGACTACCCCACCATCTTCGGTACGCAATAGATCACCTGTCACCCAACGAATCCCAAGCTGCGTTTCGAGAAATCGGACAGCTTCCCTTCGAGTGATTTTTCGATTCCCATCACTGTCAGCGTGCAGAATCAAACCACGGTCCAAACGACGCTGACCATCCGTCGAAATTGATGCGTTGTAGTTGATCGTAAAGATCGTGCTGTCCACCGTTTCTTCGGGGCGATATTGCCAGCCGTCATAAGATTCATCCATCGCTTCGATGGCTCGTTGCAAAATTCGCAGAAACGGATCGTCCAGTGGTGACTCTTGATCGGGATTCGAGTCGCCCTGGTTGCTTGCTGCAGAATACTCCGCTGGACTCAGTACGCCATCGCCTGATCGATCCAAGTCTGAGAATGTTGCTGATCCCGGTTTTGACTTGAGTTGTGACTCGCGGAATTCAGCCGGCGATAGTGTGCCGTCCTGATCCTTATCATAGGTTTTGAAGGCAACAGCAGGCAGACGGTCAGCGGTGGGCAGGCTTGCTAATGGTTGCGTTGATGGAGGTTGAGCAGGAAGAGAGGCGTGAATTCCCCACGTCAACAAAAAGGCAACGACAATCCGAGGGTGAAGGAAGTTCAAGTTGAAGCCAACGGTAATGGTTTGCACCGCGCTGATGCAACGAAGGGTTCGGCAACGAAGGGTTCGGCAACGAAGGGTTTGGCAACGAAGGGTTCGGCAACGATTTTGATGTTCGACATCAGCGTCCACCATTAGCCTCGCGCTGATTCCGTTCCTGTTGACGCCAGTCCACTTGGCGTGGTTTCCTGAACCAGGCGTTTGACAATTTGTCTGGCGTCAATGCCCTCGCTTTGGGCGGCAAATGTGGTGATCATGCGGTGAGTCAGGACAGGTTCCGCGACCGCCTGAATGTCTTCCAAGCGGACCATGTACTGGCCATGCAAGGCAGCACGCGTTTTGCCACCGAGGATCAGATATTGGACTGCTCGTGGACCAGCGCCCCACGAAACAAGAGGTTTTAACCATTGCGGCGCAGTGCCTTCTTGAGGACGGGTTTGACGAACCAGCCGAACTGCGTATTGATAAATGTGCTCCGGTACAGGGATTCGCCGTGTCAGTTCCTGAAAGGCTGTGATTTCCTCGGCCTGCATCAACGCATCCAATGTTGGCAGCGCACTACCAGTGGTGGTCCGAGCAATCTCAATCTCTTCAGTCTCGCTTGGATAGGTCAGCTCGATCAAAAACATGAAGCGGTCGAGTTGTGCTTCGGGCAGTGGGTAAGTTCCCTCCTGTTCCACCGGATTTTGTGTCGCCAAAACAAAAAATGGTTCTTCCAGTTGGTAGGGCTTCCCGAGCACGGTGACACGTCGTTCCTGCATCGCCTCCAGCATTGCCGCTTGGGTTTTGGGCGGAGCACGGTTGATCTCGTCAGCTAAGACAATGTTGGCGAACACCGGCCCCGGAATGAACTGGAATTCCCGCCGACCCTCTGCGGTATCCTGAAGAATGTCTGTTCCGGTGATGTCCATCGGCATCAGATCAGGTGTGAACTGAATTCGATTGAAGTCCAGTGACATCGTTTCAGCCAGTTTGCTGATCAAGAGTGTCTTGGCCAAGCCAGGCACACCCATCAAGAGAGCATGCCCCCTTGAAAACAGTACGGTTGCAAGTTGATCGATGACCTCGGTTTGGCCAACAATGACGCGGCCTAATTCGGTTTTTAACCGGGCGTGACACTCTTGCAGACGTTGGATGCTCTGAACGTCGTCGGAACTCAGTTCCTGCGGGGCGGAGGGGGCAGTTTCATTCATCAACAGAACGGGTCCTGGCGGGTAAGTAGAGGCATAAACAGACTACCCGTGAGAGGCAGGATTGGCAAGATTCCACCCGTATTGAGACCACGCTCAGGTGCGAAATTCAGCAGAAATTTGGGCGTTTTGTTACCAAAGCGACCCATTTGCAAATGCTGCACTCCGAGAACTTTCTACGGCAATACACGCTGTTGGCCTCGGCTGGCAGTGGCAAGACCGTTCAGTTTAGTTCGAACCCACCACTTTGCAGCGGTATTCGATCTTCCATTGATGGTGGGGGTGGCTACTGATTGCGGCACAGATCAGCGGGTGAGGCGTTATTGAGAATGGCCAAGTAGGTCGCCGACGTTAGCAAGCTTTCGTGATGAAAATGACAGAAGTAACGGGGATTTGGCTGCCGTTCGGACTCCCGCCACGTGGGTGGTGTGAGTGTGATTTTTTTAGTTGCGGCTATCTTGGTGCGGCATCGAAGTACCTTTGCTGCACTGGCGGGTGGGTGACGCTCTGAGAAGTGGTTTCGAGCGAGCGTGCTGTTGCGTGGCTTTGCGTTTGGCGTGGTTGGCAGAAATGCGGCGGGATTCGCGGTTTTAACTGCCATGAGAGTCTTGTTGTGGCTCTGAAATGCTGGATTTGTGAGTCAGATCTTGCCAAGTCAGGATGAACCACGATGGTCCGTTTTTCTACCGTGTAGCGATGTCTTTCGCTCAAACGGTTGATTTTCAAGAAAACTCAGAGCAACGCGTTGTGCTGCGTGCGGCATGAACGCGGGATCAGGAATGCTTTTTGATTCATGATCTGCAAATTTGGGCTCCTACGCTTACTCGTCCTGTTGGTCCAGCGTTGAGTAGCTAGAATGCGGCTCCTCACAATCGCTCGCTGCGAATTCCTCTGCTAACTAGACCTTATGACCCAATCCCCTGGCAAAGAACGCAAGGCTGCTATCGCGTTCATTTTGGTGACGCTGTTCATCGATATTTTGGGAATTGGGATCATCGTTCCTGTCCTCCCCGAGCTGGTCAAGGAGTTGGTCGAAGTTGATTCCCCTGGGCTGATCGCAGAAGGCGCAGAAGGCGCTGCTGGGAGTCGCACAGAGGGAGCTACAGAGAATTTATCGGCTGCTGAGAATTTCGCGCGTGCTGGCAAGTATGTGGGCGTGATTAGTGCCACCTATGCCCTGATGCAGTTTCTGTTCGCGCCGATCATGGGGGCATTGTCGGATCGCTTTGGCCGCCGACCAGTGATTCTCGTTTCGCTATTTGGCTTGGGGATCGATTTCATCATTCAGGGTTTTGCGCCCAGCATCTGGTGGCTGTTCATTGGACGGGTCCTGGCTGGAATCATGGGGGCCAGCTTTACGACGGCTAACGCCTACATCGCTGATGTGTCAACCGATGACACGCGGGCAAGAAATTTTGGGTTTGTGGGCATGATGTTCGGACTGGGGTTTACGATTGGGCCTGCTCTGGGTGGATTCCTGGGTGACTACAGCCTTCGCTTGCCTTTCTTTGTGGCCGCTGGCTTGGCGCTGGTCAATTGCCTCTACGGTTACTTTGTGTTGCCAGAATCGTTGCCGCTGGAGAAACGCAGTGCGTTTAGCCTCAGAAATGCCAACCCGTTTGGTACCTTGCGTCGAATCCGAATGTACCCCATGGTCGCGGGACTTGCTGCGGTGTTTGCATGCAAGTCGCTCGCCCAGCGGGGTTTAGAGAATGTCTGGGTTCTTTACACCGGGTTTCGTTACGAGTGGGATGCCAGCATGAATGGCTGGGCATTGGGCTTGGTTGGCATCATGGCCGTGGTCGTGCAAGGCGGTTTGGTTCGCCCCACAGTGCGGCGACTCGGCGAGCGTCGTACCGTCATCATTGGGACCGTGGTCGGCGCATTTTCATTTCTGGGGTACGGATTAGCGACTCAGGGTTGGATGATTCCTGGGATCATTGTTTTTGGAGCATTCGGCGGCGTCAGTGGCCCAGCGATTCAGAGTTTGGTGACCAGTCGTGTTGATGAGTCCGAGCAAGGGAAAATTCAAGGTGCTCTGACTTCATTGACGAGTCTGACGAATATCATCGCGCCAATCTTGTTCAACACTTTCTTGTTCAGCTATTTTATCAGCGACGATGCGCCCTTTCTGCTCCCTGGGGCACCGTTCTTCGTGGGCTTTGTATTATTGCTGCTGTCGATTGTGATCGCTATACGGGTGTTCCGGAAGTTCCCAGGCACTGCGACCGATTAAGCTGTCGGTAGGTTGCCGAGGAGATGTCAGGATACCCCCTGCAATGATTCCGGCTGGCCACATGCACGCTGGACTCAACACCCGCGAAAACACTGACTGCCTGATTTACTGACTGACTGGTTGCCTGATTGATTTACTGCCTGCCTGATTGACTGGCTGGTTGCCTGACTGGCTGCCTGCCTGACCTTGGCCTTCAGTTCGCCTTGACCTGAATGACCCGTCGACCACTGACTTGTTTCCCAATCACATTGGTGGCCCGGACTTCAATGATTTGTGTTCCTGGTGCGATTGCTGCGGGAAGTTTTGCCGTCCAGATATGAGGTGTTGAGTGAGCGCCGGGGAGCGAAGTCCAAGGTCGGTTGGGAACTTCCTCTTCACGTTTTTTTTCGGCTACGAAGGCCGGATCAGTCATTCGGGTTGCCGTCATGGTGTTCCAGTCGCCAAACTTGCCGTTTGGGTCTCCGACGCGAAATGACACTTTCGTCTTTTCTGATCCGTTGAATACATTGGCGACCAAATCAGTGGTGGCAAGGTCCTGTTGGGCGACTGATTCGGGCGCGTACAGGTTCATTTGATATTCAGCTGGTCGGTTGGCACCACGCATTTCCAGGGTGTATTTTTGCCCATCAAATTCCATGATTGAATAACCATTGGGGCCGCCATCACTCATGGTGGCGTGTGGGATTCCCCGTTCGTCTTTCCGACCACGCCACCAACTGCCGCAGACGGTGACATTGACAATGTGATGATGTTTTTTAGGGCCTTTCCAACCGTTTTCTTCACCCAGGAAACGGTGCTCCATGTAATGGGTATGTGCTGAGAGCGAGACGGTTGCCGGACGCTGTTCAATCAGGCGATAAAGTTCCTCGCGGTCTCGCACACCATCAAGTGGAATGTGCATCATCAGAACGACCAATTGGTCTTGAGGTATCAAGGCAAGATCATTGCGGATGAACTTCATTTGTTCGTCGCTGAAACCTCCGTGATAACCTCCTTTTTTATCACCTTCAGGGCCGTGCCAGTGCACATCATCGAGCACCATGAAATGAGTCGGTCCGTAATCGAACGAATAATAGGAGGGGCCGTAAATACGTTCAAAGGTCTCATCACTTTGCTCATCGGTCTTGGCTTCCAGATTCAGGTCATGGTTGCCAATCACGTTGTACCAGGGGATACCAATTAACGCGACGGATTGGTTGTGTGGTTCCATCACACTCAGGTCGTCGAACACAATGTCACCCAGTGTGACGCCAAATGCTGCGCCGTGTGCCTGTTCTGAGATGATCTGTTCAATCACGTCGTGAGACATGTATTCAACTTGCGCCACATTGCTTGGCTGTGGATCGCCGAACATGATCGCTTTGAACTTATCCGGTTCGACCCTGCGAAGCAGCGGAAAGTCCACAGAGTTGGGCAGGGGACCCGTGGGGGCCACGCCCGCAAACCTGAAGTCTTCCGGTGAGCCTTTCGGTTTGTGAATGTAATAGAATTGGGGCAGATGATTACGGCTCAGTGGAGTTGCCCAATCTCTCGGCTTGATCACAAAGATGATTGCATCATCGTCCACGGACAGCTCGTAGTGTCCGTCTGCATCTGTTTTTACGATGTCTGAGCCGTTGCTGACACGGATATCTTTGATTCCCGGTTCATCGCGGTCGCGTGTTCCGTTGGCGTTTTTGTCATCAAAGACGACCCCTCGGGCAATCTCCGTGACGGGGCCTGTGACTGCCTGAGTGGGGGAAGCATCCTGGGAAACAGCCAAGTTGGCCTCGACTACCATCATGCAAAAGCAGATGGCAATCAGGGGAAGGGTTGTAGGTCGCATGAGAGGTCTTGTGTCTGGGGGCAGCGAGGGAGGGGATGGCGGGAACGGCCCACTAGTTTAATGCCCCAGACCGCAGAGGGGACATGGTTCTGGGCGGACTGAGTGAACTTCCGATGGAATGGGAGGTGCTCATTGGGGCAGCGTGTTCAAGTTGGGAAACGCCTGGAGCCCCAAAGTTCTTGACGACTGGGCGGCACCGTGCCGGGAGAATTCGGATTCTGATACAGAATTTCGTGAACCTTGTCTTGTGAACCACCAAATTTTGTATTGTCGTGATGCCATCGGCGGTGACTAGGCACTAAGTCAGCCGGGTACGGCCACGGATCAAACGGTTGGTATCCCAGCGTTTCAATCAGCTTTGAGGAGTTCATCGTGACATTTCCGGCGCGTGGTGGAATCGGGCCTGCATCGATCCGCGGGCAGCCCTGCAAAAGTGCCGGGTCATATCCTCCCACAACGGAAACGATTTGAGCGATCTCATAAAGGCTCAGTGTTCTTGGCCCTCCCGCATGGAATGTTCCTAGGATCGGATCAGTAAACAACCGCTCATAAAGTCGGTTCATGCAGTCGGTGTAGGTGGGGGTGCGGATTTCATCGTAGTAAAGCGTGGCGGGTTTTTGCTGCTTGAAACGTGAGGCGATCCAATCGATGGCACCCGCGTGTCCATTGAAACTGATCCCCATGGGCAGAGAAATGCGAAGGATGCAGCTATCGGGGCAGAGGTTCTTGACCACATTCTCCGCTTCGACCATTTTTGCCCCATAGACTGTTACCGGGTCGAGGGGATCCGTTTCGGTGTATTCCCCGTCGGAAGCTCCGGAAAATACCAGGTCAATCGATAAGTGAATCGTACGGGCATCATGATCCGCGGCACCCCGCATGATGTTACCGGTGCCTGAAACATTGATGCGGTGCGCCATGGCAGGATCCAGTTCGCAGGATTTGAGCCGGCAGGTCCCCGAACAATTCAACAGGCTCTTGAATTTGTATTGATCCCAAAGACGTTTGATTCCTTCTGAGTCTTCGACATCGCAGGCCACAATTCCATCACCTTGAAGCGGCCACATGGAAGCTTGGCGTAACCCAATGACCTGCTCGCCATGAAGGCTGCGGAAATGATGGAATGCGTTGTATCCTGGAACACCGGCAATCCCGGTAATCAGCATCGGCAGCGGAGGGGCAGTTGTCATGCAACGGATTGTCGCAAAAATCAGAAGAAAGTCGAGATGGAGTGGATCATGGAACACCTACACAGTAAAGATGCCTGGTGCCCCGAATCAGAATCACTGATCCATCAATCGCCAAAGATGCGCTCACCGATTCTCCGATCGGGTTGATTGCAATTGCCCGTGGGATCTCCGTGTCCGTCATGACCAGCGTTTTTCCTTCGAGGTCAGTGATGTAGATGTGACCATTCGCGGCTACAGGAGATGCATAAATGTTCGAAAGTGGTCCCAGTCGGAAGGCCCCGGGAGCATCCAGTCCTGTCTCGGCTTCAACACGTGTGAGCACGTTTTGATAGTGGGTCAAAAAATAGAGTGCTCCTTGGTAGAGCAGTGGTGAGGGGACATAGGGCGTCCCGCGTGTACGGGTCCAGAGTACTTTGGCCGTGTCGGAAATGTCGCCCTTGGAGCCGCTGAGTCTGATTGCCATCAAAATCCGTTTTTCGTAACTGCTGCCCACATAGAGCACTCCGTTACCGACGACAGGCGTCGCAACAATGTTGGCTGACATTCCCCCACATTCCCAGACCACTTCTCCGTCCATCAATCGGTAGCCGCGTACTTTGTCTGTCCCGCAAACGATAACTTGTGCTTCCCCATCAACGAGCGTGATCAAGGGAGTGCTCCATGAAGTCACCTCGTTGCGGGCAACACGCCACTTTTCGTTGCCATTTTTTTTGTCGAGAGCTACAAGGAAGGATTCTTCTTCATGATCCCAGTTCACCACAATGGTCTGGTCATGCAGTGCCGGCGATGCACCTTCACCGTGGCCGTGTTTCGTATGCATCGTTCCCAGTTGTTTCTTCCAGAGCAGGTCACCTTCTCGATTGAGACAAAACAGGCCATGTGAGCCGAAGAAGGCATAGAAACGATCGCCATCAGTGACGGGTGATGCCGATGCCAGACTTGCTGTGTTATGGCCGCCTTCGATCGGAATCGCCTCGGCCAGTGTCTTGCGCCACAGGATTGATCCGTCTGCCGAATTGATCGCCCAAGCTTGGAATTGATAGGCACTGGCGACCTTGCGATTGTCATGGGCACCAGGACGACCGCTTGCGCGTGGTGCAATGGGATCGCCAACTGGAACGGATGTGGTCAGAAAAATGATTCCACCTGAGACGACTGGTGTGGCATGTCCCTCGCCGTCAATCTTTGATTTCCAAAGCACGTTTTTTTCAAGATCCCACTCAATGGGGGGCGTCGCATCTGGGGCTACCCCAGTGCCCAACGGACCACGCCATTGAGGCCAATCTGCATGGCTGGGGTTAGAGCCAGCCACGATGGCGACCAAAGCCACCATAACGACCAAAGCCACGAACCAGTGCAATGACCTTTCCATGGTTTTGCCTGAAGGGGTGCAGAGCGATGGAGACTGGTGGGACAGCGATGTCGCGGCTGGCCGGAAAATGGGCATTTTCTTCCCTGAGGTTTTCTTCCGTATGAACCACTTTTGCAACACCGCAGTTTCAGCAGATCGCCCTTGGAGGCGGAACGATCGTTGTGACCGGTTAAATTGGTGATGGGAGATGTGCAAATGCATGAGTTTAAACCCGTTTTCCAATGGTTTTCCGTTACGATCCATCGAACCGCTACCAATTGTCCCTGATTTGTACGCACGAAGCATCCGGTATCTGAAAAAATGCTCGGGTGGCATGAACTGCAAGCTAAACATCCTTACTCACTCGTAATCTGGTCTTATTCGCGCAAGCACATGACAGTCCGAAACGAATCCATCGAAGCCACAGCTGATAATCGCAAGCAGCGAAGGTTCAAGACGAGCGAAGCGCAGGTCTTGGCCTGTAGCATCGAGGTTGACCAAGAGCAAGCAAGTTCTGGGACGGTAATCGATCTTTCCAATAATGGGATGCGTTTGCTCAGTAGTGGTCAATACCGCGTGGGTGAGAAAATTCGTGTCATCATGGACAGTGACTTGCCAACGAATGAGTTCCTCGGCGAGGTCAGGTATGTCGAACCATGGGTAGGCGGCCAAACCATTCTCGGCTGTAGCCTCAACGAACACATTGGTGATGCCGTCTTGCACGAACTCGCGGATCAGGGATTTCTGAACCGGCGTAGTGATCCTCGCATTGAAGTCATGCATCCCGCGAAAATGTTTTGGCCATTGCACCCTGATCGGGTGGATATCGAACTGCGGGATTATTCAAACGGTGGCCTGATGATACATACCGATGTCATCATCCCCGACGATAAGCGTTTAAGGGTGTGTATCGACTGTGAAGATGACAGTGATTTGTGTGTCGAAACCAAATTGCAGTGGAAACGCGTTTCTGAAAACGGCTGCATCGCTGGACTGGCGTTTGTACACAACGATGCTCCGCAACGTGTAGCACGCGTCTTGGGGATCACTTCTCCAAACGTGAACAACGGACAGAACAAAACCGGACGTGGTTTGCGTGCGATGTTGTACTTTGGACTGGCGGTCGTGGTTTTATTGACGGTTGGAGTCGCTGTGCTCCAAATGTCCGGGACCAATTCGCCCTGGGGAATGATTTTTCCTCGCTGACCTGTGTGAGTTGCTGAGGGACGGACAAGCAGTCGCGTCAGCCTGTTTGCAGGATCGGCTTGCATCTTCTGTGTCTCAATAACTCTTAAGCAGGCGTGAGGCGTCTCTGCATGGATGAGGTCTTTCGTCCTGCGGTTCAAGTCACCCTGGTGTCGGCTTGTTGCTGATCACTTTTGTTTTCCGACTTTCCTGGAGGCTGGTTGCGCGAGGATACCCAGATCAAAAGGGTGCCCGTCATCACCAAAGCAGATGCAGCGGCCAGCCACAGAGGTGGCAGGTGCATTTGGTCGTCGAATCCTTCGCCGAGAAAGCTGAGTTGGTCCTGGTAATACAGAACGAGCATGAGCAGACCGTTGTGAACAAAGTGGATCACGATTCCCGGAAAAACGCTCCGCGTTCGATAGGCGACCCAGCCGATAATCAAACCCATCAAGGTTGATGGTACGAACCGTTCGACGAGCAAGGCTTTGCCGGTCAGAACGTGGAATAAACCAAACAGGAAAGCTGTGATCAGGATTGTTCGTAATGGAGTGGCCGCTCCGCGGATTGCTGAGAATAGATAGCCACGGAAGCAGAACTCCTCGATGACAGCAGGGGTGAGTGCGAAGCATGCAATCAACAACAGCGCTGAGGATTCCCGCATTTTTGTAACACTCGCTTCAGCGCTCGCGATCTGCTGGTCGGATAAACCACCAATGCCAATTGCGTCGGCCAGCAGGAATGCTTCATGTGCAAATGCCCACGCACCAAGACCGAGCAAGATTGCACCAATGAACGACAACAACCCTGATGGCTGAATTCGGAATGTGGTCTTGAAGCGATTACGCCCCATCCAGGCAGCCAACGCGGGGATTAGCCCAAAGGTGAAGATCAATGCGATGGCGTTGAGCAGCAGGGCGAAGGAGACATTCAAATCCTCAGAAGTCTTGATGAACCTCATCAAACCATTGGAAACCAGAAAGTACACAGGTACCAGGAGTGCAAGCATGAGTGCCGCTGCCTGTGGGGTTGGACGGGAACTTGCCTCCCGTGGACGCCGCAGCAATGATCCAATCGATTTTTCACTGGTGCGGGTGACAGCGTCACTACCGAATAGTCTTGCGGCGACAGAGAGTGCCGCTGCGGCGTAAGCAAACGTGCTGACGATCGCAACAAATGCATTGTTAGGATCGACTGACCCCGACAAAAGATCGCGGGCGAGGAGAATGATATTGACCAGTGGCAGGACGATCAATGCACCCGATAGCGTGATTCCCGGCATCAGCGAAAGCATGGCTGGTGTCAGGGACAGTAGCATGACGGGGATTAAGTAGGCCTGAGCCTCTTTGAATGATTTGGCGAAGCTGGTAAGAGACAACAGGACAGCCGAGAAAAATCCGCTGAAGAGGACGAGCAACCCCAGCATTTGTAAAATGGTGAGCCACGGAAAGGCGTCTCCACCGGTCAGGAACTCCAACAGGCCACTAGCCCATAGCGTCGTGAACATCGCCACCAGATTTGCAATCGCTGTCAGTAATGCTACCACGACAACGGCTGTATATTTCGAAAGCAGAACGTACCCGCGTGGCACAGGAGATGCCATCACTGCTTCCATGGTGCCACGTTCCCGCTCACCTGCAGTCAGGTCGATTGCCGGGTAGACCGCACCTGTGATTGTCATGAGTACCAGAACAAGCGGCACGATGGTCGCCAGCAGGGAATTTTCCTCAACACTGCCCACGTCTTCCGCGCTGACTAGCACAGGCGTGCGATAATCCGGCAGTGTGCGTTTGAGCAGGTTTTCCGCCTCTGCGAGTTTCAGCCATTGCAATCGTTCTACCACCACACGACGGGCCGCTTGGCTGACACTGTCTCCCCGGTATGCAAAGAAAGTTGCCGTCGGGTTGCCAGTCTCAATGTTTGATAGTTCCATTCCTACATCGGCGTCGTTGCGAGCGACTGCTTCTGCAGGTGGCACATCGGTGATCACCGCAACTTGAAACTTCGCCAGTTCGCCACCACTGCTGTCAGCAATCGCTTTGGGAGGGACGCTCAGCGGGTTGCTTAGCCATTGGTCCAGGATTTCGCTTTCGAGTTCACTGGACACGCAAATGGTAAAACCATCGTCGCTGCTGACATTGGTCAGCAGGAAACGATTCAATGCCATGCTCATGATCGGGTAGACCAACAGAGGCATCAATACCAGAGTAACGATCGTTCGGCGATCGCGAATGGTTTCCTTCAGTTCCTTCTGGCATAAACGAAGAAGACGCCCTTTCAAACTGACACCCGGCATTGCATTAACTCCGCAGTAATTCGATAAACATGTCGACCAAGTGGTCATGCCCACTTTGTTGTCGAAGTTGCGGGAGGGTGCCGGTCTGCTGCATCCGTCCGTGGTGCAGAAGCCCGAAGCGGTCACAAAGTCGCTCTGCTTCATCCAGGCGGTGAGTGCATACTACTACGGCCTTCCCAACTTCTCTGAGATGCTCGATGTATTCAAAAATCGTCTGCACGCCAACGACATCCAATCCCCGGGTCGGTTCATCAAGCAACATCACGGGTGGGTCGTGTATCAGTCCACGCACGAGCGTCACTCGTTGCCGTTGCCCAGTGCTGAGAGTGCCGGCGCGGCGATCAAGCAACGGTTTGATCCCCATCAACGCTGCCAGATGCTCGCATCGGGAAGCAGCCTCGTTTGGAAGTACTCCATACAAATCCGCAAAATACAGGAGCATTTCTCGCACACTTAGCCATGGGTATACCCCATCACTCGCTGAGACAAATCCAAGTCTCGACTTGACTGCCGTCGGATCGACTTCCGTTCGGAATCCACTGACCTGTGCGTAACCGGCATCCGGTTTGACCAGCCCAAGAATCATCCGTAAGGTCGTTGTTTTTCCCGCACCATTGGGACCCAAAAGACCATAAACTTCTCCCGGTTGAACCTCAAAGGAAAGGTTATCGACCGCGCATACCTCGTCGTCGTCGAGTTGGAAACTCTTCTGTAGCGATTCAACGATCAGCATACGCAGATGTCCGCTCGGGAGATAAGGTAATGGCAGGCGTGCTTGCTGACTGGGGTGGTGCTTGCGTCGCGTCTGCAAGACTTTGGCGGATCTTCAGTGTTCCGGCAATCCCCAGTCCGTTTTTCAAGGGACGGTTTGGTTAATACGTTCACGATAGTATTTGGTTCTGTGATTGAAACAAAAATGCGAGGTGAAGATTTTGTGGGTGGCATCACCGATGGGGGGGACGCTTGGTTTGGACTGCACGTCATAACGTTTTGTACGTTACGCCACGCGAGGGAGCGTGACAGCAACCATTTCACATTCTCGGAAACCAGTGAGCTTATTCAGGGTTGGGCTTCTCGAAGTCTGTCGGATTTACCCAGCCGGCTCGCAGTGAGGTCGGATCCTCGGTGTATTTGCCGTAAAAGTTTCGTTCCCTCTCGTTGGCGTAGGGATACCGGTCGAAAACGTCTCCATTTCCGAGCAACCGGGGATCACCTTCGGCTTCAAGGGCAGTGTTCATTGTCTTTTTCATCTGTTCACGTACCGTCGCGTATCGCTTCGCATTGGCAATGTTACTGAGACATTCGCGATCCGTTTCGATGTTGAACATCTCGTACTCAGGTCGAAAACCAAAAGCGAGTTGCCAATGAGTGTCATCGCCCCCCTCTCGATGCGCTTTCAGTAACTCCGTTTTGGTGGGACTGCCGTCTGTGTTGAGATACCCAGTTTCAGGATTTCCTGCTGGCCATCGGTCAGTCTTGAAATTACGAATCAACAGAAACGGGCCCTGGACAATACCGCGTATCGGGTAGCCTGCGTCTTCGGGCCGACCCACGTCGTGGCGTTCTTTCCCGATTAACAAGAACTCGCGGTGATCATCGTTCGAGGAGTCCCGGAAGAAGGGAGTGAGTGATTTTCCCGGCGTGGATGCCATGGTACTGTCCTGCCATGGGATACCTGCCAATTCCAGATACGTGGGGGCCAGATCGATGAATGAAATCAGATCCTCGATCGTACGACCCGGGTTTTTAATGCCATCTGCCCACATGATCGCCAATGGAAGATGGTTGCTCATTTCATATTCCTGGCCTTTGACGCGGGGAAAAGGCATCCCGTTATCTGCTGTGACCACTACCAGTGTATTTTCCAGCTTGCCGCGTGCTTCCAAGTCACTGAGCATCCGTTCCAGATGTGCGTCAAAATGTTCCACTTCCAGTGCGTAGTCGAGCATGTCATGTCGAACAACGTCGTTGTCTGGCCAAAAGAGCGGGACGCGGTCGATTTGGGAGAGCTTTTTGTTTCCCTTATTGACTCCGCTCTTGTATTCATAACGCCGGTGGGGTTCGGTGGAACCGTACCAGAAACAGAATGGCTCATTTTTGGGGACCGTATCAAGGAATTCACTAAAGTTTCCCGCATAGTCATTGTTGCTGATGGCGGAGGTTGGAGCTTTTGCTTTGCGTTGGTTGAACGGTGTTCCCGTCATGTTGCGGCGTTTTCCATTTCCGTCAATGGCGATCCCGGGAGCCCAACCCTTTCCGGTCATGCCGGTCACATAGCCATGTTTTTCGAGCACCTCGACGTAGCTGGGAAACTTGGCTGGGAAGTAGCACCAATGATTGGCGGCCTCTTCGAGTTGCCAGGAATTGCGCCCCGTCAGCAGGCAAGATCGTGAAGGGGCGCATTTGGCATTGGGTGTGTAACAACGATTGAATAACAGACCCTCGCGGGCAACGCGATCGAATGCGGGGGTTTGCGTCCATTCCGTCCCGTAGGCTCCCATATGGGGAAATGACAGGTCATCCGCGATGGCAAATAAGATGTTTGGTTGGGCGGCATTGACGCCCTCGTGTGGAAAAACAAATGCCTGCATAGCGATGACGAAAAAGAACAACGAACGTTTCATGAATGGCTCGGCTACTTGATGTGACATTGTTGCTGAAATGAAGCAGGCTACTTACCGCTGGTGATCCGTGAGTGCAATTTGGCAAGTCAAGTGGAACTCGCCGGGGTCTCTTTGGGCCATGGCATTCGACAGACGCCCCACTGCCCGCAGTTCTCATCCACGGCAACCTCTATGTGCGAAAGATTCGAGCCGAATTTCTCATGGGTCTCCACTATCACACGCTCTGCGATCACTCTCGCAATTTCCTCTGCTGTGGTGTTAATCACGGGTAACATCACACAGTCTTCATTTGGAAAAACCCAGCGACGATCGCGAAAGGTTGCCGTGGTTTCCTTGGCGTCACTGGTGATCTTGATTTCTGCATGGTTGCTGGGCAGGATCACGTGGTGATCGAGAGCCTGTGTTTGTTTTAGAACTGCATCACGCAAGGCGATGAAGTCCACCACATAGCGGTTCTGATCCAGTGGTCCCTCGACACTTGCTCGGACACCGTAGTTGTGGCCATGAATACGTTCGCAAATGTCACCCGCGAAGGTAATGAAATGGGCAGCGGAAAATACAAACTGCTCTTTACTGACGTCGACGCGATAGGTCGCCTCACTCATTGTTTTTCTCCAAGGGGTTTGTTCTAAGTAGCAGGTAAAGGGCGGCGGCGATCATGTCCGCTGTTGTTCCCGGATTCAGTTGATGACCTTTTGACCGAAGATATTGGTCAAAGTCAGTCATGTCCGCGTGATCCATGGGGTCAATTCCCCTCGCTCGTTTTTGTACGTCGATGGCAACCTTGATACCGTTCTTGCGAGCAATCAGCGTGTCTGGTGCCCGGGTAAGTAAGTGAATCTGAGCCTGGCAAATCGCCAGCAGCAGGTCATTGGTGCTGGCAATACAATTGGACACAATTGGCGTGATGTCGAATATCAACTCGCGAAAGTCATCGGTATACTGCCTTGCAATTTGATCACGGTCTTTTGCAAGATGCATGGCCTCGTGAATGTCCACGTGCTCATGTGTGTGATTGACATCCAATGATTCCGATGATCCCATTCCGCCGGCCGTCGCGGATTGAATGGCCCTGAAAATGTTTTCTCCGTCCAGGTTATCGAACACGGAAAGTGACTTGCTGACCAAGGGATGCCAGTCTTGCAGCTGGTGGATTGCGGTTGCGACGTTGCACGGAACTGCCGCTTCGTCGGCGGCTACCAGTGGACCGAGCAATAGCACGATCCCCAGATTCACATTTGTTAGCTGCGTGTCTTGAACCTGCGTAACCGCATTGAGCATTCTCTGGCTGATCCGGTCACGGTCGTTTTTGAAGCAGTCGGCTGTGATATCTGCGGCGGCAATGAAATCGCGGTAGGTGAGATCATCAAACGACCGACCTGGGAATACATTCCCCGCCTTAGGTGCCGTTGCTTCCAGAATACAAGCCCAGCGTATGGCTTCGGATGGGCAAGTGCAAAGTCGGCGATAGGGCTGCAGCGTATCAGGCATGGATTTTGGGTGACGGCATCTTGGGCTTCGAGGGAACTACCAATCTCGTGATCAACTTGTGTCGTTGCGTCATTTGTGTCACCTGTCGTTTTACGGCCTGCTTAGAAAATCGGCGATTGCATTCAATGTCTCTTCCGGTGCATCCTCGAGGACGTAGTGTCCTGCGTCTGGAATCTCAAGCGATACCGCGTTGGGCCAAGCTGCCTGGAATCGACGTAAGCATTCCGGCCGAAAGCACCAGTCCTGCATCCCCCAGACCAGAAGAGAGGGATGGTTTGCAAGGCTCGGCAGTTTTTCTTGCAATTGAGCCAAAGGCTCGTAAGTGGGGTGTTGAGGCGACATCGGGATGTCGCGTACGAAAGCGTCGATCGCGACACGATTTTTCCACGTGTCGTACGGTGCAAGCAGTCCGCGAGTTGCCTCCGGCGACATCTTGTTGCGCGACATCGCCATGCTGATCGCGGCACGAGCAAAAGCATTCAGGCCCCGCACGGCCAAACTGCCCAGCACCGGAATCCTGCAGGCCATAATGCGTTTGGGCAGGTACGGGGGAGGAAATGCGCCTGTATTCAATAACACGATGCGCTGCAGTTTTTCGACGCGTTCCAACATCGAACTCAGGCCGATGGCGCCTCCCCAGTCATGTGCAATCAGGGTGATCCGATCGAGATCGAGAGCATCAATCAGCGCTACCAGGTTTTCGCGATGTGATTTCAGCGTGTAAGGGAAATCCGCTTGAGATGGTTTATCGCTACGGCCGCAACCAAGATGATCCACAGCGATCACGCGGTACTGCGGTGAAAATTGTTCAATCACCTTGCGATAGTAAAAGCTCCACGTTGGATTTCCGTGCACGCACAAGAGGACTTCGGGGCCGGATCCCTCATCCAGATAACGAAGTGTGTGTCCCGACGTTGAAAATTCGTGCGAGGTGTACGGCAGCAGGTCTGGTGCAACGGTCATGGTCAATAGTTTCGACCATGGGCCGCGTGAGCGGAACCACCCTCAAAAATACGAGGCCACGATCCGAGAGAAAGACGATTCGTTTTATGCAGCAAACCAGAGGGCGCTCATGAAACGAGCACAATGCCCCTCAAATCATCTGCAAAGCGTTTGAGGGCAGCCACCCGCTTTGGCCACCGGAAAGCCGCACTTTGTGCCACGAACCTCGCTGGTCCAGCACTTCAACCATATCGCCCCCGTTGAACGGATTTTCTATGGCAATCCCAAATTCATTGCCGTCGCCCTCTCGTAGCGAGATGTCGGATTGAGTCACGACCGCCTGATCGTCAAGCAAGAATTCCGAGACCCTCAGTTGGTAGGATCCGAACGCTGTCAACGCCAGCAGCATGAGACATGCCAGGGGCAGTTTCCAGTGCTGAGGTCCCGAAATCAGACGCCAGGCAATCAAAGCCCACGCAGATGTCCAAGCGAGCAGGGCGAGCACAAGCATGCCCGTAGGCGAAACGAAGTGCAAAACAAAATCGTTGAAAGTGCGGGTCCGATCCAGTTGGCTGCGCGGCTTGGTCAAACCGGTCCCCAAAGCAGCTTCTGCCTCTGAAAGTCGATCGTGATGAGTCTGGTTCTCCGGCGCGTACCTTAACGCCCGACGGTAATTGGCAACTGCTTTGGCTGTGTTACCCGAGCGTGCCTGAGCATTGGCGAGAGTTGCGAACAATTCATCATTGGTGATTCCCGCATCAACCAGAAATTCCAGGCGTTCAGCAGCCTGCGCAAAACTTTTCCTGGTTTCACTCACGTCCTGACTGCACATTCCCTTCTGATACATCACGGAAGCCTCATCGAGCATGTTCTCGAGTTGGTCCTCTGAAAAAGGGGAGGGCTCAGTTGACAAAGAAACATCTTCTGCTGAGTTCCCGGCCATCGATTCCCTGTTCTCAACTGCTGGCTTTGCTGGCAGTGATTCGCTTGCGAGTGATCTTGAGGCCGCAGCGGGTGAAATGAGCAGTGCGAGCAGGACGAGAGCCGATTTTGTTTTCAGATTGGGGGCGTTCGATGGGTGCAACCGGGCCTGAGACCCCTGACGCACGTTTGATTTACAAAGTGTATTGACAAGGTCTTGCGCGCTATTGGAATACTGAGCTGCAGATTTCGAGTCCGTCTTGCGATCACACTCGTGGTACAAACGTTCTACTTCGATCGCGATTTCACCGTGTCCCGAAGCGCGTAATGCTCCGACCGTCTGGTCCTGAAGTGTTCGGTGAACGGGGAGGCGATAGCGGCATTGCAAAAATTGCTCCAAGCCGTGGGCAACCTCCTGCGGGGTCGTTGCCCTGATCATGGCTTTTTTGAACCGACGCTTTGCCGCAACCAGACCGCTGAAGCAGTGGCGATGCAGGTAAAGTGCGATCACTGCCGCAACGATTGGGGGTAGCAGAAACAGGACAATGAGGGGCAACGGGATTGAATGGGGGCGAGGCACGCTTGCAAGAATGTTCTGGGAGATGTCAGCCATGGTGGCGTCAGTTTGCCGATTGACCGGGGGGGTGGGCAGTTCGGCTGTGGCAGTGCCTGTCTGTTTCCCTACGATTGCATCAAGAGCCAGCATTTCGGCTTCTTCGACAGTGATGGTGATTGGATCACTTTTGAGCGAAACGAATTGCTCTGTCTTGGGGTTGAAAAAACTGTACTCGATGCCCGGGATTTGCTCCGTACCTTTTCTCAATGGCCGAATCGTCGTTGAAAATACTTTTTGGCTGCCGTCAACAAAGCCTGCGAGAGGTTGGTTGGGGACTTTGAATTCACGGATCAGGTCCGGTTGGTCGGTTAGAGGCGGAGCCCTGAGCAATTCCATGCGACCCTTTCCCGCAATCGCAATGTTCAGTCTGATGGGATCGCCGACTTTCACCGTGGTTGGGGTGGCTTCACTGATGATCCTGTACTCACCCACAGCACCACGGTAGTTTACCGGTCGACCTTGCTCCGGGATTGGCTTGACGGTGATTGGTTCGACCTCAGTCTTTGCGATGATAGGGCGAACCTTTGTGACGGTCACTTGCGATCCAAAGCCAGAGAACATGTTGTCGCCAAATCCGCCTGCACCTCCGAAAAAATCGTCCCCCAGAACTGAGAATGGGCTTCGCGAGCGTCCCAGTTCTTCTGGGTAGTTCATGATGATACACACGTCGTCCCCGTCAATTTTTCCCGGACGATCAGGGTAAACTGTGGCATCGATTTCATAGAGTAGGTACTCGCGTTCCTGACCCTCCGTGTCTTCTCGGAGAGTCAGCTTTCCGGCAGGACGCTGACGGTTTTTAGCCAACTCGCGAAGTGTCTCTGCGAAATTTCCCCACTTGGTTTGTCTGCCGAACAGTGACCACATGTTCGCTTCAGAGAGGGTCACGTTGAATTTCCGATCGCGATAGGCACGAATCCAGATTTTGAGGGTCAGTTGCAGGGCTTCGCCAACGTATATCTGATCATCCTTGCCAGCAATTTCTACGAACATCAAATCGTCCGTTTCACTTTGCGTTGCTATGATGCGAACCTCACTGGTTAGCGCTTTCTCGCCATTGACAACCACCGTCAACGCAGGAATCGTGAATTCGCCCTCGCGAGTGGCCGTGACAGAATACAGATAAGTCAGGGTGTTCCGCTGGGTCGTTCGACCATTGATAATGGTCGTGCGAAAACTTCGCGATGGAGGACCCTTGGGGACGATTATCAGTCCATCAACCTCCGGGATGATCGGCTTGTCGTGGTTGGTGGCATTGATCTGGATCTGGAGAGTGAACGGCAGGTTCACGTAAGTTTCACGTGTTGAAACGCTACTCTGAACATCAGCACCATCACCAGATGATGTCATGCAGAAAAAGAGAATGAAGCATGGGATTGCCCATGTGGCTGTTCGTTTTAACATCTATATCACCAATCCCTTTCAACTGGCACACGCAACGCACGTTCCGCTGCTTGCTTACGCAACCGCCGTAACATGTCACGGTCGCGGATGGACTGCAGCAGTTTGCGTGCTTCTTCTTCGGTCATCTGGTCGGTCGCAACACGGACAGGCTCGGCTGCCTGCCGTTCGGATGCGTTCGGGTCCTCATTGGCTGCGGTTAATTCTCCGGACGGTGGCGTGCTTGATTCGTCATCTTCCTGGTCACGCTCCTCCACGCCAGTAGTTGGCTGGTCGGAAGAATTGGGTGTCTTGGTTGACTGCTGATCCTGTTGTTGCTGATCCTGTTGCTGCTGATCCTGTTGCTGCTGATCCTGCTGTTGCTGATCCTGCTGTTGCTGTTGGATTTGATCAATTAGGTTTTTGGCCAACTCGATGTTGGCCCGGGCATCAGTGTCGGTCGGTTCGATGCGTAGTGAACTGCGGTATTGAGTGATCGCGGATTGCAGTAGCTTTGTGCCTGCTTCGGAGTCTTGTTGCGGAGCGGGCGTTGGCGATTGGTTTGTGCCTGAGTTGGATGCGTCCGAGGCTGCCGGGTTGATTTTGTTCAGTGCCTGAGAGTAGTAGGTGTTGCCGAGATTGAATCTGGCCCTCGCCGCGACTGAATCATTCTGAGATCCGATGACCTCGCGGAACCGTTGAGCGGCTTCCTGCAGATCCCCGTTGCGGTAGTGTGCAACCCCAAGGTTGTAAATGGTTTCGTCATTGGGCTGACCGATAGCTTTGGAATTGTCGATTACCAGTTGGTTGTCATTTGTTTGCAATGCCTGATCACCCGCCACCGTGAGGCTGGTTGCCGTTGATGGGGGATCGGAGGAATGGGCTGTCTGGCAGCAGACTGCCAAGATCAGCATGCAAGCAAGGCCGACCGTCATTTGCTTCATGTTCGTTTGTTTGCTGAGTTTGCAGTGGAACTGATTGCCAGATAAGTCCCCGCTTATGGGTGCCGAGAGGTTCCGAGGAGGAGAACCTGGGGGCGTTGCGTTGCGGTGAAGCGATGTTTGTTGAAAACTCATTGGCGGCAAGCTGTGTGAGAGTGTTCAGCAGCAGTTGGGTTTCGGTTGGGAGGCAGGGTAGCCTCGTCTTCGTGCTGAATACGAAACAAGTGCGATAAGGGATCGAGTCGATTTTCGCTGTTCTGCTGTGAAATTTTATATAGAAAAGAAGGTTTTCGTCTGCGGCATGTCGTGTTGCTTGGATATTGGTTTGAATGCAGAATCGCAATACTGCAGCAATTTTCGATGACTGGGGTGGGCGGAAATGCAACTGAGTCGGGTTTTCAGGTACCCCGACGGTTTCCATACCATCGTATCTGCATCCGATCGCAATACTGGAATCCCTCGTTTTGCACCCACGGTTTCAGCCATTGGGCGGCCGCATCCATGGCCTCGTTGGTGCTGCCTTGAGGCATCACCCAAACGTGTTCGCTTGGCACTTCAAGCTGACTGACAATATCGAGGAGTTCCCGGTAGTCATCAGGTGAGTCCACGACAAACTTGATTTGATAATCGGATGAAGCATCGATGAGCCGACGCATGGTTGCGATGGGCATCCGTCGTTCGGCGTGAAGTTTGCTCCATTTTGGATGTTGGCTGGAGTCGGGAGTGCTGGAATTGAATTTTGGGCTGATCGACAGCAGGTCACATGGGCTTTCTCGGTCGATCGTTCCGGCGGTTTCAACAGTGAGGTGGAAGCCTTCGGAACGAACCATTTGGCAGAAGGCAGTGGAATCGGCGGACAGCATCGGTTCGCCGCCCGTCAGGA
This sequence comes from Planctomycetaceae bacterium, assembly GCA_002862205.1. Lineage (GTDB taxonomy): Bacteria > Planctomycetota > Planctomycetia > Pirellulales > Pirellulaceae > Rubripirellula. The sequence continues at coordinate 2,358 of PKCN01000399.1, read as the reverse complement.
CCACGTGTTGCAGGCCGGTTGCCTTCACCAGAGCCAGAATTTGGTCGAAAGTCGCCTGTTCGCCTTTGGGGTTCCATGATGCATACGGTGTATCGCAGAACCAGCAACGCAAGTTGCATCCACTGGTACGAATGAAAAAACTCTCCGTGCCAGTCAGTTTTCCTTCGCCTTGTCGACTTTGGAACGTTTCAGCAATCCGCAGCGTCCCCCTAGTCGTCGTGGGCGACCCATGCGAGAATCCGGTATTACCAAGTGGAGTGATCAAATTGAGCGATTCAGATAATTTCCGTGACACGTTGGAAGTCTTTGACAACCCAAGTCCGTCGCGAAACTTTACGATTGAACATCATTGTCCCGAGTTTACATCTGTTTGTCCGAAAACAGGCCAGCCTGACTATGGGACGATCGTTTTTACCTATGTACCTGACCAGATTTGCGTCGAACTGAAAAGTTTGAAAATGTACCTTCAGCGTTTTCGTAATGAAGGAATTTTCTACGAGGCAGTGACCAACCAAATCATGGATGATTTCATCGCTGTCGTCCAACCGCGTCGGGTCACAGTGGAAAGCCGCTGGACACCTCGAGGTGGACTCAACAGCAATATCATTGTGAATTACCCCGATCAAGGCTAGGGCGTGTGCCGCCCACCAGCAAGAATCAGGTTGCCCAATCCGCGATGAAACGCGAACAAACTCGGGTCCAAATCCGGGTTCCAGCTCATTCGCAGTCGCAGCACTGTTGCTATTGGGCTCGAGGACCGCAGACACCATATCCTCGCGGACTCCCCATCAGGCCATGGTTTGCCCCATGAAGCCATGATTTGCCTCTGCAGGTCACGGTTTGCCTCTGCCGATTCTGGGCAACATGCTCCGTTGGTCGCAGTATCGACTTGGCAACGCGTCGCAGTGGAAGGGCATCTTTTCGCGGCCAGTAAATCGCCGCAGCCAGTAAATCGGGGTTTGGTTTGCATCCAGTCCCGAAAATTCACGGTCTCATCTGGCTTGGCGATGCAGCAGGGGTTGAGGCAGTGGCGGAAGTCGTTAAAACCGACAACAATTCGCCGTGTCGTTTATACTCTCGGCCTCCAACAATAGCACCACAGGGATTTCAACATGACGGCTCCAGTTCTTCTGAGTGGATTCGCGGATGAGGCAGCCAACGAAAAGCAGGCAGTTCAGCAATATTCTGCGTTTGCCGCTCTGGGGTTGAAGTACTATTCCATCCGTTTTGTTGATGCAGGTGAAGGCATCAAGAATGTGATGCAACTGTCGGATCCTGAAATCCAGCACCTGGTCAAGATGCAGTGCGATTATGGTTTGAAGGTGAGTAGCATTGGGTCTCCTATCGGCAAAGTGAAGCTTCAGGATGTCGACGATGGGACGTCAAACAAATACATTCCTTTCGACCAGTACTTGCGCGAGGATGTTGCAATCGCATGCGATCGTGCGGAAGCTTTTGGTGCGAAATTGATTCGTGGTTTTGCCTTCTATCATCCTAAGGGCACCGATCCCCTCGAGCATGTCAATCAGGTCAGTGACCAGCTTGGGCAGATCGCTACTGCCTGCGATCAACGAGGGCTGACATTTGGGCTCGAAGTCGAAGCGAATCTTGTGGGGCAGACGGGAGATCTTCTCAAGGCAATTGCCCGGCAGGTCAATCATCCTGCCATGCTCACGATCTTCGATGCTGCGAACATTGTGACGCAGGGCTTCACGGCGGATGAGACCTACGCGCAGTATCTGGCCATGAAGCCCAGCCTGGGGTGGCTACATATCAAGGATTATCACGAACCGTCTCCGACTGGACGAATCGAGCACGTCGACGAAGCAAGTTTGAGTAACTTTGTACCCGCAGATGTCGGGGACAGTGGTCATGAGGCGATTCTGCGTGATTTGAAAGACTTCCTGCCTGAGCTGGAAACGCGGATGGCTGCACGTGGCGCAGATGGTGTCTTTCTGGATCTTGAACCTCACGTCAAAGGCGGAGGACAGTTTGGCGGCTTCAGCGGACCGGATGGCTTTGGAGTTGCCCTTCGTGGGCTGTGCCGTGTGCTCGATTACGTCGGTATTCCGTACGATCTTCGCTCGTTCACGGACATCAAAAGCTGATGCCCAAAGATCCTCAAGAGCGTATGACCGAACTGGAAATCCAGTTGGCGCACGTGCAGCGTCTGTACGAGCAACTCAATGAAGTCGTCACCGAGCAGTCTGGGCGAATTGACCTCCTCGAGCGGCGCTGTCACCAATTGCAGACGCAGTACAAGGAACTCAAAGAACGACAGCCCGAGTCCGGGCTGGATCCGTTGGATGAAAAGCCGCCGCACTATTAAGCCAGTGGCTCACTGAGATCAAAGCCAGT
>PKCN01000393.1 GCA_002862205.1 Planctomycetaceae bacterium | reverse complement strand
TATCAGCAGACGAAGTGGATGAAACGGTTGGTTCCCTGGCCGGTCTGGTTCATCGCAATAGCGGTGACCTGAGTTTGCCGTTGGTAGTTTCTCTGGAATCGGATCTGGCTGGTGTGCTGGACTTCCCATCGAGTGTGACGATCCCTGCGGGTCAGCGTTCACAGACATTTGACGTGATTGTGGTTGATAATGAATATCGGGATGGCGATCGCATTGTTCAGGTTCTGAGTACTGCCGAAACTCACGTTGTTTCTGCTGCTATTGTGCAAGTCGTCGATGACGAGATTTCGGCGATTTTGGTTTCGCCAACAGACGGATCAACGGTTGTCAGCGAGGAGTTGGGTGCCGATGAGTTCGTCGTCACGCTCGCATCTCGGCCACAAGCTGATGTTTTGATTAACTTGGATTTGCTTGATTGGCCAGCGGGGCCAGTGGATGTCACGCTTGACCAAATTCAGGTGGTATTCACGCCCGAGGATTGGGATATTCCACGCACTGTGTCTGTGATTGGTATTCCTGATTTGCTTGCTGAGGGAGATGAGGAAGGGAGCATCCGGCTAAGGGTTGATGGCGTGAACTCCGATGCATTGTTTTCCGTGGCACCCGACAAAGTACTGTCGGTCGTCGTCCGGGATTGGCAGCCAAGCACATTGACGGTATCCGAAGATTCAAGTCAGGTTTTTCTCGCGGACAATGCCAGTGGCATAAAACTTCTGACAGGTTCACATGAAGATGGCTTGAATCTAGTGGCAAATGATCTTCCCCAGACGGTTGTAATTGAACCACTTACCGCAACCACAGGATCTGTTCAGATCGATTTCCAAGGTGGGGCGGATGTTGTGGAATTGAATGGTGATTACTTCACGCGATTGGACGGAGGCTTGGGTATCGACCGTTTTGTTGTCAAAACGGCAACGACGCTTGAATTGCTGGGTTATATCAATGGACGTGTTTTCGGATTTGAGGAATATGTTCTTGAGTCTCAAGGAGACTCGAGGATTGAGGTTGATTTGAATAGCCTTGGTGATTTTGCTGGGTCTGGTGAAACAGGAGAGTTAACTGTTTACGTGAAGTCAGGTGACCAATTCAAGGTTTTGGGTGATGCTATTTATGCATCACCGGAAATGGTGGGTGATCAGTTTGCGCAGGTGATTACTTCTGATGAGAGTAAGCTTCAGATTGTTTCTGAAAGACCATGGCAAAATGTGATACTGGAGAGTGATGCGAACCACAATGGTGACATTTCGGTGGCGGACGCGCTTGCCATTTTGAACCATCTATCCGCGTTTGGTAGTGACTTGCCTGCAGAACCTGTTCTGGCAAATTTTCGCGGCATTTTTCCTGATGTTTCAGGTGACAATATTGCGACTGCTCTTGATGCGTTGTTGGTATTGAACGGACTGGCGTTGGTGGGTGACGCAGAAGGTGAAGAGAGAGAGCTTCCAATGCTTGCTGAACCTGCCGCTGCGTTTGAAGCCGCCATGCTTTCAGAACTGCGATTGCGGGAAAACCCTGCAAGCACAACACGTTTGCCGGTCAAGCTCGTGTCGATATTCCACCCAACGGATCAAGCGATCCTTGACATGTATTCATCACCTGACTCCAGCGATGACGTGAATATCGAGGATAAGAATGAGCCCGTCTGGGAAATTTTGGGATCGAATTGGACTTGAGGATTCCAAGTCGATGTTTGATTTGAGCCTGTCTGTTTTCTTCCTATACCCAGTGCAGACCCTCGTCGTCGGGTTCCTCATCAGCATCGAGATAGGCTAGGTGATCTTTGTCGATGAAGCGGCCTAAAAGTCCGCGAACAGGAACAAGGAAGGCGATGAAGATGGGAAACAGGATTTTGACCGGGTTGAACGGACTTAGGTTCACAACACAAAGCACGATCAAACAAATCAGTTGCACAAGTGTGAACAGGTGAATGGTTCGGGTCGGTACTCTTCGCGTGTAGTGATTCACTGGGTACAACGCTGAGTCCATGAGCCAGTATCCCAGACGCTCAATGAATTGGATCCCTTTAAGTGAGACAAACCCCATGAAGAGGAAAATGCCATACAACGCGGCCATGGGGACGTATTGCAGCAGGGACAGAGCCAGCAGAGTCAATCCAATCAGGATGTGGATTGCGACAGCCGTGATCCGATTTTCGATGACGTGAATGATCTCGGTTTGATGATTTTCCTGTCCCACCACCTCTTCCATGATCGCGAGAGAGCGTACGTGGGCCAGTGATCTTACGGTTGCTGCAACCATCCAAGGCCATCCAAACAGTGAACAGAGCCCGACGAGTCCACCGATCACGGCAAGGTCCCAGTGGTAAGACTCTCCTTTCATGAGGTGATTTCCGGGACTGTTGACGAGTCTCGCGGTGATGTTCTGGGAGAGAAAAATTAGCACTGTTGCAAGGATTGCCGGCCCAATCGCCGCCAGCTTGATGGACGGAGGTACCTCGCCAAGATTGACAAACCACGATCCACCATTTTGTGCTGACTCAGTGGTGCTTCCCACGGTGAGTGTATCAACAGTATTGGCGTCACCGAGCCACCAGGCTACTCCAATCATGCATGCCAGCGCGATTGAAGGACCAAAGTCAGCAAGGAACTCACGCATCCAAGGGAACAGATAAATACTGCTGCGGAACCGGGCCAACGACATGGCAATATAAAAAGTCCCGACAGCAAGAATGAGCGCCAGAAGTGCTTTTTCGGTTCCACCGCTGCCTGGAGTTTCGAAAGTTTGAATGATGCCTTCAACGGCTTTGTAGATGAAGATCAGTGACATCAATGCCGAAAAAATCTCATCGGTGAAACGCGTAAAGTACTTCATTAAATTGCTGGCATTCCCTATCGCCAGCAGACACGTCAGCAGAGCGGTCCAGATGCCTACCCATCCGTAGACACCGAGAAAGTTATGCCCTTGTCCCAGGTCATCGCAAAGCTGGTAGAGAATGATGGTAAAGATAAGCATTGGTCCAATGCCGCCAAGAATAATCAACGGCTGACCAGCGACCAGAGCGTAAACGACACCACAGACAGCCGTGGAAATCAGCATCTGCTCGGTGCCGATTGCTCCACCTGTCTGCTCTCCAAGTAATCCACCAAAAGTGATTGCTGGTGCAAGACAGGCGAAAAACATGAACACAATCGATGCGATGCTTTTGGATCTTAGACCATCCTTGAAGTCATCAATGTAGTGGGGAAGTCGACGTTTGATGTCCGCCTTGATACCGGCGAACGGACGTGGAGCTGATTTCAGGCTATCAGACACTTCACGTGGTTTTGGTGGCGTAGCGAGTACGTTGCGCTTGGTGTGACGTTCAATCGCGTCAGCCACATCCTGTTGATTCTTGGCGTAAGTCAGCTCAAAGTGAAACACATTGTCTGACATCAATCGGGCGATTGATGAGAGAGTATCCAAGTGCTGTAACGTCTGTTGCTCTGAACCGATCAGCAGAAATATGAATCGCGTCGCAATTCCATCTGGGGCGCCCAGATTGGCTCCATGTCGTAAACGCACGAAGACCATCGCGGGTTCCGCGATCGCTTCGCTGTAGAAGTGCGGCACCGCACAGGCATGGCCGATAACCGTGGGAACCATCTTTTCCCGTTCCAGCACGCCCTCAATTACTTGTTCCTGCTGACTTTCCGGCAAGCGGCCAGTCTGAACCAGAAGCTCAATAGCAGCCTCGATAATCTCTTCCATGCTCTGGGCATCAAGATTGAGGAGGCATGATCCGCCAGAGATTGATTGAAACAGAGTCTTCACGTTTGATGGCCCTCGTGGTCGAGTGCAGTAGTGTCGAAAGTGGTTTCGTCCATGATTCTATGCGATCAACGTTCAGATTTGAGGTCGGCGATCCATATTTGGAACCTGCATTCAAGCATACCAGCATGTCGAAAAGTATCACCAGAGTTGGTGCAATCCTGAAGCGCAACTTTCTCAATCGCCAGTTAACAACAGGTTTAGCGTGAAAAAAGGCAACCTAAGAATCGGCTTGTGTCGGATATCGACTTTAAAAAAACGCCCGCGAGAATTCAGGGGCCTGCGTAAATGAGGCATTTAACGTCTGTTTCACGACCGATTCGTGTCTCATTCAGCAGGAAGCGGGTCTGGTATTGAATTTACATCCGAATCAAGCGTGTCATCGAGATCGGATGCCTCTGGCGAATCTGAATCCGATGCTCTGAGTTCTACAAGCTCCTCACGGAGACGATTGAAAGACTCAGAAGCATCCGCCCAAAAGTCGCCTTGACGAGAGTACATGGGCGACACCATTTCCCCGTTCGAGAGTTTTCGCAACTCGCGGCGAAGGCGAAACATTGGCCCGACAAAGCGATTGGAAATATGAATCAGATCATAGGCGAACAGCGGTGCAAGCAGCATCAGCCCAGGGGCCCAGAAAACAGCTTCATCCAGAGAACGAAACAGTGACTCTGAAAGCGGCTCACGGGGGTGGCTGAGGGCATCTGAGAGGATGAAGATGATCAGTAGGTACATCCCTGTCGCGGCAGCGTAGAGTCCCGTCCTGCGGACGAGGGCTCCCTGAACTCCAGAGTCAATCAGGATTCGCCGTCGCGTTGGTGATACCTTGGAAGTCGAATTCATCTATCTTCAGGTTTCATTCGAGGAATTAGTTTGAAGTTGCCCCGGAAATTGCCCCGGCAGAGGTATCAAAGCTATCGCCAGTTCTGGCCGCCAAGTAAACCACGGAAACAATACAGACTCCGACAATCATCGCAAGCATGACTGCATATTCGACGGTTGTGGGGCCTTGCTCTTCCTTCAGAAAGTTTCGGATAGCTTTAAAATGGGAGGTCATGAAATTCACCTTCTGCGGCAGTCTGGTAAACAATGGTTTCTGATAAACACGAAGAAAATCTCTGTGTTCAAAACCATAGTACGAGTTCCTGCGTACTTGGTGCACTTTGGTAGCGGACGATAGGTAAAATAAGCGTTCCGCCAGAATTTTACGGATTAATCAGTTTGTAATGGTTGTTAGGAGTAGCCAGTGCCTGCCACATTGGTGGGGCTCTGTTACCCTATGGCTCGGAATCCGCCCCATTTTTAAAGCTCCGAGTCATGTTTGGACCAATTTTCAATCGTGAAGCCACTGTGGTTCCTAAACGTCCAAAGACGTACCTGATTCGAGGGCTGTACGTCTTAACTCTGTTTCTTCTCTTGTGTACGGGCTACTTGGTTCTTGACGGATCCCGATCACTGGCCACCAGCGGGGATTCGGCCAGATTTGGAGGCTGGATGTTTACACTTCTGGCTCCTTTGCAGTTGCTTGTACTTGCCAGCTTTGCTGCGGTCGGTGCCGCCAGCAGTGTCGCTCAGGAGAAGGATCGACGTACCTTGTTGTTGTTGCTGCTTACGCGACTCTCGGGCTTCGAGGTCGTTGTTGGTAAATTGACGGCTACCTTGTTGACGCCCATGATGATGCTGCTGGGTGCACTACCCCTTTTCATGGCGTTACCCCTTCTTGGAGGTGTGTCGCCACAGCAGGTTCTAGGAGTCTTTGTTGTCACTGCAGCGACCATTGTTTTGGCAGGAAGCATTGGAACGGTTGTTGGAATGTGGCGTGATAAGACGTTTCAGGCGATTGCCATGACGGTGCTCAGCCTGTTGTTGTACATGGGGATTGGAGAGGTTGTGGCCGAATTACTGGTCGGTGCACCACAGTCAATCACGTTGATTTTCAGCCCACCAAGGGCTCTGGCTGCTGCGGCCTCGCCCCTTGCAAGTTTGTCGAGTGAGACAGCTTTGGGAGTCGTGCTGTTTGTTTTCAGTAACGTAGTGCTGTCCACTTTGGTTTTGGCGTTGGGCGTCGCAAAAGTAAGGGTTTGGAACCCTTCACGTGATGTGCGGATCAAGGCTCCGGAACCCGAGTCTTCGGATGACTTTGAGGGTCAAGCAACGGTACCTGACTGGAAAGCACGTTCTCCAAAACGAGTCTGGGACAACCCCATCCTTTGGCGAGAAGTTCGAACCTGGGCTTATGGTCGTAAGATTGTGGTTATCCGTGTTGCCTTCGTGGTGTTCTTTCTGTTTATCGCTGGTGTGCTGTATTCGCAGGTTCAGAGTGGTGTTGCCATGGAACCTGGTGGACGAATTGGGCGGGCTCTGCCATCTGCGACAATTCCGGTTGCCGCACTCGGCGTGATTAGCCTTGTGCTTGTCAATGCACTGGCTGTCAATTCAGTGACCGGTGAACGGGATGGGCTGGCACTCGATTTACTACTCGCCACTGATCTGAGTCCCAAGGAGTTCATTTTCGGTAAGTTAGTAGGAGTGCTCTACGTCGCCAAGGAGATGATTTTGCTGCCGATCATGTTGGTGATTTTCCTTGCTGCATGTGGTGTGATGACGTACGAAAACATGGTTTACGTTATTCTCGGAGCAGTCATTTTGTATGTCTTCGTGACGATGCTTGGTTTGCATTCGGGGTTGAATTATGTTGCTGGACGGACAGCGATTCTGGCGAGCTTGGGAACAGTATTCTTCCTTTGCGTCGGGATTGCGATCTGCATGACGATCATGGTCAGTTTTCGCGGGGCTTTCCAACTTCAGTTAGCGCCATTTCTAGTGATGATTCTCGGGGGTGGCGCGGCGCTTTTCGCATCGTTGGGATGGCGAAATCCTTCCTCTGCGATTTTCTTTGCGTCCTTTGGTTTACCTTTGGTAACTTTCTATGCGATCACACAGTTTCTGTTGCAAACAGATCATCTTTATGTCTTTTTTGCTCTGCTGGTTGGTTACGTGTTCACAACCGCGGCCATGATGATTCCTTCTTTAAGCGATTTTGATGTGTCGTTGGAGCCGGATCGCGGTGCTGGTGGAGATGGCGCTTGAACTGGATCACGGACGTCTGGCTTTGGCTTCTCGCCATGGGTGTTCTGATCATGTTCAGCGCTCTTTTCAGTGGCAGTGAAGCAGCAATGTTTTCGTTGACGCAACGCAATCGCAAAAGTCTGGCTCGCGGAGGTGTTGGAGGCAGAGTTGCTGCGAGAATGTTACAGGATCCCGAACACCTGCTTTCGGCCGTGTTGTTCTGGAATCTGCTGATCAACATGACGTACTTCGCCATCGCGGCGATCGTTGGAGCCCGATTGGAAAATGATCAAAGTGCAGGAAGGACAGTTGCCGTTGCGTTTACTATTGTCAGTTTACTGAGCATTATCTTTTTCAGTGAGATGCTGCCCAAGAGTGTTGCTGTCCTGGCTCCATTGCGAATTTCCATCATGCTGGGGCCGCCCCTGTCACTGGCCGTTGGAATGGTGAGTCCTGTCATGCCGCTGGTCAATGCGGTCAATCAAGCTGCCAGCCGGCTGGTTTGGCCTTCTTTCAAACCTGAGCCCGAGATAGATCTTGCTGACATTGAACGTGCAATCAATCTCGGCACCGATGATGCTGCATTGTTGCAACGCGAACGAATGGCACTCCAAGGACTGGTTGAGATCGCTGAGACTCGGGTCGGCGAATTGATGAGACCGCGCAATAAGCTCTGGATGTGTAATGATCCTGTTGAGTCCGGGCAAGTTCTTGCAACGATGCCTGCAAGTGGTTATCTGATGGTGACAGATCCCACTGGTGAAATGATCACTCACTCTGTCGGAGTCCGTACTCTGCGTCCCAGCCAATTGGACGATTTAGCCTCGTTTTGTGAACCGGTGATCTATGTCCCCTGGTCCGCACGTGTCTCACAAGTCCTCGATCAACTCAATGATGAGCACCGTTCAGTGGCAGTTGTCGTCAATGAGTTTGGTGAATTGTTGGGGGCAGTCTCAATCGATGGGATCATGAGAAGTATTCTGGCGCCCCGTCAGCAGGAGGACCCCTTCGGTGAAGTTGTTATTCAGGAGATAGCAGAGAATCACTTTCGAGTGTCTGGACTGGTTAGTGTTCGAGCGCTGACCAAGCGACTTGGAATCGACTTGACCGAGGAAGGCATCAACACGGTTGCAGGTTATATTCAGCGAAATAATGAGCGTTTACCGCGGGTCGGAGATACAGCCAGATTACCTGGATATCTCTTGACCGTTCTGGAAGCCGAAGATGACGGTATCTGGATCGACATTGTTCAGGATCAATGGAAGGAGGATCTTTCATGATTGTTGCTGGACTGCTGTTTCTGCTGGGGCTTTCACTGAGCGCCTTTTTCAGCGGTAGTGAGACCGGGTTTTACCGCGTGTCGCGTACACGTCTCGTGCTGGATGGATTGAGTGGTTCGAAGATGGCGCGTTGGATGATTTGGCTGTTGAATCATCCGGCAATTTTTGTGGCTACTACTCTGGTCGGAAATAATCTTGCCAACTATGTCACCAGTTTGGCCATCGTGATGGGGGTAGCCATCTGGTTTGGTGTCGGTTCCAGTGCTGAATTGCTGGGGCCGATCTTCTTGACACCGATCGTATTCGTATTGGGAGAACTACTTCCCAAGTACCTGTTTTATCATGCTCCCCATCGGCTACTGACTGCAGCCCGCCCACCATTGTTGTTGGCGACCCTCTTGCTGAGTCCGGTTTCGTTGATACTGGGATTATTGGGAAGAGCGTTGCAGAGAATCACTGGACAGACGCCTTTTCGCTTGCGTCTGGCGATGGCTCGTGGAGAATTGGAGCAGGTGTTGAAACATGGCTATGAGGCTGGGATTCTTGTCGCTGGCCAACGATCACTCGCCCAACGTCTGTTCGAAGTTGGGGGGGAACCTGCCATCTCTTTCGGGATTCCAGCTGACCGACTTGCAATCGTTTCTGCACCAGTCGATGTGACAAATGCAAGAAATGAAGCGCGGCGGCACAACCATCCCATGATTCTGGTTCAGGATCACAGTGGGATCATCGGCTTCCTTTGGTATGCCGATCTGTGTGGTGAGCATCCCAATCTGGATTGCCAGCCCGTGCTTAATGGACGGTCAGAAGATCGTCATCTGAAACTGCTATTGAACCTGTACGACAGTACCAGCGAAATTGCCATTCTCAAGGATGACAACGAGAAGGTTTGTGGTGTTGTGACCCGACGGCAATTGATGCAGCCACTGATCAAATGATCACAACGGGTCAGCTTTCCGTTTTTCGGTAGCCAAGCGTACTCATCACTGAGAGCATTTCATCGCAGGTCAGGTATCGACGGTGATGTTGTACTTTGTACTCATCAATCGCCACTGCCAGTTCACGACCCGCAGTTGACAGCCCGGTGTGTGAGCTGCCGAATTGTCGACGCTCCGCCTGCTGCTGGTCTGAGGTTGCGGTCGTTCGCCGATCCACGAATTCATTGCTGTCTGGGGTGACTTGGTCGTGGCTTCCCGGAAAGGATTGGCTGGCGTTGTTGTACAGTGACACGTTGGGGCTCCATTCAGAAGCGAGTTGCTAGTGCAAGCTCGAAATCTCACACCTTCAAGGACTGATCAAGCCTAGCCTACAGATCGTTGGGAAGTCGCCAGTATGTTCCGAATTGAGTAGAAGCACTCGCATTTTCTTGCCAGACAACAAGTAGTTAAGGGGCATGTCACCGGGATCAGCTGAGAATGTGGTGTTGTAATTCGTGCAACCCGAACAACCCGAATTATTGTTCCTATGGCCTTGTTGAAGCCTGTCTGCTGAGAAATGGTGTCCAGACCCAGTCTGACTCGTTGATTGGGGGATGCCCTTGGCGATGCACACAATTTCGACCCTGTTCATGGGATAATCGCTATCCCCTTGTACACGACTGCCTGGCAGGGAGCAGATTTTTCTGGATGGATCAAACTTGGTCAGCGTTTCTGTCTGCCCTCGTTGCTGTTTGATTCAGTCGCGATCCGTTGTTCTTCTTTCTGAAATTCCGCGACCAAAAAGCCATCGATAAAAAGCTTGGGAGCGATTTCAGCAGCTTGTTCTAGTGCCGATCGGGCTTGTTCTACCCGGCCCTCTTTGAGCTCGAGTGATGCCAATTCGATCAATGGGTCAGGGTCACTTCTGTCCTTGACGATGGCACGAAGGAAGCTTGCCTTTGCGTCATCAGTCCTTCCTTCCTGTTTTAATGCGATCCCCCTGAGTAAGTCGACGCGAGCCGAGGCGGCATCAACCCCATGTGTGTCGTGCAAGCGATCGAGGGTTGCTAGTACACGATCGTAACGTTGCTGTTTCAGATAAATTTCTGCAGTCGTCTGTTGTACTTTGGGATAATCCGGTTGCAGCGCCAGAGCACGGTGATAGGCTGCCAAGGCGGGTTGTAACGCCGGGTGATCAGGATCAGAGTTGTCGGCCGCTGCATGAAGACAGTCACCATAAAGTGCCCAAGCCTCTGCTGAATCACGCTCAGACTCCAATGCCCACAAACTATGCGATTTTGCATCTTCCAGCCTTCCGATGTCCAGATACATGCGCCCAAGACGCTGTACCATTTTCGGATCACCGGCACTTAGCCGAACAGCTTGTTCCATGTGCTCGACCGACAAAGTGGTTTTCCCACGATTCCAGTAGGATTCTGCCAGACCCCAGTGTGCCCGCTCATCATTCTCTGATTTGTCGAGTGCCTGCGCGAATAGTTCTTCAGCGTCTTCCCAACTGCCGTTATGAATCTTTTGAAAACCCATCCCCGAGTGACGCCGGGCGTCGATTAATTTTTGCTGCTGTTTGTGGCTCATACTTTGGCAGCCACAGCAAGCAACTACCGTCAACGACAGTAGTTGGATCAGCCGTGGGAGAAATTTGACAGACATGATTGATTCCAAAACAACAGCAGTGCACGTTTGGGAAATAGCAAAATCCAAGGTTTTACGCAACGTGAGCTCGGATCTGAGGTCATGAGCGGAGCTGACACGGCTGGGATTTATCGACCAAGTAGTGCATCATGAGTGGCTGCAATTCGCTGATTTATCCTGCCGACCCTAGATCGTCCTGAGTATGCCTGCCACATTCGAATCATTTGGAATCAAATTTCTCTATCCTGATAACTGGAAAGAGGTTGAACGCCCGGAGGATGAGGCCGGTGATGGGGTGACGTTGGAGTTACCTACAGGTGGTTTCTTCAGCCTTGAGACTGACCATGAAGATCAGGAAATTGAAGAAATAATTGGGGATGTTGCCGATTCAATCGCCGAGGACTACGAAGAAATCGAACGGGAAGTGGTTTCGCTGGAAGCGTCAGGTTCGAATGAGAGAGCTATCGATTTTCGCTTCTATTATCTGGATTTACTGATCGTCTCACGACTGGTCATTTTGACTGCTGGGGGCAGAACACTGATTCTGCAAATGCAGGCAGAGAGTCGTGACTTTGATAAAAACAAGCTGGTTTTTTCTGCGATTTTGAAGCAAATTCGCGAATCACCCTAAACCAGATCCTGCTTGCGTTTTTTGCGGCGACTCTTTCCACAATCTCGGCAGATGCCCTGAATAATCATGCGGTGACCGCTGACGCGGAATCCTTGCTCTGACGCGACGCGGTCACGAATTTCCATCAGGTCTGAGCTCTGGAATTCGAATAATCCTCTGCAACGCGTGCAGTACAGATGGTCGTGCTGAGGGTATCCGTAATCCAACTCGTAGACGGTTCGCCCATCAAGCTGAAAACTCTTCAACAGGCCTGCGTCAACGAATTCCCGAAGCGTCCGATAGACAGTCGCGGAACTGACGTAGTTCTTCTCGCCACGGCGTGGCAAACGATCAATCAACTCGTCGGCATCAAAATGGTCGTGCTCCTCGAAAACAGCCTCAATGAGAAATTTTCGCTGGCTGGTCTGTCGCAGCCCGCGAGTTTGCAGGTACTCCTCGAACCGCTCGCGAGGCGATGAAGATACGTTCAGTAGTTCGAGTGAATTAGCAGTGGACACGGGTGTTTTCGGTTGGGATTGGAATGTGGGGCATTTCCGCAGGAAAGCCGTTTTTTCCCTCTGAAATGCGACACTCGGCAGCGGTCTTAATATAACAAACCGTAAAGCCACGACCGGAAAAAACAGAAGATACGCCGGTGGTTTTTGGCTATGACACCGGAATCCGCTGCAAAGTGAGCACTTCGCACCTGTCGCTATTTTCTGTTGATTTGCCGGAAATGGGTTTGCCGGAAACCCTCTTTTAACGCCATTTGCCTAGGCAAATTGATCGAGGAGTCGATCCAGAGCTGCATCCAGTTTTTCCGGAGTTTCGTAGCTGCCATCAGCGATTTGTCTGCGAATTTCAGCGACGCGATCAATCCGAATCTCCCCACCACCAGCGATAGCGGAGCTCGGAGCCATGCGATTAACACCGCTGGCTGCATTGGATAAATCGAGTTGGTCTACCGAAGCTTTGCTGGGATTCGGAGTGGTCTCAGCCGGTTTTTGAGGTTGGCTGCGTTGGGCTGCAGCATTGGGCTGCGTGGTTGAAACCCTGTAGGGTCCATATATCTGCATGATCGAATTGCTCCCGTGTGGGACTGGAACTTCCATCGATTCGATAACACCCTCAAAGGGTGAAATCCTGTCGAATCGAGTGGATGCGAAAGCGCGTAGTGACCGGGCCAGCAACGTCAAATCATCCTGATCAAACGAAGTGATTGGCCATTTCCGCACCGGTCGTCAGCGCCGTGATCCTTGTCCCAGGAAGCAATCCGTAAGCGAAGAGAGACTTTTCAGCGCGAGGAGCGGAAACAAAGGCGTCATCGACCATTCCGCGCTCCGAACTACAGTCTTTCCCTCAAAAATGGATACAAACATGGGCCAAGGAATTCGGAAAGTAGCAAACGCGTGAAACAACCAGCAAGATCAAAGTTCGTATGGTCCCGATTTGATCCCAATTGCTCTGGATTTATCTGCGCAAACTTCCCAGATTGCCACCGTGAAAGGCTCCAAGGTGTTTTGTGCCTGTTTTGCCGTCTTTCTCAATCACCACAATTTCAACACACTCACCAGATTGTGTCGCTGATCAGTCCAGAGCGGAGCCGAGTCCAATTCCATTTTCTGGGGAGGGGTCGCCTGCTCAAGTTCGGCTGCCTTCCAGAGGGGGTGATTCGGTCGCATGATCAGTGCCCAGGTCGCCGCATGCGTACCAAGTTGTTCATTGCCCTGGCTCCGCATTACTCTACTGCTCAACTTAGCATCCTGGCTGAGTCGATGAACCAGTGGGACCAGATCCAGATGGTTGTTCGAAAGGTGGACGGCTAACACTCCGTTATTGCTCAGCCGATTTTTGTAAAGCCGAAAAGCTTCCCGGGTCAGCAAGTGGGCAGGAATTGCATCACTGCTGAAAGCATCGAGCACTAGCACATCGAATTCCTCATTCTGCATTCGCTCAAGAATGAGTCGCCCGTCACCCATATGTGTGGTGATCTTCGCATGGCTGTCACGGAGAAATGAAAAGTGCGTATTGGCGATATTGATTACGGCTGGATTGATTTCGATCATCTGCATGTGGTCCGTCTCTCGTCCATAGGTTGCCAGAACACCACACCCGAGGCCGACCACGCCGATATTAAGATTCTCATTCGTCCGCTGCGTTGCCTGCAACACCAATCCGACGCCACTTTGTTCTCCGTAGTAGGTCGTTGGTTCAGTGTTTCGCGAACCCAAAAGTTGCATGCCGTGGATCGTGCTGCCGTGTATCAGACGTAATCCACGTTCATCTTTGAGAACCTGTAGCACACCAAAAAAGTTTCGTTCAGAAGCAATCGATTCGTCATGGGACGCAAATGACATCGCAAGGAGTGGAGCTGCAATCACTGTTAGTGTCGCGTACTTAAGACGATGGGCAATACTCCAGTCATAGTCAGGACGATTCCAACTGCGGCACGTAAAGAAAATGACAAACGCCAGGCCAGTCACAATGGCCAGTGATAGTGGAAGTTCGAAGTTCGTTGTCAGCAGGAGTGGGCAAAGAATGGCGACGATGAAACCACCAACCGCACCGCCGCCTGACATGAGCATGTAGAATTGCGTGAGCTTGGATGAAGCTGGCTTCAATCTTGCCACTTCACCATGGCACAGCATGCAGACACCAAGCAAGATCACCATGTAGCTTGAAACTTCGGTGATCAGTTGCAGGTAACCCGGCAAGACGTTTAGCAGAGGAATAAAACAGATCGCGACCAATGTAATCGTTGCTGTCCACTTTGGTTTATACCACGCCGGTGAATCAAAACTGATGATGAAGCTCAGCAGGTAGAGGCTTAGAGGAAGAACCCAAAGAAAAGGGATCACAGCAACATTCTGGCAAATGTGATTCGTGACCACCAGTAACATGGTCGACGCCAGGGCTGGTAACGCCATCCAGCAACACTTCACTTTCCATCCTCCTGTTTTGTCCTCAGATGTGTTTTTAAGCAGAGAAATCGTAGATGGAAGATTGCCTGCAGGATTCGGGACCCGAAACAGACCAATTGCAACTACCCCTTGAACCAGAACAAACAGGCAGAACATCAACGACCAAACCACTGACTGATTTGAAACGGAGAGCAAAGGGTCGACTAGAAATGGATAGCTGAGCAACGCTGCTAATGATCCGGCATTGGAAAGTGCGTAAAGTCGATAGACACGATCAGAATTGTCGCGATAGCTCAGCCATGCTTGCACCAAGGGGCCTGTGCTTGAGAGCACAAAGTATGGCAGACCCACATGCACACTGAGCATCCACAGAAGGTGTATCGTGGGTGATTCTGTCCCTGTGGGCTTCCATGCATTGGAAGGTTCAATTGGCAGCGAAATTGCTGCGATTCCGAGTAGAAGAAGATGAATGCAGCCTTGAAACAGCGGACGAAAAAAGGTGCGTAGGAGATGGGCGTAAAGGTATCCTGCAAATAAAAGCACCTGAAAGAAAAGCATGCATGTGGTCCAAACAGCTGGCGTTCCGCCGAACCACGGCAGGACACATTTGCTGATGACAGGCTGGACTTGAAATACCAGAAAGGCACCAAGCAGCGTCGTGGCGGCGAACCATGATAGTGATATCGTGGAGCTGGTTGCGGATGGCAGGCAGTTGCGACTTGCCGATTTTGTCGATTGTGTGGTCATCTTGCGTTCCCCTACTTCAAAACACCTTTGGAAGCCTAGGTTATAAAATGGTGTTGGTGGTTGCTCTTGGCAGAAGGCTGCTCAACATGAATCGTTCACGGCGAAATTAAGCTGCAATTGCCGGGTTTTGCCGACGCTTAGCCGGAATCTGGCAAATTCAAGTTGGTGAGGAACATGGAAGAGACTCCATGGACTGTGAAGCCGCAACGATGTGAATTACTGTAACACTGACTGCAAAACTGAATTCCCCGCTGAAGAGATAGCTGCTTGTCGATTACTCCTCCCCGCGACGAAGCTACGGTTGCTGTTCGGCAGCGTCTGTATGTGGATGCTAAACGAGCTGCGGTGTGGGGTTTGGGAGTCAACTTTTTACTGGTGATCAGCAAGTTGGCAGGTGGGATTGCAACTGGCTCAGCAGCGCTGATTGCTGATGCGGTGAATTCGATTGGTGATGTCGCCAGTTCCATGGCTGTTCGTGGCGCCCTCAGCATGGCTCAGGTTGCGGAGGATGACGATCATCCGTACGGGCATACAAAAGCAGAGTCAATTGCCGGGCTCAGCGTTTCCCTTCTGGTGGCTTTCAGTGCTGGTTTGCTGGGATTGGAGACCATCAAACGATTCGGAAGTGAGTTGGAAGTTCCCGGTATCGCAGCGGGAGTGATTGCTGGGGTCTGTGCGGTGATCAAGGAAGTGATCTATCGATATACGATGCAAGTTGCCAAGCGTCTTGATTCATCCTCCCTCACCGCTGTCGCATGGGATCATCGTAGTGATGCCATAGGGTCAGGCCTGGTTGCGGTGTCCTTGATCGTAGCTCCCTATGTGGGTGATTGGGGACGGTACATTGATCCAATCGCAGCGTTATGTGTTTGTGCTGCCCTGATTTACACCGGAGGAAAAATATTTCTTTCAATTGCCGCTGAGCTGATGGACCAGCAGGCAGATGGTGCGACGGTGAAGCAGGTGCGGGAAATCGCTGAATCCGTGGGTGGTGTTCAGGCTGTCGAGAAGCTGCGTGTTCGGAAGAGTGGCCTCGAGTATTTCATAGAAATTCATGTTCAAGTCGAGGGCATGATGACGGTAGATGCCGGACATCGCATTGCCCATCACGTCAAGGACCAGTTGCTGGTCAGCTTGCCAAGAGTGCGAGATGTGCATGTGCACATCGAGCCCTTCTCCTGCAGTTACGAGCCGGTCGAAGAACAGCGACCCGGATGACTCACCTGTTGACTAAGTGGCATTGGCCATTTCGGCCAGTTGCACCGTTGCCCTACCCTGCTCTTTCTCCAGGTATGCACGACCGAATTTAACATTCACATGGTCCCATGGCAGCTTGTCCATCAATTCGTACTTTTCGTGTACCTGCTTATCTACATCAATTCCCGCATCTGCGATTGCATCCCACCAACGTTGAGCATCCAGGTACTCATGCCAGCCATCCATTCGGGCACCACGTTCCCAGGCAAGCCGGATCGCTTCTCCGGTACGGCGATCACCACGGCTCAGCACGCCTTCCAGTAGACTTGTCTCGATGTCGTGGCATTTGATGTTGATACTGCGTATTCGACGCCGACTCCAAAGATATTTGTGAGCCCACTGAAAGTATTCACGCTGCTGCATTCCATTCCATTGATAGGGAGTGTGCGCTTTCGGCACAAAGTTGGAAACGCTCGCAGTGACTCTTGCGTAACGTCCATTGACTTCCTTGCCCACAGTTGCAATTTCCTCTGCCAGGTCGACGATGCCATCAAGATCGACTGGTCGTTCGCCCGGCAGTCCGCACATGAAGTACAGCTTGATGCTCTCGAATCCGTTTTGGAATGCTACCCTGCAACCTTCCACCAAATCACTGTTCTTGATTTTCTTTCGAATTTGCTTGCGCATGTCATCGCGGGCTACCTCAGGTGCGAGTGTCATGCTACGCCGACGCTCGCTTCCCAGTAACACGGGGAGTGTGCGTAGTTGTTCATTGACTCTCAAACTCGGAACGCTGATGTTGACTCCGAGTGGTTTGAACACTTCATGTAGCTTCAAGACGAGAGGTTCAAAGTGTGGGTAGTCACTGCTGGAAAGCGATAGAATACTGATTTCGTTGTAGCCAGTGTTCTGATAGCTCTCCATGGCGGCATCAACGATGGTGTCAACCTCACGCACTCTCAGTGGGCGTTTGATAACAGTGCTTTGACAAAAGCGACACAGATGGGGGCAGCCACGCATGATTTCGACTGCAATTCTGTCATGGACGCATTCGATGTAGGGAACAATAGGGCTTGTTGGCAGAGGAATACCATCCAGATCGCTGATAACACTTGGGGCAATCGTTTCCGGAACATCAGTCCGGGTGCGGTGCAGCGTTGCAATCCGGCCGTCTCCGTATTCCGGCATGTAAAACCGCGGGACGTAAGCTGATTCGATTGTCTGCGCCACGATGACCAACGCTTCCTCACGTTGCTTACGTCCTTCATCGCCAGTCGCAAATGAGCCGTCGGGCAGTTGTCTCTCTTTTTTGAGTTTCAGCCAAAGATCACAGACCATCGGCAGGGTAGGCTCTCCGTCACCCGTGATCATGACATCAAAGTAGTCCGCCATCGGTTCCGGATTCTGGCAACAGGGTCCACCGGCAAGTATCAGCGGGTCAGACATTGTTCGATCAGCGGCTTTGAGGGGAACACCACCAAGATCAATCATGGTCAGTACATTGGGTGAACTGATTTCATATTGCAACGACAAACCGATGACATCGAATTCACTCAGTGCGGTGAATGTTTCCAGACTGTACAAAGGAATGTCGTGCTCGCGAAGCAGTTTTTCCATGTCTGGCCATGGAGTGAAAACACGCTCGGCACACCAATCGTCTCGACGGTTCATCAGCGAGTACAGCACTTGCAATCCGTGATGGCTCATCCCGATGGTGTATGCGTCAGGGAATCCAAGGCATAGTTTGCCCGCAACTTTTGAATGATCTTTGACGACAATGTTGCGTTCCCCACCGACATATTGGGCAGGGGTCTGCACGTGTGGCCAGACGCGGGATTCGAGCTTGCGGCGACGGTCAAGGTTGATCATGGGATTCTGTCATTACGGTAAAAGTGTGACGACGATGATTTTAACGAACGGACGACAGTCCATTGATTGCCAGTCCATTGATTGCCAGTCCATTGATTGCCAGTCCATTGATTGCCAGTCCATTGATTGCCAGTCCATTTATTGAGCAGGGTCGGCATTTTGTTGCCAGACACGTTAAAGTGTGGCTGAGAAAGGGCTCTTTGTACAAGGCAAACCAGCACGGAAACGAGAATACGATTGTGAGCGATTTCGAAATAGTGGGAAAAATCAGCGATTTTGAGGAAGGACAAGGAAGAGCGGTCCCGGTCGATGGACGAATGGTTGCAGTTTTTCGGACGGGACAAGAATGGTTCGCGATCGATGATCTTTGCCCCCACATGGGGGCATCACTGGCGGAAGGTTACGTCGAGGACAAAATGGTGAGCTGTCCGTGGCACGCCTGGCGTTTTTGTATTCGCGATGGAACCTGGGAAGATAATCCAAAGACACGCGTTGATTGTTTCGAAGTCAAAATCGATGGGGATGATGTGATGGTGAGAGAGAAAGTGAGCTCAGACGATGAGTGAGACGCTCTTGATTCAGACCATTTTGAGTTCAGTGCCAGTGTGAGTTCACGAAGGCCTTGCCGCTTTCTTGATAGCAATGGGTGAAGCGGTGGTTTGCCTGCTCTCTCTGGCGGGAGTTTCCCGAGTTGTCGCTTCAGTTGGGAACTTTCAGGGATGCTTCGTCCAGCGGGTCCTGTTGTGATGGCAGTGCCAGCAGCAACGCAATGGTTGCCCAAGCGGTGGCGGCTGTGGAGATGAACTGGTCTTTCTCGTGAGGAAAACCTGTTTCAAAGTGTTTTTGGAATGGTTTGCTTCGCGATTTCACATGCCACGATCCTTGTTCCGTTTGCTGTTTTAGAAGGAAAGAAATCCCCTTGCTGAACAGGGGATTGTCTCTATCGATTTGTCCGGTCCGTACCAAGCCTACCAATGTCGTCGCCGTCGCGTATGGGTCGCTTTCCATGGAATCTGTTTGCCCCCAACCTCCATCAGCGTGTTGTTCGCGGAGTAGGTTGGCCGTAAAACGTTTTACAGATGCTGTTGGTGCATCAAGATAATCGAGCGCACGCAGGTGGAACACTTTGTCTTCGGTTGTTGTGGGCTTGGCTGCAAGCAGCCACTTCAATGCAGATTCGAAACGCTTTTCAACAAAATCATCCTGATTCTTTTTGCTGTAATATTTCAACCCGCGTATCGCAAGATAGGTGGTCGTGAAATCACTTGATTCGGATGGTGGCCGATTGCTGCTGCATTGCCAGTGGTCAGAATCTCCGGGAGACCTCAAAAGAAAGTGTGTGACAGCATCAATAATGTGGTCGACGGGATACTGACCCGCTTCGAGAGTCCACAACGCATACCCAGCGGTATCGACGCCACCACCCTGCCCTTTTCCTTGTGCGTAATTGCTCTCCCCTTTTCGAAGATGCGCGACCGTGTGCTTGATTTGTCGTTCGTAGTTATTGGTGTCAACTTCGAAATTCCGTAATCTCGCCTCGGTCAATGCCATGATCGGAAGCGCCTGGCTATGGCATGTAAAGCACTTGCGTTGTTCAGCGGAACCTCTTGAGGATTTTTCCAGCAATGGAATAGCTGCACTGATTGCTTCTCTGATCTGGATCTGCCCAGGAGATACCTGGTTTGGTTCCTCACCAACGGCAGAATCCCCACTGATCAGTTTTGTGATCGTCAGCGTCAGCATCGCTGTAAGTAAAAAATGGGATTGAAATATCATGCGAACCGGGTATCTGGATGACATGTCAGAAAGTCCACGACCAGCGGGTTGCCATTTCGAACCACTGATCATCTGGTTTAAAGGAGATGGTGCTGTAACCGCGTTTCGCATGACCCGTTCCTGTCTGATAGCGGAAGCCCGGGAAAATCAAGCCACGGTAGTAAAGAGAGATACCTGGTATCTTGCTGTTGCTGAAGACTTGTGTGACGACGTCAAGTCATTCCTTGTTCATGGCATGCCAGTTCTCAAGGCTTAATAACTCACCTGTGTTTATCAGCGTGGGATCAACCACGACATGCTTGATGCGTTGTCGCTTCCACGTGTAGGTCATATGAACCATGCCGTCCTGGGTTTGAATGATGGCGGGATAACTGAATTCCTGATTTTCTTCCTGCTCAAGAACAGCAACTTTTCTCCATTGGATACCGTCGTCAGAGATTGCAAGGTTCAAGAGTCCCCTGCGCCCCCATTCTGTTTTTCGGGAGCCGAGGTGATTGTAGATCATAAGGTGTCGCCCATCCTGAAGGGTAACCACCTCAATTCCTGAATTGGGGTTGGGGAGGTTCGTGGCTTGCATGGTTGACCATGTTTCGCCCTCGTCTTTGGAAAAACTGGTGCTGATGACACTCTCTTTGGTTCTGCATAGAACTTGGATACGGCCATCAGCATGCTTCAGGAATGTTGGTTGAATTGCATTGAACTGGCTTGATTCATTGATCGGGCCAATGCGCTTCCAGATACCCGTAAGCTTGCCGTTTTCGATTGAGACTTTTTCGAAGTGGACTCGCCAACCGTCATGTTCGGTGGACGAACCACACAGCATTGTATTATCAGCAAGCAGCATGGGCTTGCATCGCACTGGTCCATCGATGCCTTCAGGGAGTCGTTGGCGATCGCGAAATGTTCGTCCATGGTCGTAGCTGAAAATGACTTCGCCCCACCATGAACGAGGGTCAGGGCCCACTTTGAAGAACAGGGTGGTCGGACCATTCTCTTCCGCCTGAAACAGAACAGGATTCCAGCAGGGATATCTCAGACTCTCATGCTGAATGCCATTGGCCCATTCTTTGGGACTGCTCCAGCGATTTCCATCGTGATAGGAAACCCAGATCCCCACATCCTTGTCTTTTTCACGAGTGCCACCAAACCAGGCAACCACAAGGCCCCGGTTGGTTTGGCAAATGGTTGAGGCATGGCATTGTGGGAACTTGGATTTCGTGAATACGAATTCTTCTTTGACAAGTCCCGCAAACCGGGGTTGCCCATTGTTCTTTGGCTCGACCGCTCGCAGTTCCTGTGGCGTATAGGTAATGCAGTCATCGTGTTTGATATGGTAGATCCGTCCATTCTCAGACCCCACCAACAGGTCAGGTTTTTGGTCGTTATCAAAGTCACACACCGCCGGGCTGGATGTGTGCCCAGCAACATTACGACGGGCGAGATTTCCAACTTTCTTGAGGACAATCTTGTCTTTGCGATCAGCGCAATTGCGGTACCACGTTGCATTTTCTGAATTGACAAGAAGATCCAGTCGTCCATCTCCGTCCCAGTCAACGACAGCCAATTTGATTCGACCGGAGCTGCCACAAGATTTCGGATTGAGTCGAATAAGCTGGTTGTTTTCATCGACGAAAATACGTGCTGCTGTTTTGCCATGTGGCCGGAGAGTCAGGAAGCCCTGTTGGTCGAGTGCGAGAAGATCAAGCTTTGAGTCGCGATCAAAATCAATCGCAACCGGAGTGGTGCGCCATTGGCTAAGCGCTGCGGTTGATGGCTGGTTCCACCAATACCAGCGGGGTGGTGCTTCCGGTTTGCTGGAAGATAAATCGGCAGCTCTCAGTCCACTTGGCGAACCAGTCAGTAGTCCAATTTTTGCCCATATTGAATTGTAAATGATGTCAGGATTGCTGTCCCCGTTCCAGTCAGCCACTGAGAGTGTGGTGTAACCCCATTTGGCTTCACAAGGCCCTTGGATTGAGCCGTTGGAGCCCGCCATCACTCGAAATGTTTCGGGCTGATCAGAGTTGTTCGAAGTTATTTGTAGTCGTCTGGGAGCAGACCATTTTGGGGACCCGTTTTCGGCGGTACCAAGATTCTCGAAGATGCCAATGTAGCCAGCTGTATTTCCGCACAGAATGTCTTCATCACCATCCTTGTCCCAGTCAAATGCGAAAGGAGTGGCAAGAGCACCAAATTTGAGGGAGTCAGCTTCCTGCTGAAAATAAAATGGCATTTCAAACAGTGGTACACCAGAGCGGAGTTCACCTGTATTCTCAAGCAAAGCGACCCGTCCGTCCTCATCGCCTGTGATCAAGTCAATGTCCCCATCCTTGTCCCAATCAATTGCGGTAGGGGTGATCATCTGCAAGTCCATGGTCAACGGAGCGTGATCACGGTTGAGCAGTTTTTGTCCAGCTGAGTAACGAGGCTTTGAACGGGATCCCGTATTTTGAAAATAGGTGAACCCGTCAAGAAATTCACCGCACAGCAGGTCAAGATCACCGTCACCATCAAAGTCAGCAAAGTTCGGTGACGGCCAGCCATAGACATCGATCACGCTGTCACCGGCGGTGATCCTTTTGGGATGATCGGTATATGCGGGACGTTGATCTGATCCTTCGTTGCTGATCAGGTAAATGTAACCGTGTAATGGTCCATTCTTCCATTTACCTGTCCGATCAAACGCGTCGTCCCACCCGTAGTCTGTCCAGTCACCGACCCCGACGATCAAATCCTGATCACCGTCACCATCGTAATCGACGTAACGCCACATGTTCGCGCGCACGTTTTGGTCATGAATATTGCTGCGGGGGTAGATTTTGACGGGCTTGGAGAAATCGAATTTTCCAGTAACTGGATCACGAGGGAATTCGTAGCCTGGTTTCAGAATGCGAGGTTGTCCCTTGACATAGCTCACTTGAAAATTGTGGGTTGTCTTGCCGAGTCGCACAGCCGGCTTGAAAACGGGCTTGGAATCTTTTGGATCCTGTGTTCCGTTTTCGAAAAAAAAGACGCCGTTTGAGGGTTTGTCCGGACAGGCGACCAGCAAGTCCATGTCTCCATCCTTGTCGTAATCCATCGGCATTGGCCATGCCCACAGACCAACACCCAAATCAACCTTCAGGCCAGGATTGTTGTATTCAAGTGGATTCAATTTCCACTCACGTTTGTCGCCGACTTCTGCCGCAAAAACCGGCAGGTTGGGAAACACCATCCATGCGATGATGCATCGAGTGAAATTCAAGAGCATGGTCGAAGCAGGTTTCATGAGGAACGTTGGTGGGTGAGTGATGGGTGAGTGATGGGTGAGTGCAACTCAGCAGGAGGCTTCAGGGAGCAATCAGCCTACCACAAGCTGATTGCCATTCCTCGTTGTACGCATAGTTTTACGGAAACGAGGGAAGCAGACTTGTCAGATGAAGCACGGGAACCAAATCAAAGTTCAGGCCCTACTGCCTACGATTGAATCGCTGATTGAGTAATTACGGTGTATTGGTTGCCGCTCATGATGCGCAAGCGAAGAGCACCAAGCTCATCTATAATTGTGGAGAGGCTGGGCAGGCTTCTTTGGGCACACGCGATAGCTGCTGTTGATGCCCGTTCTTCAACGGATTCAATCATTCATTCTTTTTGGCCATATTCACGAGTAAATTTGTGAGCGATCGAGCAACCTTTTTCAGGCTGTTTTCATGGGGTGCCATGGCCTTTGGTGTCGTTTTTTGTGCGCAGGCAGAAGATTCTGTTGTAGCAGGGATTCATTACAACCGAGATGTTCGTGCCATTCTGTCAGAGCACTGTTTTGCGTGTCATGGACCAGATCACGAGCATCGTGAAGCAGGCTTGAGACTCGACGTGCGTGAGAATGCGATCCGCGGAGGAGTTATCCGTCCGGGAGATTCAAGCGATTCCGAATTGGTGCGACGCCTGGAGGCGATGGATGATGACTTGGTGATGCCTCCTCCTCACAGTGGTCAACTTGATCAGCAAGAAAAAGCAATTTTGAAAAAGTGGATTGATCAGGGGGCGGAGTACCAGAAGCATTGGGCGTTTGAGCCTGTGGCGAAACCAGCACCGCCACCGATTGCAGATGATTCATGGTGCCGGAATCCGATCGACCAATTCATCCTCAAGCAACTTCAGGATCGGGGTCTTCAGGCCTCGAAGCAAGCGGAACGATCGGTATTGATTAAACGCGTGTACATTGACTTGATCGGTTTGTTACCGACACCGGCACAGGTTGATGCGTTTGTGGATGATGATTCACCAACTGCCTACGAATCAGTGGTCGATGAACTGTTGAGGTCCGAACACTACGGTGAGCGCTGGGGACGTCATTGGCTTGATCAGGCGAGATATGCTGATTCGAACGGCTACACCTTTGATAATGCGCGGGTCATGTGGCCGTATCGTGATTGGGTGATTGGTGCGATTAATGAAGATATGCCATTCGATGAATTTACTGTTCAACAATTAGCCGGTGACTTGTTGCCAGAGCCGACGATTGACCAAATCACAGCCACTGGATTTCACCGGAATACTCTGATCAACGAGGAGGGTGGAACGGATGCGGAACAATTCAGAGTTGAGTCAGTGATTGATAGAACAAACACCACCGGGACGGTGTGGTTGGCTTTGACCGTTGGGTGTGCCCAGTGCCACAACCACAAATTTGATCCTGTCAGTCAACGCGACTATTACAGCCTGTTTGCCTTTTTCAATAACACGGTCGATCGGAATAACCGTGGTCCGGAGGTCACCACACTTGACCCTCATGCGGACGAAATTGCAGATCTGGACCGTCAATTGTCGGCGTTGAAAATTGAAGAGAAGCAGCGAGTCGATGCGGAAGCGGTGGAGCCCGAGAAATGGACCGTGCTGACCCCGATTGAATCGACGGCAGCATCCAAAGCCATTTTCGAAACGTTGCCGGATCAATCCTTGCTGGTAAGTGGTCCCAACGCGATCGAAGATACTTACGATATTCTGTACCGAGCGGAAAAAGGAAAGTTGGCAGCTTTCCAGATCAATGTATTGCCACACGAGACCTTGCCCAAAGGTGGGCCTGGACGCGCCAGCAATGGCAACTTCGTTATGGTCGATCTGCAATTTGAAGATGCCGACGGTAATCGTATCCAACTGGAACCGTTAGCGATTGCTGATTACTCACAAAGTCGGCATGATGTTTCGTTTGCAGTTGATAGCGACCCGAAGAGTGGCTGGGCAATCAGTACCAACCAGAAAGGCAACGTATCGCATTGGGCGAAATTCCTGCTGGCAAAACCAATCGTATTTGAAAGGCCTACCCAATTACGTTTGCGAATGAGGTTCAATCAAGGTACTCATCCCTATAATCTTGGGCGTTTTCAGTTATCGAGTTCACCGACTCGCCCTGCGGGAGCGGATTTGATTGCGGTGCGTCGAAATGCTCTGCAGGCAAGAAAGAAGACGCTTGAAGCTGCTCGGATCAAGTCGATGGTGATGCGCGAGCTTGAAAAACCTCGAGCGACCCATCTTCTGACTCGAGGCGACTTTCTTCGTCCGGCTGAGCTTGTTGAGAGTGCGGTGCTCAGCGATTTGCACCCGTGGCCAGAGTCAGAGCAGCGACTGAACCGACTCGATTTGGCTCGGTGGTTGGTCGACTCTGGGAATCCGCTTACTCCTCGTGTCGTCGTCAACCGCATGTGGCAAAAGTTCTTTGGTGTCGGATTGGTCGAAACCGTCGAGGACTTCGGGATGCAGGGGGCTGTACCCTCTCACTCGCGTTTGTTGGATTGGTTGGCAGCGGAGTTTGTCGAATGTGGTTGGTCGCGAAAACGTATACAGAGACTGATGGTTACCTCAGCGACTTACCGCCAAACTTCTGATGTTCGCGTGGATCTTCAGCAAAAAGATCTCTTGAATCGTTTATTGGGACGGCAGAATCGATTGCGAGTTGATGCGGAGATTGTGCGTGATCTTGCTCTGTCTGCTTCTGGGAAGTTGTCACCAATGGTGGGTGGGCCATCTGTCTACCCACCCCAGCCTGCAGGTGTTTATGCGTTCACACAAAAGAAAAAAAGCTGGCCTACAAGTCAGGGCCCTGATCGATTCCGCCGAACGATGTACACCTTCTTCTATCGCAGTTCACCTCATCCAATGCTGACGGCCTTTGATGCTCCAAGATTCAATGTGACGTGTACTCGACGGGGACGTTCGAATACGCCCCTGCAATCATTGATGGTTGCGAATGATCCGGGGTTGTTCGAGTTGGCTGAGGCTCTTGCTGCTCGTGCTGTCTCCCAGAAGGGTGATATGAAAGTGCGATTGCAATACATGTTTCGCCTTGCTTTATGCCGAACCCCCTCACCCGAGGAACTGGTTTTTCTGGAAGAGTTCATCGTTGATCAGCGACGTGAATTTAAGATGAGCAACGTTGGATCAGAGTCGAAGGCATCGCTGTTTGCGTGGATAGCGACTGCACGGGTATTGATGAACCTTGATGAATTCATAACACGAGAATAAAGATGGATCACGACGCGCAACGCTCACGCCTTGCTACACGACGCCAGTTGTTCCGAGACTGTGGGGTCGGCTTGGGAAGCATTGCGCTGACACAAATGATCAATCGCAGTAGCTCATCAGCCGCCGGGACAAGCGGCAGTCTTGGTGTGCTGCATCATCCTGCCAGGGCAAAAAATGTCATTGTGCTATTCATGGCCGGCGGTCCAAGTCAGTTGGAATTGTTTTCTCACAAACCAAAGCTGAATGAATTTCATGGCAAACAAACGCCAAAAGAGTTCATTGAAGGGAAACGATTTTCGTTTCTTGGAAAAGATGCCAAGCTGCTCGGTAGTGCAAGGAAGTTCACAAGATGTGGCGAATCGGGTATCGAAATCAGTGAATTGTTACCGTTTCATCAAAAAATCGCAGATAAACTCTGTTTTGTGCATGGGATGAACACAGATGTCTTTAACCATGGTCCAGCAAAGATCTTCATGAACTCTGGCACACCCCAGCCAGGGCGACCGAGCATGGGGTCATGGGTGACCTATGGGATTGGAAGTGAATGTGAAAATCTGCCCGGTTTTGTGGTGCTTCAATCCGGGCCTCGCGGGCCACGAGCGGGTGCTGCACTGTGGTCGAGTGGTTTTCTGCCTTCCAAACACCAAGGGGTCCCGTTTCGAAGTTCGGGAGATCCGATCGTAAATCTTACAAGTCCCATGAATTTTCGTGGGCAACGTACCCGGGATTTCCACGATGCGGTCGCTGAGTTGAATCGTCAAAGACTCGCAGCTACCGGTGATCGCGAGATCGAGACTCGAATAGCGGCATACGAGATGGCCTACAGGATGCAAAGCAGCGCCCCGGAGTTGATGGATATCGGAGATGAAAATCAACAAACTCTCGACCGATATGGGGCCCAGGCCGGCGGCGCGTCGTATGCAAATAATTGCCTGCTTGCCCGGCGATTGGTCGAGCGTGGCGTCCGGTTTGTGCAGCTGTACCATACGGACTGGGATCATCACGGTGGTCCCGGCCAGACCCTTGGGCAAGATTTGGAAAATTGTTGCAAGCAGGTTGATCAGGCGTCGGCCGCGTTGATTCAGGATTTGGAAGAACGCGGATTGTTGGATGAGACGTTGGTTGTCTGGACGGGAGAATTTGGGCGTACGCCGATGGGCGAGACACGCAACAAGAAGGTTGGTGGCCGTGACCATTTTATTGACGCATATACCCTCTGGATGGCAGGCGGAGGAGTGAAGCCCGGTATCAGCTATGGAGCAACAGACGATCTTGGGCTTTCTGTTACCGAGAATCCTGTGCATGTGAGAGATTTGCATGCCACCATTCTGCACTCATTGGGCATTGATCACGAGAAATTCAGCGTCAGGTTTCAGGGACTGAATATGCGTCTCACGGGCGTGGAAGAAGCGAAGGTCGTTCAGGAAATTCTGGTATGAACAACTTGTCGCCCGCCATGTTTTCGCCGGTCGATTCTACTTGAGCTATCCACGGTGATGCCAGCCGTTCTTCGATGCCCCAGGTCATTCACCAACGAAGCTCAAAGGTTGATTGATTCCCCGACTTGAAGCACGACTGGTTCCGCTGTGGTCTCACCACGAATGCGATCGGCCCATTGACTTGCATCCTGAGCGATGGGGGGCCAGGTCCCGTAGTGTGCTGGCAACACTTTCTTGGCACCGATCAGCTTGGTCGCTGCAACACTATCATCGATTCCCATCGTGAACAGGTCACCGATGGGTAAGACAGCAATGTCGACATTTTCGGCATAAAGTTTCATGTCGCTGAACAAGGCTGTGTCGCAGGCAAAGTAGATGCGCGACCTGTCAATCGTGACAAGAAAACCGGCCGGTTCACCACCGTAGGAACCGTCAGGAAGTTGGCTGCTGTGAAGAGCTGGGGTCATCTTCACTGAACCGAAAGGCAGGTCCAGTTGCCCTCCGATATTCATTCCTATGGTTGACTGAACATGCTGGGTGTTGGTGAACCATTCGGCGATTTCGTAAATCGCGACAATCGTAGCATCGTGTTGATTTGCGATCGTTGCAGCATCAGCAACATGATCAAAGTGTCCGTGCGAAATCAGAATGTGATCAATATCCGGTAGTTGCTCAGCAGAGATTAAGGCTGCTGGGTTCTCGGTGAGAAAGGGGTCGAGCAGAACCCGGTGGTTCCCGGTTTCAATCATCCAGCCACCGTGGCTAAGCCAAGTCAGTTTGGTCATGAGTTTGTCGTTGTTGGTCAGTTGAAGGGCTTGGCATCCACGTTGATCATGCTTGCCGAGCACTGGAAAAAAGAGAATTGCATCGCATTGCAAACCCTGTGAATGCACGCGATCAGAGCGTTGCAATTACCAATTTTCTCCCCTTAGTCTGGCAATTTCCATGGCGTCTTTGTCGCCCCGACCGGAAAGGCAAACGACCAAGTGTGAATCATTGGGCATATCTTTGGAAAGTTCCATCGCTTTGGCTATCGCGTGGCTTGTTTCCAGTGCTGCGATGATTCCCTCTGTACGAGCGAGTTTGTCAAAAGCGTCCATCGCTGCCTGATCGCCGCAGTCAGAGTACGTGACGCGTCCTGTGTCCTTCCAGTAACTGTGTTCGGGGCCTACACCCGGATAATCCAGTCCGGCACTCATCGAGTGCACATCGCAGGTTTGTCCATCGTCATCTTGCATCACGTAGCTGTAACTGCCATGCAGAACTCCGGGGCTACCAAATGAGAGTGGCGAAGCATGTTCACCTGGCTCACTCCCACGTCCTCCCGCTTCTACACCAACCAGTTTGACATTCTCGTCTTCGACAAACGGATAAAACATTCCTGCGGCATTGCTGCCGCCACCAACGCAGGCAACGACACAGTCGGGCAATCTGCCAAATGAGTCGCAGCACTGTTCGCGTGTCTCACGACCAATGACTGACTGGAAATCACGGACCATCATCGGAAATGGGTGGGGTCCAATGGCGCTGCCGATGATGTAATGTGTTTTTTCGACCGAGGACATCCAGTCTCGCATTGCTTCATTCACTGCGTCACGCAGTGTTTTGGATCCACTTTCGACGGGGCAGATCTCGGCACCCATCAGTTTCATGCTGAAAACATTTGGTTTTTGGCGGCGAATGTCCTCGCTGCCCATGTAGACCGTGCAAGGCAAACCGAAGTGTGCACAAGCGGTTGCGCTGGCGACGCCGTGTTGGCCGGCCCCTGTCTCCGCGATCACCCGAGTTTTTCCCATCCTCAGTGTCAGCAAAGCTTGTCCAACGGTATTATTTATCTTGTGCGCCCCGGTGTGGTTCAGGTCTTCGCGTTTGAGCCAGATCTGGGCTCCACCCGCTGCTTCGGTGAGCCGCCGTGCGAAGTAGAGCGGGCTGGGGCGACCCACGAATGTCTTCAAAAGAACCTTCAATTCCCGCTGAAAATCGGGGTCACGTTGGGCTTTTTCATATTCCTCTGCTAACTGATCCAGCGCTTTGGTCAGCGTTTCAGGGACAAATCGCCCGCCAAAATCGCCGAAACGACCGCGAGTGTCAGGAACGGAGGCAGTGGCACTCGACGTGCCGGGTACGGTGCTCATGGATGTAATTCTCTGGCAGGACAACTTGAAGGGACCATCAGCAGCCCCTCCACAAACCCTAAGGACCGCAGAACAAGTGCCGACATCACCACCCACGATTCTCGCTCCAGTTGCCGATGGCGTCAACGCGACCGCAGTGAACCCAATCAAAGCCCCGAGGCTGAAACGCGTCTGTGGCGTCGATTTTAGCGGTGCGAGCAAGTCGGGAAAAACTGCCTGGTTGGCAGACTTCGAGGTCGATTGGTCATCCGGGGTCCTGCGTTTAGAGAGACTGAAGTCGCTTGGTAAATTGGCCGGTTCGGATGACCGAGGTGATGTTTGCACCTACCTGAGCGAACAAATTACCAATAGCCGGAATACCCTCTGGGCGATGGATTTTCCATTTGCGTTACCGATCGAATTGGGTGGCGAGGACTGGGGTGCGCAATTGGAGATGGTCGCCAGCTTTGAATCGAACGATGGTGGCCAGAATCCGGCGGCCGCGTTCGGTCGGCAGCTGTCAATGACGGCTCGTCAAATCGTCTCAAGTGGAAGAATCCGCCGCAAAACTGATATTGAAACTTCAACGCCTTTTGACAGTTACCACTATCGCATCATCTACCAAACTTTTCATGGAATGCGAGATGTGCTGTTGCCGGTTTCCAAGTCCGCTGGGACCGCGGTGATTCCGTTCCAGTATTCCAGAATGGCGTCAGCAAGCCGGATTGTGGTCGAGTCCTGCCCTGCCAGTTTTTTGAAACGTTGGAATTTGCCACATTCACGCTACAAACAATCCGGCAGCAAGCCACCAACTGCTGTGCATCGGGCCAACCGCTTGGAAATACTGCGAGGTATCGAGGCTCTACCAAAAGTTGTGTCTGTCTTGGATTTGTCGGGCAAGGTTGGTGCGGCCGAGGAAATCGT
Organism: Planctomycetaceae bacterium; assembly: GCA_002862205.1. Lineage (GTDB taxonomy): Bacteria > Planctomycetota > Planctomycetia > Pirellulales > Pirellulaceae > Rubripirellula. The sequence continues at coordinate 44,126 of PKCN01000393.1, read as the reverse complement.
CCCCTCGACGCTCAGCATTTCCGGTCATCGCAGACGCGTGATCATGCAGGACTCCGGGGGAGATGCACTTGATGCTGTACTTGCCGGTTTGGGTGGCTGGCGAGCATTTCATGGTGCATGTCATGGCGATGCAATGCGTGACACTCGCTATTGTCTGGAAGGTCGAGTTTATTCGTGACATGCCCAAGCCCGCGACCGAGTATCATTTTCGCGAGAGAGTGGTGGTGTTTTGCGCGGGGCCTGCACTGCCTGTGGCTCATTCAATGTCCTGTCTTTGGATCGTCCCTTGCCTGAATTACCAGAAGTAGAAACCATGCGTCGGGGTGTACTGCCCGTGGTCGGTAGTCAAATTACGAGGGCGCAACGGCCCGAATGTCGATTGAGACCGATTTTGTTTGAGCCAGACATTTGCACCTTTGACCGGAGAGTTCGAGGTCAAGAAATCGTAGATATCGGGCGGCGCGGAAAGCGGGTGATGATTCATCTTGCGAATGAAGATGTCATCGTGATCGAGCCGAGGATGACAGGTTTGGTGCTGCTGGCTGATCCGCCTGGCCCCGAACACCTGAGGTTACGTTTGACGTTACAGGGAGGGATTAACGAGCAGTTGTTGTTTTGGGATCGACGCGGCTTGGGGACGGTAAGATTGCTCTCGCCTGATGAATTGAAAGTAAAAGTTGAAGGCAGATTGGGGCCCGATGCACTGAATATTACGCACGAACACTTGAAGCACAAATTGAAAACAAGTCGACGCGAGATCAAGGTCGCCCTACTGGATCAGGCGGTGGTTGCCGGGATTGGCAATCTCTACGCAGCGGAGATTCTGTTTCTTTCGGGGATCGACCCCAGAGCCCGCTGTGATCGACTGACAGGACCCCAATGGAAACGGATACAGCAGGCCACTCAGGCAGTTTTGATGGAGGCAATCGAGCATGAAGGAAGCACGTTAAGCGACGGAACTTATCGAAACGCTTTGAATGGGGAGGGGGGGTATCAAAATTATCACCGCGTCTATGACAGAGTGGATCAGTCCTGCTTGCGCTGCAAAAAGGGCCGAATACGGCGGATAGTGCAGGCGCAGAGGAGTACGTTTTTTTGCCCTAAGTGCCAGCAACGGAGAGGTTTACACCACACCGTGCGAACAATTTGACGTCCCATTCCGTTGACATGTCGTAGTACAATATCCTGACGGGCATGCCTCAATCCGCGGTCGAGGCGGTCAATGCGCATCGCGGTGGAGGAAGCGACCCGGAATTGGAATTCTGTGACGAGTGAGAATGAAGGTCATGAAAAATAGTCAAACACGCCGAGATTGGCTTCGTAATGCCGCCGTGTTAACAGCGGTGGGTGGCTTTGCGTGCTCCGCCGATGCTGCCGATTCCAAGGTCGCCTGGGACGAATCCATCGACAAAGGTCTCAAGTGGCTCAGTCGTACGCAGTCTGCGCGTGGGAAGTGGAATACTGATAATTACCCGACAGCAATGGCGTCGCTCGCTGCGACTGCTCTCATCGCAAGCGGCAGCACCACTACGCAAGGTCCTTATGCAAAGCAAATCGCGAGAGCAACGGATTACCTGATCAGTAAAAGTCGGAATAACGGTTTGATCGGTGATCCGCAAACGGATTCACGCTACACGTATGGTCATGGCTTTGCCATGCTGCTGATGTCGCAGGTGCTCGGTGAAGAAGGTTTGCTCGATCGTCGTGAGGAACTGGTCGATGTATTGACGCGTGCCGTCGAGTTCAGTGGCAATGCACAGACCGCCGCGGGTGGTTGGGGCTATGTTTCCGCTGCGGCAGGTAACAACTTTGATGAAGGATCAACAACGATCACCCAGGTACAAGGTCTGCGGGGATGTCGCAATGCCGGGATCCCGGTCAGCGGGAAGGTGATTGATAACGCGAAGGAATACATCTACGGCTGCAAGAACGAAGATGGTGGTATCAGTTACAGCAGCAAGCAGATGGGATCGAGCAGACCAGCCATAACCGCTGCTGCTCTTGCTGCACTTTACAACGCAGGCGATTACGATAGCCAACACGTCCCTGATATGTTGAAATTCGCCAAACAATCACTCCACGATCTTGGGGGACGATCCTTTGGACATTGGCATTACACATATCTCTATTACAGTCAGGTCGTCTATCGCCAAGGTGACGAACTTTGGAAGCCATTCAGGGACCGTTTGTACGATAAGATTATCGGTGACCAACGTCCCGACGGCTTTTGGGAAGGCCAAGTCCATCCGGTCTATGTGACTGCTTGTAACTTGATCATGCTGCAGTTGGACAAGGGTTATCTGCCCATTTATCAGCGATAGCCTGTCAGGCGTTGCAACGCATCTCTCACGCTGTCAAAAGCAACTGTGAGCGACTTCACTGTGAGCGACTGAACTGTGAACGCTGTTGCCGCCTTGAGTTGACTGTCGCGGCGGACCTTTCCATCATGAGCGACGTTGCACTGAGTTGTTGGCGGGGCTACTCGGCGATGTTAAAGGCGTAAATCAAATCTTGATCTCGAATGATCAGTGTCTGTTCAGCGACGATTGGATGGGCCCATATGGCGCCCTTTCCGCGAGTAATTTCTGTTTGTCGGGGTAACTTGAGCATTCCCTTTTGTTGCCAGCCAGAGCGGCTTGGTTCGACAAGAAAGACAGTTCCATCCTTGTCGTTGTAGCAATACAGTCGGTTTTCGGCGTAGCAGATAGAGCCACTTTTGTTGGGACGGATTTTTTCCTCCCATAGTGTTTCGCCTGTTTCGACATCCTGAGCCATCCAGACACCACCATTGGTTTTGCTGAATCCGAAGATTGTTTTATCGACCATGATCACTCCTCCGTGATGGTTTTCCATGGTTTTTCGCGTTAGGTGATAGGTCGTGTCAGCTCGTACACTCCCCTGTCCCTCCCCTGTCAGACAAAGCAAGGTGCTGCCGGCACCGTAGGCGCTGGTGTGATAAATCTGGTTCTGGAAGAGAATAGGTGTTGGTATCACCGCAACTGGATTACCACTGGACGTGTTGTCAAATAGTGTGGCACCACTTTGAGTATCAAAAGCAACAAGTCCTCTTTTGCAGGCAGAGATGTAGAAGTCTGTGTTCGCAACACGTCCCTTCATGATGGAAACGTACTGCGCACCTGCTGTGAATCCCTGACTGCTCCAAACCTCCTTTCCAATACTACGATCAACAGCCAGCAGGAATTTTTCCTCACCGGGAGTGACAACGACCCGATTGCCATCAACCAAGGGCGATTCACTGTAGCCCCAGTTGGGGATCTTGCCACCGTGATCCTGTACGAGTCCTGTTTTCCATTGGATCTTACCGGTCTCTTTTTCCAGTGATGCCAGAACGCCGATGTCGCTTAGTACGAAAACCTGGTTTCCGTTGACGGTGGGTGTGCTGCGTGGGCCGCCACCCCAATCCACGTTGTAGTCTTTCGAGTTCCCTGCTCTGGCGAATTCTGTTTTCCATTTCAAAGATCCATCTTTCATGCTCAAGCAGATTGCGAAGCAATGATCCTCATTGGAACCAAGGGTGTAGAGACAGTCATCGGCGATGGCAACGGTGGAATATCCCATTCCTGCATCAACATAGGTCCAGCGAAGTTCGGGTCCACCTTCAGGCCAGCTCTTCAATAATTGTTTCGCTGGCGAATGACCATCGCGATTGGGACCCCGCCACTGAGGCCAATCTGCGTCACCCGCAAAGGTTGTAGTCAGGTTCGCAATGCTGCAGCAAAGCAGAAGCAGCCACGGTGCAGATTGTTTCATTTCGTGTCTATCGTTCAAAGTAATCGATGCCGTAAGAAATTTGCATCCAGATTGAAATTATACTGGGCGGATGGTTCGACGCGTACGGAAATCAACTCATGTGGTTTTGTTCTCTGTTTGGTTGTTCATTTGCAGCATGACCATCTGCTTGTATCTACCACCTTCCTTGAGCAGTTGATCGTGGCTTCCAACTTCGAGAATACGTCCATCTTCTAAAACGACGATCTTATCGGCACCAGCAATGGTGCTTAAACGATGGGCGATCACAAAAGCAGTGCGATCCTGTAGTAATTCTGACAGGCTATTCTGGATCAGCCGTTCACTTTCGCTGTCCAGATTGCTGGTTGCTTCGTCCAGAATAAGAATTTTCGGGTTCGCCAGGATTGCTCTTGCAATAGCGATGCGTTGCCGTTGCCCACCGGATAATTTGACGCCTCGCTCACCGATGATCGAATCGTATCCATCCGGTAGCTGCTCAATGAATTGGTCAGCAGCAGCAGCTCTTGCTGCTTCAATGACTTGCGAAGTACTGGTGTTGCGTTTGGCGTAGGCAATATTTTCACGAATTGTGCCATCAAACAGAAACACATCCTGTTCGACAATCCCGAGCAAACTGCGGTAACTGTTCAGTTTGATGTCACGCAAATCCCGTCCATCCAGACAGACGCTACCAGAACTGGTGTCATAGAACCTGGCAATGAGGTTGGTCAGTGTGGTTTTTCCGGCACCGCTGCGTCCCACCAGAGCGACGGTTTCTCCGGCTTGCACCTCGAGATGGATGTCCTGCAATACCATCATGTTGGATTCCGGGTATGCAAAAGAAACATCGCGGATCGACAGTGAACCGCTGACATTCTCGCGGCGAAGGGAAACCGCTCCAGGATGGGTTTCAAGCTCATCTTCGATCTCCAGTACATCCAATACCCGGTCAAGCCCGGCAAGATTGTTTTGGAACGAAACTGCGCTTGCTGCGATGGTTGCCAATGGGTCCAGGAGCATTGTCAAATAAACAAGAAACATCATCAGATCACCAAGGGTCAATTCGTTGTAAATGATCTGGTATCCGCCGTAGAGCAACAGGCCAGTCGACGCAAGCGGCACCACGACTTCCCAAATCGTTTCAATGATTCGTGTCCACCACCAAGTGAAAAGTTGTTGCCGCACAAGGAAGTCACCTTCACGTACAAATCGTGAAGATTCATTGCGGCTTTGTGAGAAGGTTCGAACGACACGAATGCCACTGAACGTTTCTGTTGCATTCCCGTCAATTCGCTGGCGTTGTTTTCTGATGTCCCGGTAGAGAGGGCGGATTCGGTTGATCCACGTGCGGTGCGTCACCCAAACGATTGGTAGCAGGAGTAAGCCGCCAACCATTAGTTTCCAGTCGACTAGCATCAGAATAATCAGGCTTCCGACAAATTGGATGATAGCGCGCCAAGGGTTATACAGCATGCTGAAAATCAGATCCGCAACTCCACCCGCGTCCTCACGTATCAAGCTTGCCACCCCGCCACTTTTCATGTCGTAAACGTTGTTTAGCGGAAGCTTCACAGCATGTTCAAAAACACGGCGCCGGATGGTGACCTGTGTCTGATTGACCGCTTTGGTTGCAATCCAGCGACTGCAGAGGTGCACGATGGTTGAAACCATGGTGACGAAAACTACCAGTGCCGCAATCGTGAGCAGCAGGTTCATTGGATCCGTGGGCAGTGGCAGTGCCTGCAACCAAGTGGGCAATGGTTTGGGAGGTGTTGTTAATGCTGAGTCGATCGCTAGCTTGGTTCCCAAGGGGGGAATCAGACGCAGTACAATCCCGATTGTCAGCAAACCCAGTGCTACGAAAATCTGCCCGCGGTGTTTCGCGGTGAGGGTAAGAAACTGGGAAAACAGTTCCCAGAATTTTCGATCTCTTTCCCCAAGTTTCTTTGGATTGCGCTCGCTCTGGCCATGGGGGTTGGGCTGATCTCCGCTCGCATTTCGGTCACGAACGTTTTGACGGTAATCGGAAAATCGATGGCGGCTGGGTTGGGTAGGCATGCGTCATTGTTAGTTTGGAGCAACTGTTCGAGCAACCACGCACACGCCAAACCGCTACGAACTAGGGTTTTTTCATCGTTTTACTGGCATTGAAGCTGGTCTGCCGAAGGTCCAAATCGTATCGAACGCCGCATGGACGGACCATTTGCCACTAAACTAGCCAGCGATTTACCCACCGTCCCACTTCATTTCGTGCCCCATGGATGGGGTCTAGCCCGTAGATTCGCTATGCAAATCATTGATTACACCGTTTTGGTTTTGTACTTCGTGGGAATGATCGCTATTGGCTTTTGGGCCATGAAACGCGTCAAGGATCAGGAAGACTATTTCATGGGTGGTCGTGGCTTTGGAAAGCTGCTTCAGACCTTTGCGGCTTTCGGCGCTGGAACAGGAGCGCATGAACCGGTGATGGTGGGGAAAACAGCATGGACGAGCGGTCTCAGTGGCGTTTGGTCAGCCTTGATGTGGTTGTTTGTAACACCAATTTATTGGATCACTGCGGTCTGGTACCGCCGGATGCGTCACCTGACACTAGGTGATTGGTTTGTTGAGAGATATGAATCACGGTCGATGGGAGTTGCTTATACCCTGTTTGCTATCGTCTTCTACATGTTCTACCTGTCGACGATGTTTTCAGCGGTCGCAAAATTTTCAGCACCCCTGTTGGGTTTCGATGAGGGTCTATTCGGTTATGAATTGAAGTACACGCTGATTCCAGTCATTGCGGGTGTCGTTATTTTCTACGGCGTCATGGGCGGATTGGCTGCCGCATATTGGACAGATCTGATTCAAGGACTGTTCATCATTATCCTATCAGTGTTGCTGATTCCCTATGGTCTGTGGTCGATTGCAGAGACATTTGGTGGGCCAGGCGAAAAGGGGCTGATGGATGGTTTTCGGATCATGCACGAGCGTGTGTCGGCCGATTGTTTCAGTTTGTTCTCAGGGCCGAGTAGCGGAGAGTTTCCTCTGCCGTTCATCATTTCGTTGTCCCTTATCAGTATTGTGGGTGTGGTTGTCCAACCGCATTTCATTGCGACTGGTGGTGGTTCGGCAAAGACAGAAAAGGAAGCCCGCATTGGATTGGTTGTTGGCAACTTTCTCAAAAGACTCTGTACCGTGGGCTGGGCTCTGACTGCTTTGATCGCGCTGGCGCTTCTGGCGGGGAGTGCCGAAATTGCCGCAGACCCGGATCGCGTATGGGGGGTCGCGGCACGCGAAATCCTGGGGCCGATGAACTTGGGGCTGGTAGGGCTGATGCTGGCATGTCTATTGGCAGCCATGATGAGTTCAGCAGATACCTACATGATCGTGACCTCGGCTTTGGTGGTTCGGAATGTTTATGCTCCCTACATCAACTCAAATGCAGACGAAAAAAAATACGTTCGAGTCGGCAGGATGACGGGTTTGATCATCATTGTCGGAGCGGCGTTTATCGCAATGCAGTATGCGGATGTTTTTGGTCAATTCAAAATGGCGATTGAATTACCAATCCTGTTTGCAGCACCATTCTGGTTGGGAATGTATTGGCGACGAGTCAACCGGTTTGCTGTCTGGGGTACGATCGCGACTTCATTGATGCTGTTTTTTGTTCTGCCATTCGTCGTGCCAATGCTTACCGATCTGAACAAAAATCAGAGGCTTGCGATCACAACCAATGTCGTGACCAAAACATTGGTGCGTCCTGCAACCGAGTCAGATATCGCGCGGCATGAGGCATGGGTCAAAGCAGGTAATGAATTGAAAGATCAGTTTGCTGACAGCAACGATGGAGAGAGCAATAGTAAACTGAACGAACAATTGCAGAGTTTGGGGCCTGAACCGCCAATAGCGGTAGTCGGTGATCCGATCGAAATTACGATCAAGAGCGGTGGACAACCGATTTACTGGGACAAACTGATACCCGTACCCGGGGAAGAGCTCTCAAAAGAATTGGTCAGTACCAGCAGGGAAGCCGGAATGCTAGTGACGACAGAAAGATGGATTGGGAAGCAGGAAGGTGACGGATCCCTGAAAATTGATTTTCTGCTTTATGGCCTGTTGGGGATTGACCTTTCAAAAGCGAACAAGGCAACTCTTGCGACACTTCGGTTGCCGACTCGGTTGCTGTTGCCATTTGCGGTTCTATTCCTTCTCAGCCTGGTTACACCTCGTGGAAGCAAACTCGTGCTGGATAGATATTTCGCAAAAATGAACACCCCGGTGCGATCAGATCCACAAGCTGACAGTGAAGCATTGGAAGCTGCATACCTGGATCCCTCTTCAACGACAGGACGAAAACTGTTTCCAAAATCTGATTGGGAGTTTGTTCGCCCGACGAAAATGGATGTTACCGGTTTTGTCATTTCATGTATTGTATGTGGATTGGTGATTGGCTTGCTTTTGTGGTTGGCTGGTATCGGCGCTTAGTGTGTAGTGAATTGCAAGACGATTGAAGCGAGTGGTTGCTCACAGGGAAGAGAAATGCTTGTTGTAATTAGACTCACTCGTAGCGTTCTAGGAATGCTTGGACTTGTGGCAGTGCTTGGTTCAACAGCACCAGGTTCTTCTGCCGAAGAGGTTTTTCCTGGTGCAGCGAAACGCATTCTTTTCCTCGGTGATTCAATCACTCATGCGGGCGATTATATATCTCTGGTTGAAACGCAATTACGTCTTCGGGGTTATGATGGCGAATTGATCAACCTGGGTTTGCCCAGTGAGACATGCAGTGGTTTGTCAGAGCCGGAACATCCGTTTCCCAGACCCAATGTCCACTCGAGGATTGATGCTGCTATGGAGAAAACGCAGCCGGATCTCGTGGTAGCGTGCTACGGAATGAACGATGGAATTTACTATCCTTTTTCTGAAGATCGTTTTGCGGCATATCAGGCGGGCATTCGGCAAATCATTTTCAAAGTAAAAGCTGCTGGTGCAAAGCTGGTTTTGATGACCCCGCCGGCCTTTGATTCCCTGCCACTGAAGCAGAAAGGCAAGCTCCTGCCGAAAGGTGCAGAGCAGTACTCATGGAAGGAGATTTACGAAGATTACGACGCTGTGATGGCGAGTTATGCCAAGTGGATTCTGCAGCAGAACGATGACGTGGAACTTGTAATCGATCTTCACTCGGCGGTTTCGAGCTACGTTATTTCGCAGCGAAAAACAAACCCTCAATTTTCCATGTCTCCTGATGGCGTGCATGTGAATCATGAAGGACACGCAGTTCTCGCCGATACTGTACTGAAAGCTTGGGGGGTAGCTGAGCAGATTGAACCAGATGAATCTCTCAAAGCCTTAATTGATCGCCGGCAAAAAATCATGCACGCAGCGTGGTTGAGTCATGTAGGGCATGATCGCCCCGGTATGAAGCCGGGGTTAGCGATGGTGGAAGCTCAGAAGATCGCAGCCGACATTGAGAAACAGGTTGCTGCACGCGTGTTGCGTCATCAGGATGCTTCCAAAACAGAGTATGACGATGTCTATCGTTGTTATTTTCCCGCCTCTGACGCACCCGGTGAGTTGGAGTTGTTTGTGGACTTTGATCTTTGGTTGCCGCCTGGAGTTGAACAGATTCGAGGGGTGATCGTGCATCAACATGGCTGTGGTCCTGGCGCGTCCAACGCCGGTCTGACTGCCGTTTGTGACTTGCACTGGCGTGCGCTGGCAAAGAAATGGGATTGCGCTCTGCTTGGTTCCTCCTATGAAGGGCGAGCTGGTAGCAGTTGTCGATTGTGGTGTGATCCAAGAAATGGATCGGGTATGCGATTCCTGCAAGCATTGAACCGATTTGCCGAGCAAACAGGGCATGACGAACTAAGTCAGGTGCCGTGGTGTCTGTGGGGGCATTCTGGAGGCGGTTTCTGGGCAAGTTTGATGCAGACCATGCATCCTGCCCGTATCGTTGCAATTTGGTTGCAATCAGGCACGGCATTTGGTTACTGGACTCAAGGTGATGTGAAAGCACCAGATTTGAAATCAAATGTTTTTGGCGTGCCTGTGATGGCGTGTCCGGGGGCAAAAGAACGTACTCACGAAAGGTTTCATCGTGCCTGGGATGGTTTGCACGCCATGAAGACTGCGTATCGGCTTTCCGATGCGCCGTTTGGAATCGCTCCAGATCCGAACACAGGTCATGAGTGTGGAGATTCGCGTTACTTGGCGATCCCATTCTTTGATAGTTGCCTGAAACTGCGGCTGTCTGATGACAGCGAAGCTCCAATGGAACTGCGCCCCATTGATATGGCGCGTTCGTGGTTTGGTTCGGAGTCGGGTAAAGTTTTTTCTTCAGATGATTACCCCAGTGAAAAACGAAACGCCTCATGGTTACCTGATGAGTTGTTCGCATCCCGTTGGTCCACTTTCTTGCGGCTTGGTAATTTGCCAGATTTTTCAGCGCCAGCTGCTCCTCATTCATTGGCCGCGCGATTGGATGGCAACAGCACATTGCTTACCTGGAAAGTGGATGCCGATATCGAAAGTGGGCTGGGTGGATTTCGAATTGAACGCAATGGTGAAACGATTGGGCGCTTGCCAGAAAAGTCGACGTCTCGCTACGGACGCCCTCTCTTTCAGGTCATGAACTACTCAGGTACCCCGACGCAGCCTCTTGCCAGAATGCAATTTTCTGACCTTAAACCTCTTGATCCAGAGTCATGTGAATACCACGTTTTTACAATCAACTCCGTAGGACTGGAGTCGACGCCGGCGGTGCTTAAGTGGCAGCCCTTGAGCAGCAGGTGAATGAGCAAATCAAATTTGGGCCATGATTCAATAGCGTCAGGTGGAGCGGTGTTTTACCGCAACTCGGAATGAGCTTGCTTTGAGGTAAGGCTGCCCACCGAAAGAAAATGCTCGAGATAGCCCATCATGAGCTTGCGCTCCGGTAGCTAAGCAGCGCGCGTTTGAATACCCAGCGACTGATCAAAAGGCTTAGAAGGGTCGCGATCAAACCCCAACCGACCAGAAGTTGGTCTTCCCATGTTTGGGGGCTGATTGGCCTGGCCAGAATACGCGCAGGAATATTTACTACCAGCAAGACAGGAATGATGAAAGTAAAGAATCCGTACAGTGGTCTGCCCCAGCCGCGATTGTAGATTTCCATGGGATAGCGACTGAAATTCGTGATGTAAAACCAGAAATTATAAAGTGTTTGGTTTCGTCCCAGCCAGATGCTTGTTGCGCTCAAGCAAATCATCAGTGAGTACATGATGACCACACCGCAGGCCAGAAAAACAATGTAAAGCAGAATCGACAACACACTTGGGACCATGGGGTCCACTTGTCGATTTGCGAGCGAGTACAAAGCGATCAAGGCAATGATGAAACCAGCTGCAAAGTTGGATAACGCACTCCAGTCAACCCGCCTGAAAGAAACAAGAAATTGCGTATCAATGGGCTTGAGGAGAGCGAAGTCGAGACCGCCAGTGCGGATCAACTCGCTGAATTCTTCCGCATTGGGCATGAAGAATGCCTGCACAAGGCTATTGATGAACCATGTTGTTGCGATGAACAGAAAAAACTTGTCGCGGTCCCAACCGCTATCAGCGCCGATGGATTTGGTGTACTGGAAAATGATGAGATAAAAACCGACGTTCATCATTGTCCAGCCAATGCTACTGATGCATTGCAGCATGAAGTTGGTGCGGAATGTCATGTCTCGCACGAGACTGTTGCGCGCAAAGGTGAGAAAAACCTTCCAGTATTTGGTCCGGTTGGATCTGGAGTCCTGCTGCATTTTCAACCCCCGAAACCACTGTAGCGACGAACCCCGCGGGCATACGCATACCGGCACACAACAATGAAGAAAGTCAACCAGCACGCTTCAATGGCCAATTCCAAAGGCAGATCCTCTTCAGGAATCTTTCCCAGGAAAATAGCTGCAGGAAAGTAGGCTAAATATTTGAATGGCAGAAAATTGACAAATGTTGCTACATGGTCGGGCAGCATGGTCAATGGAAACATATGACCCGACAGAAAAAAGCTGAAGAGCATGTAGACAAAAAGAAGGGACGAAACTTCGAGGAACCAAAAACCGATCATGCCGATAGCTGCTTCAAGGAAAAAACCAATCAGGAATCCCATGATCAGTGAACCCGCAAACGCAGCCAGCACAGGCCATGGAGGCCACCCTGCCGTGAAATAGTTGCGGCACAGAAAAAACACGAGGGCAAACGGAAGAATCGCAATGGCGTAGTATGCCAGTTTGTGTGCGATTCGAGTCAGAAGCAGAAAACTGATCAGGTCAATTGGTTGAATCAAGTAACGTTTGATTTCCCCATCTCTGATCTCTCTGGCAATACCGGAAGCCAGACCAGGCATGCTCGAGAATGCTCTGGCTACCATGGTGAGCAGGTAATAGGCCACAATATCCGTGAAATGAAAACCGCGAATTTCGGTGTCCTGAATTTTGCCTCCTTGAGATGCCTCGATGGAGTCAAAAATTGCATACCACAGGAAAATCTGTGTCACAATTGGCAGGAAACGCATCAGGGTGCCTAGGGCGAAGTCACCTCGATAAACAAGACGTTCCCCTAGTGCTGTGCTGAGGATGGCGCGCCATAGGGATAGTTTCCAACGCAGTCGTTGACCGGTTGTTTGAGTGGTAGTTGCAGGGCTGGACGCAGAACTTGACAAGGCGACTCAAATCCATCGTGACATGTTCTTCAGAACTTCTTGTGATCTCTACAAGCAACCTCAGCCTAAGCTTTTTGAGGCATTTTTGGCAGGTGGGACGAGAACCATCCGGTATTTGTGGTTGATTTGGTCGGCGCACTGCATGCGTACAAGAATGAGCCCCAGAATGTTAGCAGGGTGAACCTGTTGTGAAAGTCGAATACAGGTCTGTCGGTTTGTTGCCTCATGGTTGCCGATTTTTCGTCTAGAATCGAGACCTGTGTTGATCACTGTTTGATACTTTACCGAGGTTGGTTGAGATGAATGGAATGTCCTTTGCCCGTTTTGTGTGCGTGCCGCTGGCAGTCTTGATTGCCGCACCTGTGTGGTCGCAGCAAAGAAAATCGGAATCAACGAATCAAACAACCGAATTGTTATGGCCTGATGGAGCGCCTGGCGCGGGCGGTGAAAAAGACGGAGATCTTCCGGAGTTGATTATCACACGGGTCGCAACTGAACGCCCCACTGCTGCGGTCGTAATCCTGCCTGGAGGTGGTTACCACGGGCATGCCATCGGACATGAGGGATACCAATTTGCTGAGTGGTTTGCAGCGATGGGAATCCAGTCCGCTATTTGTACCTACCGGCTTCGTGGTAAAGGCAATGAGGGGAAAGGCTATGGGCATCCAAGACCCATGCAGGATGCACAACGTGCCATCCAGACTTTAAGAGCAAAATCAAAAGAATTGAACATTGATCCCATGCGTGTTGGAGTGATTGGTTTCTCGGCAGGCGGGCATTTGTGCTCGACGGTTTCGACTCATTTTCTGGCCGGTGAACCCTCAGCCGAAGACCCTGTTGCAAGAGTGTCATCACGCCCTGATTTTTCAATTCTCTGCTATCCAGTCATTGCCTTCGACAAACCTTACACCCACCGGGGAAGCCAACAGAATTTGATTGGCGTCAATCCTGATCCTGAATTGATCGAAGCACTCTCCAACGAACGCCAAGTCACAAGCGACACTCCACCTACATTCCTCTTTCACACTGCCGAAGACAAAGTGGTGCCTGTCGAGAACAGCTTGCAGTATTATCTGGCGTTACAGAAAAATGGCGTGCTGTCCGAGTTGCACGTCTTTCCCAAAGGACGACATGGTGTGGGTTTGGCCCGTCAATTACCCGGGGCATCACAGTGGCCTGCCCTATGCCAGGATTGGCTGAAACGAATCGGAATGCTTTCCAATTAGCGGTATGAAGTCGCTAGCGTTTGGAGCGTTTTTGAGTTGCAGCTTGCCAGAAAAGTGGATTACACGCTCGCAAACAGTCGTCCGCGTGAACGAGCGGTGGTTGGTTCAGGATGACCACCGGTGTAGCCAGTTTCTGTGGGCTCTGATTCAAGTGACGATAAAGCACTCTGGAATTCCTGCTTGGAGTCACCGGTACAGGTAGCGATCAGCTGGCTAACCTCTTCTTTATTGGTGATTTCTCCCAGCGGATGCACGCCATTGTTCGTCCGCGCAATGATGAGAATCCTCTGACCACATCGCAGGAGGGAAACTTGCGTGCGGGGATCGATTGAGGTACTTCCCAGTGTTTGGAAAATCTCTTTGGGAATGTTTTTATTACCGCCCCCGCGGTCACCAAATTTACGGGTGGCCCAGATCAAGGCGGCAAATAGTCCGAGCACCACAGCCAGACTGGAGCTTACAGTGATCAGAGGACTTGAAGAACCAGATGTCGGGTTTCCCTCGACGCTGGATGCATCTTTGGGGCCTGAAGTTGGCATCAGAGTGGGAAAGGCTCGTTCTGTTGACTGTTGCGGGGCCGTTGGTGTGCTGTTTTGTGCCAGATGATTGATTGTTGCTTGGGAGGACGGCAGTCGGCGTGTTTCGCCTGCACGCAGAACGTCCGCCGTCATTGCCTTGGCAACTCCTCGTTCGCGGATCAGATTGGTGTCTTCCTGCCCTAGCAGATGGTTCGTAGAAACGCTGATGCAGATAACAGCGGTCAAAGCAGGGGAGAGCAACTTTTTCATGAAGGTCAATTCCGCGAGGTGAGGATGGCAGCCTGATGATCCGGGGAAAGCTCCGGCTTTCTGATCTAGCTGCCCACCAGTTCTGTCACTCGTATACAGAAATTGTCGTTCATGACCAATACTTCTCCTTTTGCAATCAGCCGGCCATTGACAAACACATCGACGGGGTCACCTGCCAATTTGTCGAGCGCAACAACGGAGCCGCCCCGCAGTTGCAGCACTTCTTCAAGGCACATCTGTGTTCGTCCCAGTTCAATTCGGAGATCCATTTCGACTTCGCCCAGTAAGTCGATGGGCTGTCGCTCCGAAAGTGCTTCGGTGGGAGAAAGATCGTTGAGATCAAATGGGGCTGGGGTAGCCTCGGCAGACGCTGTCTCGCCGGCTGCCTGCTCAAGAGATTCCGTTGCCTGGTCCAGCAGTTTTTCTATGTCTGCCGTTTGTACACCACTGTCATCTTTTGCAGAATCGTCGTTATTGGCGGTGTCGGCCTCTGTAGCTACGCTTTCTTCTGCGGCAACATCGTCGGTTGCATCAGCTTGCGTCGATTCGTCATTTTGATCAGCCACAGCGTCGTCCTTCCATGGACTTGGTGTTGATGCAGAATTGTTCCACAGCTGGCTGTTTCACGACAACAGGCAGCGCAATCGGTTTACTGTTCGATGAGTTGATAGCTGGTAAATCCAATACCCAACAACATATCGTCAGTCAGTAGGTGGTTACATTCCGTCAAAATGCGTCGTTCTAGCAAGCCCAAATTGTTCTTGCTGAGCTCCTCGAGGTCACTATTGCGAATTTTTCTACGGATTGCCGTCCTCAGACGACCTTCTTTTTCGTCGAATTCGAGGGTGAAAGTGTCGTAAAACTTCTCTTTCACAAGCCCGTAGACATCTATTTCAACCCGGTACGTCAGTTCGGTGTCCTGTGGACTGAATGTTTCACCAAACTTCCCAATGGTGCATTCCTTGATCTGATTTTCGTCCTTGATTTTCTTTTCGGCGGTATTTTCGCCTTTCTGAATCGACGCGACCAACCGCTCTTCGGCCAAGGCACTGACTTCTTCAGCACTTGGAATGAAAAAGAAGAACATCGCTGTTTCCATGAGAACAACGACGGAAACAAACGCGATAATCATGCCACGGCCACCTAAGCCACTGGCAACGGAAGCGGGTTCTTCTGCTTGCTCTTCTTCGTCTGCCATTATTGTTTCTCCTTCTTTGCATCATTGGGTGTTTCAGTGGTTCGCTGTGCATCCAGTTCATTCGGATCTGTAAAGGACTCGTTCAGCATGAAAACTTCGACTCTTGGATTGGGAATGCTTGAGTCACCGGATGCTGATGTATCGACGGGTTCGCTATCTCCTACCGATGCAACACGGCATCTGCCAGGATTGATTCCTTCTTCGTTTACCAATGCCTGACGCACGTTCAGTGCACGCTCAAAGCCAAGTTGTATGGTTAGCTTGGTGTCGTCCACACGGCTGGCATATGCTGGCGACACATGGCCGCGAATTTCAATTTTCTGCGGTTTGCCCCGCAGTTTGTCCGCGAGCTGTTTGATTTCAGTTCTGGCTGTGGGCGAGAGTGTTGCTTTTCCGATCTGAAAGAATATTACAGATCCGACGGCAGTTAATTGTCCGGGCCGAACAATACGTACTCGGGGCTCTTCACCCGCGGGAGCTTTGACAGGTACACCGCCTCGGGTGGTGTCCTTGCGTTTCGCACGGCCGGTTGTAGCCAGTGGCGTGAATTCTGTTTTGCGTGGTCGCTTTTTGCCTGGTGAGAGGGAATCAGCGGAACGTGAATAACCAAATTCGCGTTGAACAGAGTCAACGAGTTTCTGGTATGTCTCGTCATCTTTGATTTCACTCAGCGAAACAAGCATGATAAAGAATGTCAGCAATAGGCTCATCATGTCACCAAAGGTGACAACCCATTCCGGAATTCCGATTTCTTCTGGTTCGTCGTTCATGGCCTACTCCTGGTCACGTTGTTTTGGAGGCAGGAACGTTCTCAGCTTCTGATCGATGGCGCGAGGACTTTCACCAGATTGAATTGCCATGACTCCGCGTATCGCAATTTCAAAGCTGACCATCTCATTACGGCTCATCAGTCCCAGTTTTTCAGCAAATGGGCTGAAAAACACATTGGCAATGATGGCACCGTACAAAGTTGTGATCAGAGCGACGGCCATACCTTTACCGATTCCTGATGGATCACTCATGTCCTGGAGCATCATGATCAAACCGATCAGCGTTCCGATCATCCCATAAGCGGGGGCAAATCTTCCCAGCTGGTCCATGATGCTCTTGCCTTCACGATGTCGACTGGCGATGGCGTCGATTTCTGTTCTCAGAACTTCTTCAACAACATCAGGAGTGCTGCCATCGACGGCCATTTGAATTCCGGTTTTCACCAGCGGATTATCAATTTCCAGAACTTTGGACTCTAACGCGAGAAGTCCATCGCGGCGGGCCGTTTCTGCCAGCTCGACAATCTGTTTGATCAGGCCAATGCGATCTTCACTTTTGTTCATCAGAACTTTGAGGGCGATCATAGGTGCTTTCAGCATGCTGTGAAGCGGAAAGCAGATCATGGCTGCGGCTACTGCTCCACCGAACACCACCAACATGGACGGAAGGTCCAAGAAGGCGGTGAAGGGAGCTTCACCCAGCATGATGGAGGCGATAATGAGGCCAACCGCTAAAATCAGGCCGACGATACTGGCAATGTCCATGTTTTGTATCTGCGATGATCAGTTCGTGGCGGGCGTAGGGACTGTGGCTGTTGTGAAGCCCGCAGTCGGCATGGGCATGAAGTGCTTCTGCTGTTGGTACTGCACAGCACGCTCAATCACCACTTCCATCGTTTCACCAACGACAATACGCTCACCGCTGACGAGCGTGATGAAAGTGTCAGGCCGGCGTTCGATGTAGCGAATCAAGTCCGCATTAAGGACAAAAGATTCGCCATCTAGTCGAGTCAGTTTGATCATTAAATTACCCCGAACTGCGTGGATGCCATTTAGCAGGGAAGACAGTCCCATGCGGCGGATACGCATGACGCTGGTAGACATGTCCGGGCGGACTGATCACACCTTCGTCACGTAATGCTAGGACACATTGAACGCGGAGTCGCCGCAAGCCGAGAAGAAACGCTGGCTTACCAGCGTGACCTGATAAACACAGCTGATATGATCCTTACAACCGTCAGGATTCATACTCTCGGCGGGCGGTACAAATCCAGATCAGCACGACCTGCCAGCTGAGAGTAGATTTCAACAACTTGACGTCGCCCGGCAAGCAGACCGGCAGCGTCATGATGTGAGGTTGATTCGATGCGATAAAAATAGGGAAATGGCAATGGAAATCTGAATTCAATCCCGCATTGGCTGCCAGTCGCAATCATGACCGCCTCGGCCCGCAACGTGCCTTCGATGCCGGCAGAATCGGTATAGTGCAACTTGAAATCAGCCGGATAGTCAGATGCATCCTCCGATTCATTTTCCAGCTCAATCGCGATGGTATCGATGCAGCTAACGCGGTGGTCTGTTTTAACACGACCACGCAATAGGTCCGATTGCGACAGCGGAATCAAGCCTTCTTCAACCCATGCTGATACTGTGGTTGGATGCATACGGGGCACACTGCCGGGATTTTCGGCTGCATGCTGGGCTTCAACAGCAGATATACCGAGTGGTGAAAGGCATTGGTCGGGCAGGACTACCAAATCTGTACCACTCTCCATCCGCATGTTGTTCCCAATCAAACCCTGCTCCAGAATAGTCACGTCGTAACCAAGAAATCTTCCGTAAATACCCGCTTCGATACCATGAGTGCCAGCACCCACAATCACGATTGAGCCGGGAGGATCCAGTGTCAATTCACTGTCTGTATTTGAAGAGTCATTCATGTGTTGGTGCAGGAGCGAGCGGCGTTGTTAGGCTGCTGTTTACGAATCTGGAAGGCGTCAACCGGGATGTCGGGTATCTTTTCACTGAGCATATCGGCAATCAGCACTGCGGTCCCAGGTGAAAGGTGCAAACCACTACGGTGGTGACCAGCAGCAATATGAAGATTCGCGACGCCCGGGACACGCCCAATCATCGGGAATCCGTCGAAAGTCATCGGACGCAGACCAGACCACGCCTTGACCTGTTCAGCTGATTTCAGTTCAGGCAACAGATGAAGGGCAAACTCCAGCAGCGATTTCAGCACCGAGTCCGTGGTTCCCAGTTCGAACCCACTTTCTTCTTCGTTCGATCCGATCAGCGTGTGCCCATCTTCACGGGCAAGGATATACCTTTGACCCATGTTGATGACATTTTTGACCAATGGACTGGCTGTTTTCAGCAATAGCATCTGTCCACGAATCGGGACAATGCTCAACTCCAACTCCAGAGAGGCTGCGATCTGACCGGTCCAGACACCGCTCGTCAGAACGATGTTGTCGGTCGTTCGCCAGTGACCTTCGTACTGTATTTCGGCATTTCCATTGAGACAACGGATATCGGTCACGTCTGTATTTTCAAAAAAACTTACCCCCGATTGTCGACAGGCGGCGGCAAGTGCCTGGAGGTATCGAGGCGATCGCAACTGGTATTCATCGGGTACGTGCCAAACTGAAGCATTGCTGGTCTCATGCCACCAACGTGCCAGTGCCGGTTCTCGGTCAAGGATTTCGTCTGCTGTGAGCTGGTTGCACTCGATGCTCATCTCATGCCAATACTCAGTCATCCCGGACATGGCGGCAATTTCACCAGCAGATTCTGCCAAATAAAGGCCACCGCAACGTTTTAATTCCGGATCGATTCCGGTGTCTGCTTTCAGCTTTTCCGCCCATCGCGGGAACAATGTGTGGCTTAAACCACGCAGGCGATCGATTGGGTCATAGGAATTCTTGAGGTTGGCTGGTGGCAAAATCCCCGCGCCGGCCCACGACGTCCCTCGACCAGTCACGCCCTTGTCGATGACGGTGACAATGAAACCGCGTTGCGAGAGCTCCCATGCGGTACTGAGGCCGATTGCACCGCCACCAACCACCGTAACGGCTTTATTCATTCGTTACCCCTGTCGGACAACACCGATTTTTCCAAAATGGCATGCAAAGCTCGGAAGAATTCTTCGTGCTCGTCCCAGGCTGGTCGTTGATTCCCTGGATGGGATTGCAGGAGACGGACGAGTTCTCGTTCAGTGTCGATATCCTCACGGGGCTCAAGTTCGGTCAATTTTAGATTCGCTTGTGCCAATTTCTGGCGTGTGAGTGAGAGCACTTCGCTTGTACTCCATGGGATCTGCTTGAAGAGGGTTTCTAATTCCGGCCGCCATGGGCCGGAGATCCCGATTAGATAATAGCCGCCATCGCAAGCAGGGCCGAGCACGACATCAGATTGATGCAGGCAATCAGCTGCCTTCGCGATGTCATTCGCGGACAACAGCGGGCAATCGCTTCCAATGAGAATTGCAGCGCGATGTCCACTGGTTCCAAGGGTTTGCTGCAGCCAACCGCTCATTCTTGCTCCCAGATCACCCATTACTTGGGACGTTAACCGCCATTTTGGGGATAGTTGCCATTCTTCGAGTGCCAACTGCACGCTCGGCAGATTTTCCGCGGGAGTGATGCAAAGGCACCGCTCATCGGCTGCATCCGACAGCGAACCGCACAATTTTGAGACAAAAAGTTTGTGCAAATCTGCGGCAGGGACCATGCCAATCGTATTCCCCAAGCGGGTTTTGACTTTTCCGGGGACCCAGTATTTTGTCATGATTCCGAGTGAGACTGGGCCAATGTGCTGAGGAGACACGGGGATTCGGTAATTTTCGTACTTAGGTGGATTGCGGGGTTTCAGCTAAACAGAGTAGCAAGATACCGAAAGCTGAATTTCTGATGCTAATCGGTATATCCGTTGTCTGAGGAGGCCTGACTGGGCTTCAAACGCGGAAATATCGTCGCACCACACGTCTGCTAGAATTAGAATACAGGGTAGGCAAAAAACGCCTGCGGATAAGATGTCGGATACTCGCGTGTCCTTATGAAAGTACCGTAAGTTCATGTCTCGTCGCTTAACCAGCTTAACGAAACCTGTTATCTTCTCAATTCGTTTTACCGAACTCCATGGGGTCACGGCCGGCAGCCCATGACGCAAAAGCTGACATCAGAACGCTTCCTACAGATGGTCGCAAAGAGCGGCATTGTCGATGCGAAAGCCTCGGATCGCCTTGTAGAGAAGGTACGCAAAAAGTTTGATGGTGGACTCCCTGTGAGCACCAAGAAGCTTGCTGCGCTTTTTGTCAAAGAAGGTCTGTTGACCCAATGGCATGTGGATAAGTTGCTCGCAGGAAAATACAAAGGTTTTTTCCTAGGCAAGTACAAATTGTTGGGGCACATTGGCACGGGGGGCATGAGCAGTGTCTATCTCGGTGAACATCTCAAGATGGGCGACAAGCGGGCCATCAAAGTTTTGCCCAAGAGTCGGGTGAATGATGCGACCTATCTGGCGCGGTTCATGCTTGAGGCCAAAGCGATTGCTTCCCTCAATCACCCGAACATTGTTCTTGCGTACGACATCGACAACGAGGACGATGTTCATTACATCGTGATGGAATACGTCGATGGTTTGGATCTTCAGCAGTTGGTGAAACGCGACGGTGCTGTCGATCCCTCTACGGTGGCTGATCTGATTGGTCAGGCTGCTCGAGGACTTGCCCACGCTCACGAAAAGGGAGTGATTCATCGTGACGTAAAGCCTGCCAATTTGCTCATTGATGTTGACGGTGTTGTTCGCTTGCTCGACATGGGGCTCGCGCTTGTCACTGCCACAGATGACGAGTCATTAACCGTAGCAAATAATGAGAACGTTCTTGGCACAGCAGATTACCTGGCACCTGAACAGGCCTTGAACAGTCACGAGGTTGACCATCGTGCTGATATTTATGGTCTTGGTTGTACCATGTACTTTCTGTTGACTGGGAAACCGCCATTCAGTGATGGAACGCTTGCCCAACGGATTGCCAAACACCAAACAGAAATGCCAACTGCCATTCGACAACTGAGGCCTGATTGCCCAGGGGAGTTGGAGGGAATCTGCGTCAAGATGATTCAGAAGGATATGCGTTACCGCTATCAATCTGCCAGCGATGTCGCGGAAGTACTTGAGAAATTTACCAGCAAGGTACCCAAGGGGACGAAGGTACTTGCCGGACTTGGGGACATGCCCGAGTTTGATACTGATGAATCGTCTTCCATTTCTCTTGACGACGACGACTCTTCGTCGCGTCACGGCGATACGATCAGCAATAAAAACGACGAGACACTGGCCAACAATCGATCTAACCTGGTTCGAAAGAAAGGGTTGAGCGCCAGTGATAGCGGTCGCTTGGTGGATGTGAAGCCCCGACCCGATCTTGTGGGTGGGAGTTTTCTCGATCTGCAGTCGGAATCCGGATATCGGCCGAATTCTCATGTTGGCGAAAAGCAACCTAAGGCAGATAAGCCTCGACCTGTCTCCAAGTCAGGTGCATCAGATGTCGGTATTGCCGACTCGCAGCTCGGAAACAATGCAAAAACTGCGAGTAGCGGTGGCCACAGCAGCGGGTCGAGTAGACGTTCAAATGGAGTCGATCCCTTGTTGATGGTTGCCTTGCTGATTGCTTCTATCGTGGGGTCGCTGTTCATTGGTTATCTGCTGGCTGAAATCACCAAGTGATAAGATGCTTCTGTCGGCAGCGTAGAAAACGGGCGGATCGCCATGACTGTCGTTTTTGACCGGCCCTACCGGTTTGTACCGCCACATCGTGGCTCGATGTGGCCCTTTTTTATTCAGAAGTTGCGACTGGTTGATTGGTATCTAAAACGCAAAGAGGGAGTCGTTTCATGGGAGTGCCGTGGGCTTGAGCAGCTGAAAGATTCGCTGGATCGTGGTGACGGCATTTTACTGGCACCCAATCACTGTCGTTATGCAGATCCTCTGGTTCTGGGCTGGCCAGCCCGTCTTTTGAATACAAATGTCTACGCGATCGCGTCATGGCATTTGTTCAATAAAGGCCGATTTGATGGGTTTGCGATCCAGAAAATGGGTGGGTTCAGCATTTACCGTGAGGGGGTTGATCGCCAAGCTCTTGACACCGCAATTGGAATTTTGGCCGCAGCAGAAAGACCGTTGGTGTTGTTTCCAGAGGGAACAACAAACCGCAGTAACGATGTTCTGAAACCACTTCTTGATGGCTTGTCTTTCATCGCAAGAGCGGCTGCGCGAAGACGCTACAAAAAGTCGCATGGTAATGTCGTGATTCACCCAGTTGCGATTAAATATCTTTGCAAGGGAGACATCTATCCTTGGGCTCATAAACAGTTGGCCGTGCTGGAACACGGTTTCGGTTGGCAAGCAACGCCTGAATTGTCTCTCGTTGAGCGGACGAGCAGAATTGTCAACGGTGCGTTCGTGTTGCGTGAAGTGCAGTATCTCGGTCAGCCTGGTTCTGGAACAATGACCAAAAGGCGTGATGCATTGATCGCCAGTATTCTGCAACGCATCGAGGCGAAGTTGGGACTGGAGGCAAGAGGGGAAACTGTTCGTGAACGTGTGAGAACAATCCGCACTGAGATTTCTACGCAGTTCTTCGGGTCTGATGCGGTGATTGATCAAGATACCGAGACCCATTTTCGGCAGGATGTGAAGGCGGTGGATATGGTTCAGGAACTGATTTCCTATCCAGAATCCTACCTGGACGCGGATCAAGTCACTGACACAAGAATGGTGGAAACCATTCAACGCATACAGGAATCAATCCTTGGAACCGTTGATTGTGGAGTGCCACTGCATGCTGTGATTCAATTTGGTGAAGCTCTTGAGGTGCCAGCAGAAAAAGCACCTCGTGGTGAAGCTGATCCATTGATGGAACAGTTAAAAGAGCAATTGGCTATGATGCTGGAAAAGTTGTCGTGCGAGGCAAGGTCGTTTGCTGATAACGCTGTTAAAGAACCAAGACTACTCGAACTGAATGGTGTGATGGATGATCGTCGGTGTGCCAACAGAGATCAAAACAGATGAATACCGCGTCGCCATGCTGCCATTTGGCGTGGAAGACTTGGTCAGTCGAGGGCACCAGGTGTTGGTGCAAGCGGGAGCCGGACTTGGTTCGGGCATTGCAGACCATGATTATTTAAGAGCTGGGGCGGAGTTGGTCAGTCATGCGACTGATGTTTTTGGACGAGCTGACCTGATCATTAAAGTAAAAGAGCCACAAGCATCCGAGTTCCGACTCATTCGCAAGGGGCAGATGGTTTTTACTTATTTTCATTTCGCGGCCAGTCGTGAATTGACCGAGGCGATGATTGATTCCGGTGCCACCTGTCTTGCCTATGAGACGCTGAAGGATTCGCAGGGCCGGTTGCCGTTACTGACCCCGATGAGTGAAGTGGCGGGACGCATGAGCATTCAGGAGGGTGCCAAGTATCTTGAACGACCCCAGATGGGACGTGGGATCCTGTTGGGCGGAGTTCCCGGTGTGGCGCCAGCACACATTACGATTCTCGGAGGTGGCGTCGTTGGAGCCAATGCGGCACGCATTGCTGCCGGTTTTCAAGCTGATGTCGCAATTCTGGATGTCGATTTGGATCGTCTACGCTATCTCGATGATGTCATGCCAGCAAACGTAAATACGCTTTATAGTGATCGACATACCATCATCGAACAGCTGCGACGGGCTGACCTTGTGATTGGTTCCGTCTTGATTCCCGGGGCAAAGGCTCCGCAGTTGGTGCGTGCAGACGATCTCAGCATGATGAAATCGGGAAGCGTTGTGATTGATGTTGCTGTTGATCAGGGGGGGTGCGTTGAGACTAGCCGTCCGACTACGCATAGCGACCCCACCTACTTGATCGATGATGTTGTGCACTATTGTGTCGCCAATATGCCGGGGGCAGTGGGGCGAACTAGTACATTTGCTTTATGCAATGCCACCTTGCGGTGGATCACTCGCTTAGCTGATCTCGGACTGAACAAGGCATTGGCCGACTGCCAACCGATCATCGACGCGATCAATATTCATGACCATCACGCAACGAACGCAGCCGTTGCAGATGCCTTCGATTTGTCGTTTGTTCCATTGAAGTGATACTGCTGAGCCAGAAGTGCGGTCGGCGTTCAGCCACAGGGCTTGATTTTACGTCCGCTGAATTGAAACTTTCCCCATGCAATTCGATTCATGCTTGCAATGAAGTACTTGTCGAACCGTTCACGGATGATGATGGGCTGGCTGAGCCACTGTTCGTAAGTTTCCCGCTCATGTTCGATCATCACGGCGAGCGCGTCTCCTTTGTCGTAGACTTTGCGGACCCACGGAACTTCAACCACGGCGTGGACAAAACGCAGGAAGGGTGTGAGCCAAGGTTCAACCGCATGAAATGTGCCATCTTCGTTGAGTACACGATGGATTTCAGAAAGAACCAGTTCAAGGTCGTTTGGCAGTTGGGGCAGGTGATGTAAGCCGCCATGGATAATGACGGCGTCTATTGTGCTATCCCCGAAAGGGAGGTTGCGGCAGTCTGCGAGATGCAGCTTCGCCTCTGTCCGGTTTTGAAGCAGCAAGGTTTCGGAGAGGTCTACCCCTTCCATCCTCGTGAAGCCCAGTCGTTGAAGCGCGACGAGACCTCCGCCGCGGCCACAAAAAAGTTCCACAATTCTCATGTCGCGTGGGCGATCTTCAAGTTTCATGAACTTGAGACGTTTGATGAATTTCTGAATTTCTTCTTCTGGGCTTTCAAAGCGTTTGTAAGCATCCTCCCATGCTGAATCACAGCAGATTGCTCCCGACTGAATATGTCGTTCAATCAGCGGTTTGCTTGCTTCGGCAGAGTCAGGTGCGTTCATGTTGCCTGTGAGGAAAGTGTGGTCGTCACGGGAAATGACAGGTTTTTGTCCGAGACTTTGGCAGTTTCGCTCAAACCGCTGTGCAGGTGATTTTAGCTGCGTGGATCTCGTCGTTGCATCCGAAGAACACCGGCCATCAGGGAAGCCATGGCAGTTTGAAAACCAATCGACACGAGTGTGACGCCCGGCACGACTAGTCGCATCGTTTGTGGATAATCGAGCTTTCCAAAATCACCCTGCCACCATGTGAGAATAACACTGGAGATCAAAGCGATGCCGAAGATTGACATGATCAGGCCGAAACCAATTCCATGTTCGACTGTGATCTTCTCCAATTTTGGAAGCACCGGCATCATCCCTTCGCGGGCGGCAAATAGTTGTGCAAGCGTCGCCAGCAGAATACATTGCCAGCCCATCAAAATCGCAAGGCTTGCAATCAGTAGCGTATGCACATCCAAGGCTGCGTTAAAAATGCGAATTTGTGGTAACGCCAGTGCGTAACCGAGCAACCCAATCAGGATCAGCAGCAAACCGGGACGGAAAAATGTCCACTTGGGACTGAATACCAAAAATAGTCGCAGGGTTCTCCAGCCATCGCGAAAGGTACGCAAGTGTGGTCCGTGTTCCCGTCGTCCGTCGGGGTGCAGAGTGATGGGCACTTGCGCCATGCTGGCTTCGTGCAGACCGCTCTTGATTATCATTTCAGTGGCGAACTCCATGCCGGGTGATCGTAGATCCAGATGGTTATAGAGTTCTTTTGTAAAACCACGCATACCGCAGTAAACGTCGTGGATTGGGATGCGAAACATCAGTCGCACCAGCCATGATAGGACGGGATTCCCAAACCAGCGGTGTAGAAATGGCATTGCCCCCGGAAGTACTTTTCCTCCTCCACGTGGCAGGCGACAGCCTTGTACAAGGTCAGAACCTTTGCGAAGCTGATCGACAAAAGCCGGAATTTCAAGAAAGTCATAGCTGTCATCACAGTCACCCATGATGACGTACTTGCCCTGACTCGCCTCAATTCCACCCATCAATGCGGCGCCATAACCAGGTTCGGCAACATCTACGGTCCTGGCGCCCTTGGAGACAGCAATCTCTTTCGAATTGTCGGTGCTGCCATTATCAGCCAGCACGACTTCACCATGGACCCCGTGTTCCTGCATGGCCCGGACAGCCTTCTCGACGCAGATTCCGACTGTATCTGCTTCATTCAAGCAAGGCATGACAACGGATAACTCAGGAAGTTCAATCATGTTGTCGCCAGCTTCAGTGCTGTGAATGAATAGAGAAGAGGGGATGGAACCAGCTTTCGACCGGAACCAGTCTTCGGTTTTTGATAAGTTTTGACGTTTATACGCATGCGTTTAAAATCAGTTCATTGCATCAGGCGTTGTTTGTGACTTTTGCCGGTTTTCGAAGTCGAGAAAACAGGATCGCCAAGGCGGAACCGAAAGAAAGGACTACCAAAGGCTCGACTACAATCCGATATCGAAAATCTGGTATTTCCAGAATCCCTGTAACGATGGAAAAGTAAGCGAGCATGGACAAAATCCAGATTCCATAGGCTCGCGTTGGATAATTGGCCATCAACAGGACAACGCAGAATGTGAGTCCACTAAGCAGCAAGGTGTTGAGGATCACGGACTGGCTGAAGCGGTATTTGAGGGCAAGGTTGACAAGTGGAATCGTGTGGCTCCATGTTTGCTGGCCGTACACGGGAGCATTGAGTTCCCCTTGTGGGGGAAGGTCTGTAGCGGAGCATCGCCAATAGTTGATAACTCTTCGAAACGCCTTGTAGGCGAAAGTTGATTGATCTTGCTGAGCCGCTTGGAGAGCAACTGTTTTCATCAGTTGATCTGCGTCTGCGTCGTTGAGGCCAGAGCGGACGAGAGCATTTGATACTTGCCAAGTATCTTGCCACTGGTCAGCAGCATTGACCTGTTTGAGGCGTTTGAGCAATTCTTCAGCACTGGCACCGGAGGGCATTGGGAGACCGGCCCCCGAACCTTCTCGAAACGTGACAATCCAAATATTTCTGCCAACAAATTCAGTTAGAAATGGTTTTCCAAAGAGAAGTTGGTTCCGCAGTATCCAGGGCGCAACGCACGCCATGATGACCAAGCTGGCAAGCATCAAGTGGTACAGACGAGTCCGATATGGAATCGTCTTCATGGAAAGACTGCGAAGGCGGCCGTTCTTTCGAAGGTGAATCAGCAACAGGAAAAAGAGGTGAGGTATCCAGAGCAGGATAATGATGGGGCGTGTCAACAGCGTTATTGCAAATGTAAAACCAACCCATGAAGCCCGAGTCGCGGTGCCATACTTGGCATAGTCCAGAATCGCCAGCAGGTTTAGCATGAACATGAAAATGAACATGGACTCAGACAGAACTGCCGCATCAAAAACGAAGCTCGACACGATGGGCAGGGAAACAGTCAGTGTTAACACGAATGCTCTGGGCAGTTTGGTAATCCGAGCTGCAATGGATGCTGCAATGATGAGCGATCCCAAAGAAAAAAGACCTTGAATCACTGTTAGCACCTGGAGCGCATGTGCCCCGCTCAGGAATCGTATTGTGGCCAAGAACCAAGGATAAACGGGAGTGCGATAAGCAATGGGGGCCTGAAACATCAGGACGTCTCCCTGCATCACTAATACACTCAGTTTCCAGTAACCCAAGGCATCCCGTTGAATGGGGATCGGGCCAGCCAGCAGAATTGCAGCCGTTTTTGTTGCAATCAGCAGCAGAAGGACGAGGACGAGGAGTTTTCTCATCAGTCTGGATACCATCTGCGGACGAAAGAACGTGCTTTTTTATAGTGTAGTTCCTCAGAGTGCTGGTGCGTGACCAATCAGCGTGTTCGAGGATGGAGAACGGCAGGTTCAAACTCAAATGACTGGTCCTGACGCTTGCGCCGAGATTCGGGCGTGCTAACGCAGGCAGGACTGGCTAACGTTTTCGTTTCTTTTTTTTCTTTCGTTTATCGCGGCGATCTTTTTGGCGTTTTGACTTGTATTTTGCCTGGGATGATTTGGGCTGCGCGGGGTCCGGTTCACCGTGAACCGTGTGGTTTTTCACTGCCTCCAGATAGAGTTGCCGGTCTTGCAAATCAACCTTGGAAACTTTGACGGTCAATAAATCACCGAGACGAAATCGGTTGCCCCGTTGAAAACCGCTGATCATCTGCCCGCGGCGTTCAAAGCGATACTGGTCGTTGGGGAGCGTTGTGATGGGAATGAATCCATCAACAGGCAATTTGACGCAGCGGGCATGAATGCCATCAGCAAAGACTCGGCTGATGACTGCTTCCATGCTTTCACCCACATGTTTATTCAGGAAGTGCAGAAGTTTCAGCTGAATGAGTTCGCGTTCGGCAGCAGCAGCATTGCGTTCCATGTCACTGCAATGGTGACCCAGTTTTACCAGGGAAGCGAATGCGTCATCTGGTGTTGATTCCTTGTCGATTATTTTTTGCACCAGACGATGGACCGTGAGGTCGGGGTATCGTCGGATTGGACTGGTGAAATGGCAGTAGTGTTCCATGTCGAGAGCATAATGCCCTTCGAGCTGGGGAGCATAAATTGCCTTGTTCATGCTTTTGAGTACAGCAAAATTAACGGCATCCTCCAGTGGTGTCCCATCCACGGAGTCGAGTACTTTTTGAATGTCAAATCGACTTTCGACAGTTCCTGCATCAATACCGAGATCTTTGACAAAGCTTGAGAGTTGCCGCAGTTTGCGACGATCTGGTGGAGGATGAATGCGGTGAAGATGATTAAATCCCAGATCATCCAGCCATGTTGAAACGGCTTGGTTCCCCGCCAGCATGAACTCTTCGATGATCTGATGACTTTCCGTGTGCTCGACACGATGAGCTCCCCGGACTTTGCCACTTTTGTCGAGATCCAGTTTGATGTCAGGCATGTCCATCGAGAGCGCTCCCCCCTTGAACCTCGCCTTGCGCATCTTCATCGCCAACGTGTGCATCTCTTTCAATAATTGACAGATGGGTTCTCCCCATGTCTCAACTCGCGATTCGGGATTCGCAAGGAATTGATCTACCTGTTCATAATTCAGACGTAGGTTACTGTGGATTGCTCCGTTGTGTACCTCTGTGTGTGTGATTGTCAAATCATCTTGGATCTCAATCTCAACGGTTTTTACCAATCGCATGCGGTCAGGCTGAAGGCTCGCCAAATGATTGCTGATTATCTCTGGGATCATCGGTATTACACGATCAGGCAGGTAGACGCTGGTAGCGCGTTTGCGAGCTTCTTCGTCGATCGGACTGCCAAGTGGCACAAAGTGGCTGACGTCCGCGATGTGTACCCAAAGCCGCCATCTCCCTTCCTCTCGTTGTAGTGAGATCGCATCATCGAAATCACGGGCATCAAACGGATCGATGGTGATGGTTAGCATGTCGGTAAAGTTTCGACGATTCTCTGGCAGTTCGTCGTCACTGAATCCATCTGCCTGCTGTCTGGCTGCATCCAGAACCGTTTCTGGGAATTGATCGGGAAGTGCGTACTGTCGGACAATCGAGAGTGTGTCAATTGCCGGGTTCTTATTGCTTCCCAGTCGTTCCAGAATGACGGCCTCCCCGCCCACGCCGGTCTCGTCCGGGTAGTCAACAATCTCAACAAAGACTTTGTCGTCGTTTATTAACGGTAGACCCCGAATATCCCCAACGCTTAAGGGAGCTTCGTAGTGGGTTCCATCCAGAAAGACCGATGCCTGACCGTCAATGTTCCGAAAGGTGCCAGTGAACTGTCTTCGGGCTCGCTGCAGAATTTCGGTCACCCGTCCTTCGTTTCCACCCCGGCGGCTTGGGCGAACTTCCACATTGACTAAATCCCCTTCCATCGCACCGCCGGTGCAACCAGCTGGAATGAAGATGTCTTCTGGTACGTCGGCGTCATCCTCGGCATGGTTGGGACGCACAAAGCCAAAGTCACCGCCCATCGCGCGCCGAAACGTCCCGCGCAGCGAGTCGTCAGGACCTCCAATAGCGCCTGCGCTAATTACCAGATGGTTGGAACCGTAAAGCAGACGCCCCTCGAGGACCAGTTGTTTGATGACGCGACGGAGTTCCCGGTACTCGTCGGGGCCAAGCTTGAGGTCATCTGCAATTCGCTTGGGCTTACTGGGCCGATAATCGGCCGAGACGACCAATCGCATCACGCGCTCAGCCAATTCTGTTGATATATCCATTATGAAAACATAGCCGATTTGTGTCAATTTTGGACCGGGACATGCTATGTCTTGCACCCACTGCTCGCCAAAATGACGTGGAAACAGGCATTTACCTGATCCTGTACCCCAATGTCTCTTCGGTAGATTGCATCAGTGATGCGATGGTTTCCAAAACAGGAGGGGCAGATTGAAAAGACCATCGATTTGTGATGGAGAGA
The DNA here is from genome assembly GCA_002862205.1 of Planctomycetaceae bacterium. GTDB lineage: Bacteria > Planctomycetota > Planctomycetia > Pirellulales > Pirellulaceae > Rubripirellula. The sequence continues at coordinate 13,414 of PKCN01000393.1, read as the reverse complement.
TGGGGCCAATCGGCAGGCCCGATAAGGGGTATCAGCAACGCTCGCTGATCGCTCGCCACAGGGTAGACACGGGACGCCTGGGGCAGGTTCACCGGAGTTCTTCCGTGCTCCGACTTCTTGATGAACCTGAACGATCAATACCGATAGTGCGATGTTTTAGCGCGGCAGTCATGACTCTTTCGGGCACTCGTGGGTAAGACGTTGTCGGTTCTTTTCACACCTGTAAGTCGAGGTAGGACTATGCACATAAGCCTGGAAAAGTGTGGCTGCGGTATTATCAAGCAGGTGTTCAGTGAGCAAGAATGTCTCTCATTCATTGAGGACCTGGAGCTTGCAATGTCTGCGATGCCTGATGAATCCATCAAGACCGGCAGTGGTGCATATTTGGGTGCTCGGAATTTGCTGACGTGGTGGGACGGTTGTCTGGGGATTGCAAGGCATGCCACGATAAACACTTTCGTGATCCACATTTTGGGATCAAGTGCGGGCCTCGTACGCGCCCTTTATTTTGATAAGCCACCGGGGCATGGTTGGTCTTTGCCCATGCATCGAGACATGACAATTGCGGTCGCTGATCATTGTTATCCCCCAGCCCCCTTTTCCAAACCAACCACGAAGTCAGGGATACCTCATGTGGAGGCTACATGGCAAGTGTTGAGCGGAATGTTGACGCTGCGTTTGCATCTGGACCCGATGACGAAGGAGAACGGCCCAATGGTGGTAATTCCCCAATCACACCGCGACGATTTGGAAGAGAATTCGACTCATGCGAGGATAGTGGATTGCGATGCTGGTGATCTTTTCGTAATGCGCCCCCTGCTATTGCACGGGAGTCGTGCGGCCGATGGTGATACCCAATTGCATCGACGCGTGATCCATCTTGAATTTGCACCCAGCCCCGGATTGCCGGAGCAGTACGAGTGGTATCAGTTTCTGCCAGTGGATAATTCACAGTAGGAAGCCAAGTCGTCGTAGCATCAACAGAGCCCTGCCCTGCCCTCCTCCGTTCGCTCAGCCGATGCCCGGAAGCAGCAGTCCATGGAATCACTGGCTCGGGGGCATCTCTCTCGGAGAGGTGGGGTGCATTTTTATCTGTCGCTGTGCCCGGATCAGCCCGGATCAGTCCGGATCAGTCCGGATCAGTCCGGATCGTAGGCAAGATTTGGACTCAGCCATCGTTCAGCTTCTTCGATCGGGATGCCTTTCCGTTTCGCATAGCATTCGATCTGGTCTCGCGTGACTCGATCGACGGCGAAGTAGCGTGCATCCGGGTGACCAAAGTAAAGACCACTGACACTTGCACCCGGAGTCATTGCGAAGCTTGAAGTGAGTTCAACCGATGTGTTCTCTTCGGCCTGCAGGATTTCAAACAGATTTCTTTTTTCGGTGTGGTCTGGACAGGCTGGGTAACCTGCTGCAGGACGAATGCCCCGGTATTTTTCAGCGATCAGATCTTTCTTGTCCAAGGCTTCTCCTTGTCCGAAACCCCAGTCTTTTCTTGCTCTTTCGTGCATGAATTCAGCGAAGGCTTCTGCAAGACGATCTGCGACAGCCTGAACCATGATCGCTTTGTAGTCGTCCAATTCTGCTTTGAATTTATTCGCGAGAGTATCTGCACCCACGCCTGTGGTGACAACAAACCCTCCGATGTAATCTTCTCGCCCACTATCCGTTGGAGCGATATAGTCCGCAAGAGAGCGGTAGTCTTTTTGACCCCGACGCTCCCATTGCTGACGTAACATGTGAAAACGGGTCAGCTCTTTGGTGCGGGAGTTGTCAGTGAACAGGATGATGTCATCTTGCTCGCTTGCTGCTGGCCAGAAGCCATACGCGGTGTTTGCCTGTAGTGTTTTGTTATCGATGATTTGGTCGAGTAAGTCGTTCGCATCAGCATAGAGCTCTTTTGCCTGCTCACCAACGATTTTGTCTTCAAATATTCGGGGATATTTTCCCCGCAATTCCCAGGTCATGAAGAAAGGTGACCAGTCGATGTAGGGTCTTATTTCGGACAGCGGGAAGTCGCGAAGGACTTGAGTGCCCGTAAAGGAGGGTTCATTGATGTTGACGCTGCTCCAGTCGGTAGCAAAGCGATTTTTCAATGCATCGGCATAGGTGACCAACTTCTGTTTCCGCCCCTCGTACCCGGCAACCAGTTTTTTCTGTTCTTCTGCATTGGTTTGGACGAAGCTGTTGCGTGTTTCCTTGTTCAGTAACTTTTCAACTATGCTGACACTTCGACTTGCATCAAGGACATGAATGATTGGTCCGGGGTAGACAGGAGCAATTTTCACAGCGGTGTGCTTGGCACTCGTCGTTGCACCTCCCACGAGCAACGGGATTTCCAGATTTTTGCGTTTCATTTCCCGGGCCACGTGAACCATCTCATCGAGACTCGGCGTGATTAATCCACTGAGACCTACCATGTCGACATCCTGTTTTTCTGCTTCTTCGAGGATGGTGTCTGTTGAGACCATGACACCCAGGTCGATGACGTCATAGTTGTTGCATTGCAGAACGACACCGACGATATTTTTTCCGATATCATGGACATCACCCTTCACAGTGGCGATCAGAAATTTGCCTCGTGAAGAGTTGGTCTCAATTCCTGCCGCTCGCTTTTCCTCCTCCATGAAAGGCTCAAGGTAAGCGACCGCTTTTTTCATGACACGCGCAGATTTGACAACCTGCGGAAGAAACATTTTTCCTTCTCCAAACAGGTCGCCTACAATCTGCATTCCGTCCATCAGAGGGCCTTCGATCACTTGCAGACAGCGATCAAACTCCTGCCGAGCCTCTTCTGTGTCTCCAACGATGTATTTGTCGATGCCCTTGATTAATGCATGTCGCATGCGTTCTGCGACCGGAGCTTCTCGCCAAGTCAGATCCTCGCCACTCTTTTTCTTGCCACTGCCCTTCACTGTTTCAGATAGATCCAGCAGTCGGTCGGTCGCGTCAGGGCGACGATTCAGCAGCACATCTTCGACACATTCAAGGAGTTCCTTCGGGACCTCTTCGTAGACTTCAAGTTGTCCGGCGTTGACAATTCCCATGTCCAAGCCAGCTTTGACCGCATGGAACAGAAACGAGCTGTGCATGGCCTCCCGTACACGATCGTTTCCGCGGAAGCTGAAGCTGATATTGCTGACGCCGCCACTGGTCTTGGCCTTTGGGCATTCTTCTTTGATGCGTCGCACTGCATTGATGAAGTCGACAGCATAGTTGTCATGTTCTTCAATGCCTGTGGCAACCGTCAAAATGTTGGGATCAAAAATGATGTCTTCGGGTGGGAAATCAACTTCCTTGATCAACAGGTCATAAGCGCGTTTGCAAATCCTTACTTTGCTGTCCTCATCTGCTGCTTGTCCTTGCTCATCAAATGCCATGACAACAGCTGCAGCGCCGTACTGTCTCACCAGACGTGCACGCTCCAGAAAGGTTGCTTCACCGTCTTTCAAGGAGATCGAATTGACAATCGCTTTGCCTTGGGTATTTTGCAGTCCCGCCTCGATCACTTCCCACTTGCTGCTGTCAATCATCACAGGCACCGCCGCAACGATATCATCACCTGAGATCAGACGTAGGAATCGGATCATCGCTTCGGTGCCATCCAGTAACGCGTCATCAAAATTGATGTCGATGATCGTAGCGCCGTTCTGGACCTGTTCGCGGGCAACCTCAACCGCTTCGTCGTAGAGTTCTTCGCGAATCAAACGCGCAAACTTCCGACTGCCGGTAACATTGGTGCGTTCACCTATCATGGTAAAAGGTATCTCGGGACGCATCACCATCGGCAATTGGCCGGACAATCGTGTCCACACAGGACCCGCTGCATCTTGTTTTGGCCGTTGACTACGCACTCGGGCTTCCATTGCCCGAATGTGATCAGGCGTCGTGCCACAACAACCACCTAGAATATTGACCCAACCGTTATCAGCATATTCGCCAACGATGTTTGCCATTGCTTGAGGCCCAAGATCGAATTCACCCATGTCGTTGGGCAGTCCGGCATTCGGGTGGCAACTGATGGGAATGGCTGTCGATTGGGACATTTCTTCGATGTGTGATCGCATCACATCAGGACCAAGTGCACAGTTCATTCCAATCGACAACATCGGGAAATGAGAAAGCGATGTCACGAATGCTTCGACACTTTGTCCACTTACAAAGGTCCGACCGCCCTGGTCGAACGTGCCACTGACCATGACGGGCACGCGTTTACCACCTGCATCAAAAAAGTCTTGAATCGCGAAAAGGCACGCTTTGAGGTTGAGTGTGTCGATGGCGGTCTCAGGCAGCAGGATATCGACCCCGGCATTTACCAACGAATCAACTTGCATGCGATAACTGGATCGCATCTCGTCAAAGGTCGTGTCACGGTGAGCGGGGTCATCAACGTTGGTACTGATTGCTGTTTGCTTGGTTGTTGGACCGATCGATCCAGCCACAAAACGAGGCTTGTCTGGGGTCCGCTCTGTCCACTCATCAGCAGCTTTGCGGGCGCAGCTGACGGCCGCGAGATTGATTTCATCAACCAATTCCACTGGCAAATCAAACTCCAGCATCCCGACAGGTGATGCACCAAAGGAGTTTGTTTCGACAATATCGCTGCCCGCCTCGTAATAAGCATGGTGAATGCCTGTGATCTTCTCAGGATGCGTCAGGCACAAAATGTCCGAGAAGTTTTTAAGATCTTTGTGATGCTCTGCGAATCGATCTCCACGGACGGCTGCCTCATCCAGCTTCAGACGCTGGATCATCGTGCCCATAGCACCATCCAAAAGCAGAATTCGCTCGCGAATCAGGTGGGAAAGAAGAGAAAGGTCAGTATTGGCTTGGGGCATTCGGGGGGCCAGTTTCACGAAAATGTATCGATTGGATTGCTAATAGTTTCGTTTCAACGCTCCTGATTCACAACCCGAACTGAAAGAGATCCATATTCAATCTTGCCTCAGCGTCTGAGTTTGGCTATTCCGCAGATGCAGAAAGATCGCACAAGTGCTTTCCGGCTCTCGAGAAACGTGGCAAAGACGGGTTCACCCGTCTCACCGCCTCTCGACTTCCACCATCCAGAACTCGACCATTCAGGAAGATCGCATGACCGTCTCGCCACAATGGCCAGATGAGGGGGAAATACCGCAATTCTCCGAAGGAAATCCCGATTTGGCCAGGCTGTCTGGTCCTTCGAGTGCTTTGCCTCCCACCCTTTTCCAGCTTCCAAATTTGCGTATCGATAGTCCAAGAGCAGCAGGACTAACCGAGAACTCGGGAGTTGCATCAACCCCGAATTCTCAGGATTTTACCAGTCGGGTGGCTGAGATGCCGTTCGGAAACACGGAATCTGCCGAGAAGCTGGCAGGGTTAGATTCCGCCATGCACGACCGAGCTGATCCTGCGCCGCAGCGAAGACAAAGCGACGATCAACCACGTTTCCCAACACCGCCTGCAGTCGTCGATGGCGTCGAAACCCCGGCCAACGGTCGATCAGAGGGTATCAACCGCGAGTCAATTTCGCGTTATGCGGGGAATCAGTCGTCTTCCGATGGTGCTGAAGTGACTCCACTCGCTTCGACAGACAGGCCGGCCGGACGATCATGGATGGATTCCATCGGCTCGCACGGAATTGTGGTCGCCCTGCTTCTGGTTGTAGTTGCCGCTGCCTTGTACACCGGTCGTGCAGGCAAAAATGATCCCCCTGATGCATCGCTTGCAGATGGTCGTGATTGGCTCGAATACGATTCTGGAGATGAGATCAGCCTACCCAACACCCCGGTCGACGGTGATCCCGAGATCATGCCAATTCGAGAGACTGATCGTACTTTGGTGGGTGCTGAGACGCCCGAAGGCGAGCTTGCTAGTGGTTCCTTGTTGGCATCGGAAGAAATTAAGGTTGCCACGAGTGTCGACACCAGTAGTGCTTTGCTCAGCCAGCCTGTGGAATCGAATGGGGGATCCGATTCGAAAGCTTCCGTTGTCGCTACCAAGTCAGGTTCTGCAGGTGGACAGTTTCCGCAGCTGCAAGCGTCGCTCGCCTCTCCTGCCAGCGCAGCGGCTAACCGTGCAAATCAGTTTTCGTCGCAGCCCAGCCAGCCAAGACAAACCGGGCAACCAACCGGTTATGGGATTGCAGTACCAGAAATTCAGAATTCCAGATATCAGCAAACGGCTACACCCGCCGGTATCACTGATTGGTCGAAGTATTTTCCCCGTGTTTCCTCAGGTAGCACAGTTAGCCCGAATTATCCATCACCTTCCAACTGATTCTGTTTGTTATGAGTGATCAAACTTTTGTCAAAACGTTTTCACGAAGACGATTCGCCAGTGATCAGCCTGGCGAGACTCCTTTGAGAGGCACCGGCTCAGAATCTCCAGCGCCGCAGGGAATCGAGTCTGCTCAGACCATGCAGCCGCAGGGACACAGCCCCGCTTCTGATGATGATGGGGTCGGAGGGCTGCGCTTAGATCAGTCGGTAGCGTCGACAGCCCGTGTGTGGGTTGATCAACATGCTGATCAGGTGTCCCGCGCAGACTATGCGGAAAATGGAATTCCAAGACCACATCTCGAAGCATTGACGGGTGACCAGTTCCATTCGTTTGAACTGCGTGATGGCGATACAGGCATGCAAGATGTCCAAACAGATGCGGACCCCATCGCTCCGAAAACGAACGGAAATGATGCAGAAGCGAAGGGGCAGTCGGGGAATTTCGTTCATCATATTCAAGATGCGTATGCTTCGACATTCACTGATGCTGCCAGTTTCGTAAATGACGAAATCAGCAACGTCGATCCTGAAGAAGTATTGCGAGGGATGCGGCAAGCGGATCCCGCCAGTCTGGCCTCCGGGTTTACACTCCAAAACGAATCGCCAACAATTGATCAACAGCCATGTGAGCACCTGTCGGGATCGGCGGCCAATAGCGATGTTCGGGAACTTGATACAGAAGTTTCTGAATTAATCATCGAAAATCCTTTTGCTGCAGCCGCCTTGGGTGGTGCTGAAATGTCACCCGATTCGCAACGATTTGATACTGCTTCTGCGGCCGGGCAGGAAAGTAACCAATCAAGTTCCTCCTGTGAGCAGGTCGCTGAGGCAGCTTCTGTGCATCCGGATCAGGTCAATCAGCAGGGTGGGCTTAAGCCTTTTCAGGCCGTCTGGGAGGTTGATGTGCTGGACGTACCGACAACGGTCGCAGACCTGTTTTTTGAGGGCAGTCTATTTCAGCAGATCGCTGAGCGGATATCCGATGCGATAGAGTCGGGGCTCAATAGCGTGATTATCACCAGCACCAAAACTGGCGAAGGACGTAGCAGTGTCGCTATAGGATTGGCCATGGCCGCCGCAGCAGCAGGTAAACGTGTGGCTCTGGTGGATGCGAACATTGAACAGCCGGATTTGGCCAATGAGCTACGGCTGGAATTGCAGTACGGCTGGGTTGATACCATTCGCGCAGGATTGCCGATCAAAGAAGTCGCGGTTCATGCGGTGGAAGATGGTGTGACGCTGATTCCCTTGATGCCACCAAAAGGAAAAAACGCCGCTACAGGTTACGAAGTCGTTCAATTGGTCGACCGCTTGAAAGACAAATTTGAGCTGATCATCCTCGATGGACCGACATCACAATCGACACAGATTCACCAGTGTGCGTCTGCTGTAGACAGTGCGATTATCGTGCGCGACATGACTCGGACTGATACGCTGGCAATCAACGAGTTTTCCTACCGACTTCGCGAGTCTGGCGTGCAGGGTGTCGGCGTGGTTGAGAATTTCGCTTGATCACACGATCTTGATTGGCACGAAAAACATTCCGACTGCGCTCCGGAAATGACAGATCGCACGCGTTCTGGTCAAGTCACGCATCCAATAGTATTCTTGTTGCTCTGTTAGGGTCCGTTGGAACACTTAGCAGCAGTCGCTTGTGCCGCAGCAGTCATCGCCAACGATTGTAAGATCGTAACTCATGCCTTTGGTGACCTTGGGTGATCTTTCATGCCCGTCACAGGTCATCGGTTTAGCATGGGCGTCCTGCACGATTTGATGCGGTGGGACGGGGATGAAATTCTCGGCGTAGGGAGCTCGTGTCATGAGAGTGAAGGTGTTACGGCAGACCGCAGTCCTCTCACCGCGGCGGAAAACATTTCCACTGTCGTCATGCACCTTTGTGAAAGGTCCACGGTAGATCACTGCTTCGTTGTAGTCATCGCACGGGCCTTCTTTACCTTTGTAGGTGATGACGGTAGCTGATCGGAACTCGATTCCTTCGACCGTTTGCCACGGTTTCTCCTGCAGGACCGGCATCTCGCATCCATAGAATCCTGCTCTCTCAAATGCTCTCAGGAACTCGGTTTCCTGAAACGCTCCTGAGATGCATCCGCTCCACAGTTCGGGATCATTTTGAAGGTGTTGCGGCACTGACTCGTCGCTGACGATATCACTGATCACCGCACGTCCGCCTGGCTTGAGGACGCGGAATATTTCCTGAAACAACTGTTCTTTTTCGGATGCATCAACAAGATTCAAGACACAATTGCTTACAACGACATCGATGGAATTGTCGGCGATCATGGGGGTTTCTTTCCGCATGCTTTGGAGCATCGACTCGAGTTCCTGCAGGCCAGACTCGTTGGTGACGGGGTGTTCTGCCAGATAGGCATCGATGCGGTCGCGGTCGATGGCCATGTCCTGAATTTTTCCTTTGTGAAAATGCACGTTGTCGTAACCAACCTTGGCAGCGACTTCGGTCTGACTTTGCCGAGCGAGTTGCAGCATGGTGTCATTCATGTCCACGCCAATCACTTTTCCTTCTGGGCCCACGACCTGTGTCGCAATGAAGCAGATCTTTCCCCCTCCGCTTCCCAAATCAAGGACCGTTTCACCCGGCTGAATCCACTTCGAAGGATCTCCGCAGCCATAGTCGCGGTCGATGACTTCCTGTGGGATGATCTTCAAATACTGCGCGTCATAGTCCACCGGGCAACAGAGTTCAGCTTCCCGCTGCTGCGCTGCCGCTGAATATCGTTCGCGGACAGCATTTTCAGTGTCGAGCGTGTTGGACATGTCTATCTTTTTCGTTCGGGTTCTAGTTCAGGTAACAGCACCACCGCAACTGCTGCCTGCGCCGGCAGTACAGCCGTAACAGTGGTCAGCGACTGCAACGCGTTGGTGAATGAATTGGTCAAATGAGTCAATGTTCCATACCGTCTGCGATGACCTTCCGGCAACCGGCATCCCAAGCATCTGGTTAAAATCACAGTCGAATAACTGTCCATCCCACCCGATCGAGAGCATCTCTTTGCACATCACTCCACGTACGGCCTGTGGATTGAACGCTGCTTCGAGCATTTGCATGTAATCTGTCAGTACTCCCCGCTTCTTCAGGAACTTTGCATATCGTTTGATGGGAATATTGGTAATCGCAAACAAGCGATTGAATTCGACATCGTAGCGTTTCTTCAGTTCGCGCTTGTAATCTCTTTCCAGAACCGTCTGGTCTGGTGGCAGTGCTGGTCCGGTTGGATTGAAAACGAGATTCAGTTTTAACTCGCTGTTACTTTGACCATAGCCCAACGCATTGAGTTGTTGCAGCCCCTCGATGCTGCGTTGGAATACACCCGAGCCACGTTGTGCATCAACATTGTCTTCGAGGTAGCATGGTAATGACGCGACAATTTCGACTTGGTGTGAGGCAAGGAAATCACCCAAGTCTTTCTGTCCGGGTTCCGAGAGGATGGTGAGGTTGCAGCGGTCAGTGATCCTCAAGCCACTGTTGCGAAAGTGACGCACAAGTTTGCGAAAGCTTGAGTTGAGCTCAGGAGCACCACCGGTCAGGTCGACCGCTGTGAGCGATTCGCACCTGTCTGCCAGTTCGCAGATGCGTTTTGCAGTTTGCGGAGTCATGTTCTCGGCCGTTTTTGTTGGACCTGCATCTACATGGCAGTGGGTGCAGGTCTGGTTGCAAAGTTTGCCAAGATTGATTTGCAGGTCAATCAACGTACTACGAGTCAGTGTGGCTGCCTCGCGAGCAACACGTGATGCGAATGGCTCGACGACTCCCGTGGGCAGCCCAGCATCGATGATCGGGAGAATGGATGACATGCGTTCGGGACCATGGGAAGTACGGTATCAGAGTGCTTGAGAATAACAAAAAAGCGTCCCGCAGGCTGCTCTCTTTTTCGAAAGCAGAAATTGCTGGATCTTTCCGCAGGTGATTGCCACTTCTGTGCCTCAGGACATGCCTCAGGAGAAGCCTCAGGACAAGCCTCAGCGCCCCACGTAGGCGGACGTCAATCGATGCTGATGCAGCCGTTAGGCGTCTCTTGCTTGTTCAAGCAATTTGATCCATGGTCCCACATAGTGCCCGTTGTCGTGAAATGTACGTCCGCTTACCAGATTGCCATCAATGACACAGGCTTCATTGACAAAAATGCCACCGCAAACTTCCAGATCGAATTTGCATTTTGGAACGGTGGCCATGCGACGACCGCGGACACAGTCTGCATAAGCCGGAATCTCAACTCCGTGGCAAACGCTCGCCGCGGGCTTGTTGGTTTCAAAGAAATGCTTTGTCACTCGCACCAGATCCTTGTCGTAGCGAATGTATTCGGGTGCCCTGCCGCCACTGAACAAGATGCCGACGTACTCTTCGGGGTTGATCTGCGCGAAGGCGATGTCGGCCTGAATCGTATAGCCTTCCCACTCTTTCGTAATGGTCCACCCCGGCTTGATCTCGTGCATCACCATTTGATAGAGACGCTGTTCGGGAGCTGCCACGACGGGGGTAAACCCTGCTTCCTGTAAGCGATAATACGGGTACATGGTGTCCAGAGTTTCGGTAGCATCGCCTACGATGATGAGGACCTTGTCAGACATCAATTTCTCAGTTCGGGCAAAGGTGGTTTGATGGAACGCGTGATTCGGCGGAATGAAATCGAATCACCACCAAGTGAACGGGATATGGTAGATCAACGGTTTCAGTTTCCTACACACACAATCTAGAAAAGTACGCTGGCGTAGCCAACCACTCTGGATACGTCACCAGAGACTTCCGCGGATGATGCATATGCGATTTTTCGGTAATTGCCCGTGGCCTGCATGTAATGCAAGGTTAGAAGAATAAGTGCGGCAGGAATTTGGCCACACATGCAGATGCTCTTTTTTTTGCAGGTATCGAAAAGCCCTTGAGAATTCATCGCAGTGAGTCTTTCCTACGCGATTTGGTCCCGTCCACGGTTTTTTCCCATTTTGAGCGAAGTGATTCATGGCACTGCGGATTGCAAGCAGTGGTGGTCTGGGAAGACGCTTGATCAGGGCTGCCAACGCTTGCGCTGCTTCGTGTAAATCTGAATGGGCTGCATCGTCCATTGCGATGGCCGTGATCCGTGAATCGGGGGCAAACCGATACAGAAATGGCAACTGAACTTCGATTCCGTGTTCTGGGCGATGTATGGCCGAGTCCGGTTCCATGCCTGGCACATATTCAGCCTGGCACATGTTCAGCGAGCATGGTTGCGAATTCCAAGTTCCCTGAGATGCTTTCGGAATCAGACAATGCCCACTTTTCGTGCGGCGCGACTGTCCAAGTGACATCATCGGAAGTGTGTTTTGGACTCAGGATGAGAATGTCACGGGGTAGGTCAATTCGTGACCACACATCGGCCATGATATGGCCGGAATGCCGAATTCCGGCATGTGGGACCATGGCTGAGTTGACCGGTCGGCGTTGCGCAAGGGAATGCTGGTTCGTGGCAAGTTGATCCAAGATTTCATCTATCAGAGATTCGCGATCTGAGTCTCCCTTGGGGTAGGAAATTCCAGCGACTGCACGTCCGCGTTCGGGGGCAGGTGCAATGGATGGAGCACCTGAAGAAACCGAAAAGCGAGTGAAGCTCGAGTCACATTTTGCTGAATAAATCATGAAGCACCCTTTTCCAAAACGTTCAGCACCGAGGGCCCCGTGTACGAGTTCGTTTACACATTTTTCGGGATCATCGATAAGGGATCTAGCGTTGGCCATCAGTCGCGAGAATATCGCGGGCCTGAGGGCTCACCTCTTTGGTGTCGAAGTGACCGTCAAGGCCATGATGAATCAGGTGTGAGAGAATCGCTGTGGTGATTCACTTTTTACCACCTTCTTTCAAGCCTTCGAAATGCTTTGCTTCTGCCTCGGTTGAAAGGAATACGCTGGGCTGGAGAGGCATTCCATTCCTGATAACGGTTTGCATCAAACCAAATTCCTGATCCGAGTCGTCAGATACCAGCAGGGCGACACCAGCAAAACTCTCGCTGTTCACCTTGGTTGCGTAGCAACACTGAGTAACACCGGGTTGCATTGCGGCTAAATTTGATTCTATCCAGAGCGTGAGTTTCCGTAGATTTTTCTGGCTCAGTGCGGGCTCTTGCGGTTCATTATTCAAGGAGATGAAACTGGCTGAATAAGCCATTTCATAAAAATTTTTGACCAGAGTATCCGCACATTTTCAGATTGCTGCTGCAAGTCCTGATTTGTTGCAAACTGCAACGAGAGATTTTCGAGTATTCCAGCCCTCTTCTTTTGCCACAATTGGCACTCAAAGACACGTATGATTTTTCTGGCGGACACGAAGCCCACGCTGCCCAGTTTTGATGGAGTTGATCTGCTCCTCACTCATCAGATTAATCGACAGTGGAGTGTCAAGAACGGAAGTCGAGAGTGTGAGCTATGGTAGTTCGATGAAAGTGACTGGAGCCATTCTCGGGTTGTTCAACGCGGTTTGTGTTGCAGAATCGGCAATCGCTTTGGCCAGAGAAATGGAGGCTCCCAGCATCCCACAGAAACCTCGAAGGGTATTGCCTATTTTTAGCGTGACAAAGGTTCCTGTGACGTCTAATTCGCGATTTTTCCAAGTGCTGTATGCGCGGCGAATACCTCGTTCCTGACTGCTGCTATGACGAGACGACATGCCGTTTGGTGGATCGATTTCAGCTCAGCTTGTGTCAGAGGTGGGGTCGATGTTTGCAGGTTCATTTGCGTTGTTTCCGATTCTGAATGTGTTGGCCCCCTCGAGCAGGTTGAATTCGTTCGGGCTGCTTTGTCAGTTTCAACAGCACTGGCGGTTTGAACGGTTTGGGGCAATGGAGACGCGTTGCCTTTGCTGACCCCACCAACCTGCTTCAGGCTCAAAGCGACCGGGAATGTGAAAGGCACAACGATGGCAACAGTTTCCATCAGGGATGTGCCTCTTCAATTGATGCCAGTCACGATGCACCAAAGCCTTTTGGCAGACGGGCAATAGGTGCTCTGTCGTTCAACATCAGGCACGTTGCCGATTTAAACGTTGCCGATTTAAACGTTGCCGATTTAAACGTTGCCGATTTAAACGTTGCCGATTTAAACGTTGCCGATTTAAACGTTGCCGATTTAAACGTTGCCGATTTAAACG